>JAFUPK010000144.1 GCA_017481265.1 Clostridia bacterium
GTTCGTAGCCGAAATGTTATCTCTTTTTCTGTTGGTTTAATGAAATCGTTGCGCGGCAACGATGAAATCTTCACTTCGTTCAGATGAAATCCAAGGACAAGTCCTCGGATGAAATCAAATCCGTCTAAATACAACCCTGCGAAGCAGGATTTCATCGCAAACGCAATTTCATCCACCAGAGGTGGATTTCACCCGTCGAAGACGGATTTGACTGCGTGTTCTCCGTTAAGGATAACACGCTAATGAAGTGCTTGTTTTTACTTGGTTAATTTAAATCAAACATCAAGGCTGTCCTGAGGAAGGTCAACAGCTTCTCCGGCCATAACCTTCTCACGGAACTCACGGAGCTTGATAGCTCTCTCTTCAGCTCTCTTCTCGATCTCTACGCGGCGAACAGAGATCGCACGGTTGATGTTCTCAACCGCCTTATCTGAGTCTGCACCGTAGTCGATACAGGTATCGAGAATTGCGTTACCGTCATTATCATATATCTTGAATACATGATATGTGATCTCGTCACCCTTAGGAGTCTTGAAGGTCTTTTCGAGAACCTCAGAATGAGAAAGCTCGTTATACTTATACTGAGCGGTGATGGTTTCATCAATTTCTTCGTTTGTCAAGGAAAGACGGCGACCGTAAACGTACATTTTCTCACCGGTGAAGATGAGGTTGAATGCCTTGAAGTAGTTAGTTCTGGGAGTACCGTCCTGACCCTTCTTGTAATAGAACTCATTTTCCTTAGCTTCAAAATCATAACCTGTAAGATCAACGGGTTTGAGCATCTTGAGGAAGTGCTTTTCATAAACCTCAAACTTCTTCATTGCATTTTCCTGAAGATCTGAGGTAAGAGCTCTTGCCTGGAACTCAATATCAGTATCATTTGACTTACCGCCTGTTGTGAACATAACAACAAGAAGACCAAGAACGATAACAGCAATGCCGGGAATCTTACTGGGCATGATAAGTGCCATAACGATACCTACCACAGCGATAACAAGACCGATAATGGTGGGAATAGAAATAGGAGGTGCGATATAATACTTGAGGTTGCGTTTGGTTTCCATATGTGACTCCTGTTTAAAAAATTTTGTAATGTACACAAAAAGATTGTTACGTTATGATAATGATATCACAAAATTAACCGATTGTCAATAGGGATTATCACCTGAGAACGTATCTATGAAGAAAATCAACAGTAAATTTGACTCCCGCGTCGCCAAGTTCGCCTCTCCACACAGCAGAATGAGGCTCTATGCTGAGACCTGCATCATATCCGTGCTTGTAAAGGAGGACAAAAACAGTGTTCCAGTCGATCTGGTCCATTCCTGCCGGCGGATCATCAATGCCTTCGCCGTTAAGGTGTGCTGCACCCTTTATGTGAATGTGCGCGATCCTCGGAAGCCAGCGATCAAGCTCTTCAAGATAAGTATGGTATCCCTGAGTTCTTGCAAAAGCGTGCGAGCAGTCATACTTGATCCAAAGATCGGGAACAGAATCAAGAACAATATCCCAAGCGTGAGATTCGCAAACAAAGTTATTCCAAGAGCAGTTATATACAGCAGCCTTGATGCCGAGCTTCTTCGCTTCCTCGGTGATCTTGGTGAAATATTCGATAGCTGCGCCGTAATTCTTATATCTGCTGATACTGTCGTCATAGTTACATCCGCAAACAAACACGGGACATCCGACCTCAGCCGCCGCATTCATAAGTCTGATGTTCTTGTCAAGCTCTTCAGGAACGATAATGCCTCCCTGATTCGCTTTAAGATTCCATCTGCCCACAGAACCGATAGCGATGCCTGTATCTTCGACAAGCTTCTTTGTATCCTGTACTTTTTCAATAAACAGCTCTGAGTCCGGATCAAAGTTGCAGCAAACCTCAATAAAATCAAGTCCGAGCTTGTTTACAGCACCGAATGCCACAGGGCCGTACCGATCCTCCATCATCTCACAAATCATTCCGATCTTCATATTAGTCCTCCGTTCCGCCTTGCGGCTTAGTTAATTGAATTAAATATTCAGCCCCTGCAACACCTGCAAGGTCAGCATACAATGTTAAGATATGACGGGTACTCGGGAAGTGCTTCTCGTGCGTATTCAAGAATGCATCCTTCTCCGTCATCAAGCTCACAAATCTCGTCAAATCCCGCAAGCTTATATGTGATATACATGATTCTGTTATACTCTGTTTCAAGATACTCGGCACGAAGCTTTTTGCCACGCGCTGCAGCAATTCGGACAGCGTGGGTAAGAAGCGCTGTACCAACGCCTCGGGTCATGACTCTGCAGGAAACGATAAGCAACTTAAGAACATAAGCGTCTCCCGCATCCTCCATCAGAAGAAGTCCGACCTTGCCTGAGTCACCGTACTTATCGGTCAGACCCGCAATATAAAACTCATGCTTGTCCGAATCTATGAATGAACAAAGCTCTTCGTACGAATAGGTATATCCTGTAGAGTTAAGCTGATGCGTACGCAGAGTAAGTTCTTCTACCCTTCTGAGCTGAGTCTCGTCAACGGGATCAATAGACAAGCGCATATCAAGGGTGCTCATAAATGCTTCGTCAGTTCCGTCAAACTCGGCCTTTGCTCTGTCACGTGTCATATCGGACACGTACATATTCCGTCTGTTTTTTGAGTCCTCAGTTATAAATCTTACCGTAAATTCGGGATAATCAGCAAGACTTGTAAGCTCTGACGCATCATAGACCGAAATATCCGGGTGTACAAACTTCACCTCATCACGCTGGAACTCGCTATCATCTATGAAAGCAAGGTTGCACATTTTAAGATTAAGGTCTTCTGCGATCTCTTTGATCGCAGAAGACTTAGTCCCCCAACTTATCTTAGGGCAAAGAAACATTTCGGGCAGAGTCGGATCAAGCCTGCGAAGGGCATCCATTGCGGAATCATGATCATTCTTTGACGCAATAGACATAAGAATGCCGCGACTGTCAAGAGTACGGATAAGCTCTGCAGCACCTGCACGAAGCTTCTTCGCACCGCCTTCCGTCAAGGTTCCCTCCCAAAGGGTATCATCAAGGTCGAATATGAGGCATTTTATCTTGCCGGCATTTGCTCTTTTGATCTCCATATTACTTCACAAGTCGCTCAACAAGAGCTGTCATGTTGTTTATTGTACGGAAATTCTCGTCATTGATATCTTTTCTCTTAATACGTATCTTAAATTCCTTTTCAAGATACATAACGATCTCAAGTGCAAAAAGTGAGTTTACATATCCTCCTGCAAGAAGATCAGTATCCCATGTAAGGTTATCATCAGCCTTGTTTTTTTCTATAAAAAACTTGAGTATTCTTTCCTGAGTGTTCATGATCTTACCTTTCCGAATTATAATTATTTACTCTCGGTAAGCTGAAGGAGTGCATCAGCTCCGAGATCATTTGTGATATTGAATCTTTTTAGCAGATACAGGCTTTGAGGGATTCCTTTGACTATCTCACTCACACCCGGATCTGTAGTAACTGTCACCCTCATACCGAGAGAATGAACGACAGTCTCTGAAAGCGCCGTATATTTGCCGTGAGGATAGGTGAATACGACCGGAGCCTTCCCTGTCATCTCTTCGATACGCTTTGACGCCTTGGTAATATCACCGGTCAAAGCTTCAATATAATCATTTTCGCTTTCGCCGTCAAGCATCATGGCTCCGAAACGGCAATCATCACCATCATATTTCTCTACCTGATGCATATCATAGGTGTGAGTCTGTATATCAATAACACCCTTTTCAATGTACTCTTGAAGCTTATCGTCTTCAAGCGAAAAATGAGGAGTTATCGCTTCTCCGGTGTCCTTATAGGTATCAGCACCCTCGGTCACACCCACAATGGCGATCGTTGCACACATTCCGTACTTTTCAAGAATCGGCGCAGCCAATGTAATATTGCTCTCATATCCGTCATCAAAGGTAATAACGATCGGCTTTTCGGGAAGCGAACTTCCGTATTCAACATAATTTATAAGATCATCATAAAGCACAGCCGTAAAGCCCGCATCAGCAAGAGCGCTAATGTGGCTCTCAAACACTTCGGCAGTAACGGTAGCACCCACAGCATCACTCTCGCTGACATTATGATACATGAGAATAGGCACGCGCTTTGTGTAGGACACACTGTCGTTACCTACGGCAGACAAAGCATTGGTTATACGAACGTCTACATTATCCTTTGTTGTAAAATGACCGAAATCATCGGGGACATAAACACTTTCATCGCCGAAAATATACGCAAGCGCCATCTCTCCTACGCAGTTTCGGAAATGATAACCGTCATAAAAATATCGGATATCGGAAGCGATCGTACCATAGCCCCAAAAATCGTAAAAATCGGTGACATCTGCAAGAGCTGTCCAAAGGCGAGTCATATCTGCTTCCGAATAGCACGCTTGCTCTGCAGAATACATAGGCGACGCTATAAGCATAAAATTAACGCCACGCTCATCGCAGAGGGTCTTGATACGCTTAACGGACTCAACGCATTCCTCCACATATTCAAGAGGACGTGAGTGAGTGATATTGAACTTAGAGCTTTCGTATGTACGATAGTCCTCAATACTTCCGATGGGAATACTGTCGCGCACCGTTTTGTCATAGGCTCCCGTTCTGACATTAAAAACAGCTTCAGCATCGGGAAGATATGATCTTGTGAAGTAAGAGATGAGCTTATTTACGGAATAGCTGGGATGGAGGAATGCATACTTAGTGTAGAAGGAGATGGGATTTCCGCTGTCAACGGCCCAGTAAAGATTATCCTTAAGAGAATCGCTTTCGAAGTCATATTTATATGCAGCCTCAGGTCCCATTGCCACTATGATATTCTTGGGGGAATAGTTCTCAATAACATAAGTCACCATCTTTTCCTCGTCAGCCATATCTCCGCCGTATGCGAAAAGATTGAAGAACGAAGCATCCATATAGCGGTTCAAAAGATCAATGGGATATGATGAGGTCTTTGAGCAACCGACAATATAGGAATCATACTTGTCATGATTATACTCAAGATACGCCATCTTAGCAACACGGGGATTTTCGGTCATACTGTATTCACCGTAATCAAGAAGCCTGTCTCCGAATACGCCGAAAGGATCCACCAACATATTGAATGCAGCATAAAGCAGAGTAAAGACCAGTGCCACGCACAAAAACAGCGCGATCCATTTATAACGTTTCATCGGCTTTGTCCGCCTTTCAAAATCAGAAATTAAAGTAAAGGAATGTGGATACTCTGCCCATGCAGGCAAGGCTGAACACAAACAGTGCCGCAGACAGAACAGCATGACGCGCTGTCAAGGTTCTTTTTTCTGCAAGATCGTTGGAATTTGGCAACAAAAAGCATATAAGTGCACCAAGAAGGATGATAATACAAACCTCCGTAATATCCTTGAACACAGCTAAAAGCTGACTGAATGCTGATGAAAGGCTGCTCGGAACAGTAAACATGCTCTTAAATACCGCGCAGGTAACAGAGAGAGAGGGACTGTCAAACAAAACTCTCACAAGCACACATCCTATGAAGGTAAGCGGGTAAGAAATAAAGGCGGGCAAACGAAGCCTGTACAGCATCATAATATTGGCAACGCAGACAAAGATGCCGTTCACGACACCCCATAGAATGAAATTCCAGCCGGCTCCGTGCCAAATACCCGAAACAACGAAAGTTGCAAGAGTTGCAAAGATCAGCATCGGAATACGGTCGCCAAAATGAAATATGTTAGAAAATACTGTGTTATTGAAGAAACGTGAGATGGTCATGTTCCATCTGCGCCAGAAATCAGCGAAATTACGAGCCTTATAGGGAGAATCAAAGTTTATGGGAAGCTTGATACCGAAAAGATACCCAAGCCCACGCGCCATATCAACATATCCTGAAAAATCGAAATAGTATGCAAAGGTAAAAGCAAGCACCGCCGTCCATGACAGAGAAGCCGAACCCGACAGTATCATCTCAGGGCTTTGAGCATAGAAATCGGAAGCAAATGTAATAAGGGGATTAGCAAGTACGGTCTTTTTAGCGCATCCCATAGAAAACAGATAGATTCCGCGCTGTATGTCATCAGTGCCGATATTTCTGAGATTATCCCCCTCAAGCTGAGGCATAAGCTCATCGTGCATTACGACGGGGCCGACGATAAGCTGCGGAAAAAACGAAACAAAGAGGACATAGTCAAGGAGCGATGCTCTTTTGGTCTTACCCTTATAAAAGTCGACAGTATATGCAAGTATCTGAAAGGTAAAGAATGAAATACCGATAGGAAGGATGAGCTTCAGGAGCGTTATATCTACACCTTTTATACGATTGAGGTTTTCAAATATGAAATTAGTATACTTATAGTAGACGAGAAGACCGATGTTCCAAACACAAGCCGCTGTCATTAACAGAGCACGGACAACACGGTGACTCAGCTTGTCCATTGCAAAAACGATTAAATAGTTAAGTACAAGAGAGAAGCAAAACATTGCTATGTACTCGGGCTGTCCCATTCCGTAAAACACAAGAGACGCCGCGATAAGCCACAGCTTAAGAAGAAGGGTGTTCTTTAAAAGACGTAAAAGGAAGAAGCCGAGAAGAACACACGGCAAAAACAAAAATATAAACTCATATGATGAGAAGATCATAGAGGCTCCTTTGAATTTTTTAGGCATAACTGTACAGCCTATATTATTTTATCACAAAACAGTACAAAAATGTTGTATATTCTGAAAAAACCACAATATTGTTTTCATTCATTAAGACTTAATTTCTGCGAAAAGCGTATTTTTTAATACTTCTCTATTGAATTTCCGAAAGAAATGTTATAATATATAGGATATTGAGTTTTAACATCACAAGAGAAATAACAGCACTAATGATGCAATGGATTTGACCCATTATACAAGCTGATTAAATTTCTTGTGAAAACAAAAGCTGTTTGGAGATCTATATGGACGTAAGAAAAAAGTCACTTGAAATGCATAAGCTTTGGCGCGGAAAAATAAAGATCGAACCCGTTGCAAGAGCTACGAATGCAAACGAGCTCTCAGTTGCTTATACACCCGGAGTTGCAGAGCCATGTCTTGCTATCGCAAAGGACCCTGAGCTTTCATATGAGCTTACAAGGAGATGGAACACGGTTGCAGTTATAACCGATGGTAGTGCAATACTTGGTCTCGGCGACATCGGCGGTGTTGCAGGGATGCCTGTTATGGAGGGCAAATGTCTGCTGTTCCGTGAGTTCGCAGGCATAGATGCCATTCCTCTATGCGTCTCTACCAAGGAGACCGATGAGTTTGTAAATACCGTAAAGAACATATCCGAATCCTTTGGCGGTATCAATCTTGAGGATATTGCCGCTCCGCGTTGCTTTGAGATCGAGCGCAAGCTCAAGGAGGTATGTTCTGTTCCCATATTCCACGATGACCAGCACGGCACTGCAATAATCGTGGGTGCTGCTTTGCTGAACGCCTTGAAGCTCACCGGAAAAAGCATCGACAGCATAAAGCTTGTAATATGCGGTGCCGGTGCCGCAGGTACTGCAATCGGCAGGCATATTGCAAATTTAGGGTGTCGGAACATTATATATGTCGACCGCTTTGGTGCAATCTGTGAAGGTATGGAGTTTGAAAACAGCGAGCACTATCTGCTCGCAAAGGAATCAAATCCTTACCGCGAAAAAGGATGTCTTGAGGACGTAATAAAGGGTGCTGATGCAGTCATAGGCGTATCACGGCCGGGGCTGATCTCAAAGCCTATGGTCACCTCTATGGCTGAAAGTCCAATAGTATTCTCTCTTGCAAACCCAACACCCGAGATCATGCCCGAGGACGCAAAGGCAGCAGGCGCCGCTGTTGTCGGAACCGGCAGAAGCGACTACCCAAACCAGATAAATAACGTTCTTGCCTTCCCCGGCATTTTCCGAGGGGTATTGGATTGCAGAGCCTCCGACGTAAACGAGGAAATGAAGAAGGCAGCAACAATCGCACTTGCAGAGCTTATCTCCGACGAGGAGCTGTCCTGTGACTACATAATTCCATCGCCGTTCGACAAGCGTGTAGTTCCTGCGATCGCTGAAGCTGTTGCTGACGCTGCAAGACGTTCAGGCATAGCAAAACTTTGACAAAATTTCACTTTTTTAATCAAAATCACGATTTTAAACAACCCTTATCGTCGGTCTGCGATTTTACTTGTTAATTATGACGATGAAAAAATATTTACATCCCCTTGATTTTATTTTACGTTTTTGTTATAATACATATATAAATTATCGAGGAATTTAAAGTCCTTTTCTATTACTTAATATTGCAGGAGATTCATATGATTTCACGCGACGTAACAATAAAAAATAACGTAGGCCTTCACGCCAGACCCGCTACTTTCTTCATCCAGAAGGCTAACTCTTATAAGAGCTCCATTTGGGTTGAAAAAGATGACAGACGTGTGAATGCCAAGAGTCTTCTCGGTGTTCTTTCCCTCGGTATCGTCAAGGGAATGTCCGTCACCATCTACGCTGACGGTGCAGACGAGACAGATGCTATCGACGGTCTTGTCAGTCTTATTGACACCGGATTCAGCGAATAATCTTCTCTCAATTATTATGCCTTGTCTGACGAGCTTAAGCTACGCCCGTTTTCCGATAAGGCATTTTATTTTTATTTATTAAGAAAACTGAAAGGAGCAATATGACAACATCTAATCTGTCAAGAAATATTGATTCTCTCAGGTCAAAGGCAGCGGCTCTTCCCCGTTCACCCGGCGTTTATATAATGCGCGGCTGTGACGGTAATGTGATATATGTTGGGAAATCACGTTCGCTTCGCGACAGAGTCTCACAGTACTTCCACGGTAGCCACGATGTAAAGACCGAGCAGATGGCTTCATCGGTATGCGACTTTGAATTTATAGTCTGCTCCACGGAAATGGAAGCACTGACTCTGGAAAACAGACTCATCAAGCATCATACGCCGAAATACAATATGAAGCTCAAGGATGCTAAATCGTATCCATATATCCGGCTTAATATCAAATCGGACTATCCGACAATATCAATGACGCGAACTCGGCTTGCGGACGGTGCGCTCTATTTCGGTCCTTACTCATCAACACAGACGGTATACTCGGTAATAGCTTCCCTTGAGAGGACTCTCGGTATTCCCTCCTGCAAGAAAAAATTCCCTGCAGACATTGGCAAAGGCAGACCTTGCGTCAATTACCAGATCGGTCGATGTGTCGGTCTTTGTACAGGTAACGTATCAAAGGAGGAATACAAGGACATAATTGCAACAGCCGCAGATATACTGCGCGGAGGTACATCCGGGGCAATAAAAGCGTTGACCGATGATATGTACCGCTACTCGGAGACCATGGAATTTGAAAAGGCCGCAAAGTGCCGCGACACCATATCAGCTCTCCGTAAGCTTGGCGAAAAGCAGACGGCTGTCAGCTCACCCGACGTAGAATGCGATGTTTTTGGTCTCTGCACTGCCGACAACACAAGCTCAGGTCACGACAGCATTTCGGTATTCTATATAAGAAGCGGCTATGTTGCAGACCGCGACCACTTCCTGTTTGATGACTTTGTCATTTCCGGGGATATCGATGAATCTCCGCTACTGTCCTTTATTACACGTCTTTACTCCACCCGTGAATACATTCCCAAAGAGATACTTCTCTCATTTGAACTTTCGGATTCCGACAGCACACTTCTCAGTGAGTTCCTTTCAGAAAAGTCAGGCCACAAGGTCTACATTCGAACACCGAAGAGGGGTGCCTCGCGTTCTCTCTGCGAACTTGCCACCGAGGACGCTAAGCTGCACGCAGAAAACAAGGTATCAAAGAATAAAGCAACGGAGAAAATGCTTGCCCGTCTCGCTTCCCTTCTCTGCTTAGAGGTTTTTCCTGAACGCATTGAGGCGTTTGACATCTCGAACCTTGGCAGTGAGCACATAACCGCAGGAATGGTTGCGGCTATAGACGGAAAGCTTGTAAAAAGCGAGTACAGAACTTATTCTATTAAATCTCTTACCGCACCTGACGACTACAGTGCCATGAAAGAAGCCGTTCTGCGCAGGATGGCTCATGCAGGCGAACTGAGAGATGATAACACACGGACACCTTCGCCCGATCTTCTGCTTCTTGACGGTGGCATCGGTCATGTTAACACTGTAGAGGCGGCCTTAACGGAGGCAGGATATTATGTTCCCGTATTTGGCATGGTCAAGGACGATCATCACAAGACACGTACTCTTGTTTCCTCGGGCGGTGAGGTAGATATATCGCGGCAAACAGATATATTCCGCTTTATTTACTCCCTGCAGGAGGAGGTTCACAGGTACACAGTGGGACGTATGTCAAAAGCAAAGCGTAAAACGATAAAGCGCTCATCGCTTGAGAACATAAAAGGTATCGGACCCGCGAAAGCAAAAGTGCTTTTGAAGGCGCTCGGAAGCATCACTGCTGTAAAAAATGCTTCCCTTGATGAGCTTACCTCAGTTAGCGGCATCACCGAAAGGGATGCGGAGAATATAATAGATCATTTCAAAAAGAATAATTAAAACTTAGCCCATAGCGGCAGAATGGAGATAAAATGAGAATTATTACAGGAACTGCTCGAGGAACTAAGCTCGAGACCTTAGAATCTGACGCAACCCGTCCTACTTCCGACAAGGTAAAGGAAGCAATATTTTCCATGTTGCAGTTTGAACTTGAAGGCAGACGTGTTCTGGATCTGTTCGGTGGATCGGGACAGCTTGCACTGGAAGCTCTCTCAAGAGGAGCCGCGCGCGCTACTATTATCGACGAATCAAGAGATGCAGTAAACCTTATCATAAGCAATGCAAAGCACGCCAAGCTTTATGACAGATGCCGTATTTCTGCAATATCTGCAAGCGCATTTCTCAAGGGATTCAACGACGAGGAAAAGTTCAATATAGTTTTACTCGATCCTCCCTACGGCACTCCCCTCATGCACGATTCTCTTGCACTTATTGCTGAGCGTAATATTACTGCACCCGGTGCACTTATTGTCTGCGAAAGCGATACTCAGCCTTCAAAAAAGAAAAACAAGGAAAAGAAAGATCCCGAAAAGCTTGCGGCATCTGTTCTCGGGGATGTTTTCGAAAGCGACGCTGAGCTCATGGACAAATTTGAGCTTCAGCGCAGTACTGTATACGGCAGAACAAGAGTAACAGTACTTCTCAAAAAATAATTCATGTATCGGGAATGGTGACGATGATGAAAAGCTGTATTATACCGGGAAGCTTTGATCCCGTAACTAAAGGACACATTTCCCTCTTTGAATCAGCGGCACGGGTATTTGATAAGGTATATGTCGTGATTCTTGTGAATTCCGAAAAAAAGGGCGGAATGTTCACCTATGATGAAAGACTTATTATCCTCAAGAAGGCTGTAGAAGCTTTAATTGATAAAGGTATCTCAAATATAGAAGCCGTTATGTACAGCGGACTTACGACCGACGCTGCCAAATGCCTTGGAGCACAGTTCATAGTCAAGGGCGTCCGCAATATAACAGACTTTGCATACGAATATGATCTGTCGGAGATCTCAAGACGATTCGAGCCTTCACTTGAGACTGTATTTTTACCGTCCAAGGCTGAATTCTCGTGTGTTAGTTCAACCTATGTCCGTGAGCTTATAAAATACGGCAGATTTGACAGCGGTGACTTCGCGGATGGCACCGCAGAGCTTATCGCAGAGCTTTACAAAAATAAGCAAGCGTGAAAGCGTATGTGAAGCTTTTTTCTCAAAACTAAGTATAAACAAAAGGAGATGCATCGCATCTCCTCAGGCCGCTGACAAAGGTCTTGCGCTGACAAAATGCACAAAAGTTTTGATCGACCTTTTTTAAAAGGGCGCAGGGTCTTGGGACGGAGTCCCGAGTCGCCGCTACTTCGCTAAACGAAGTA
>JAFUPK010000145.1 GCA_017481265.1 Clostridia bacterium
AGATCTGCAAGGCATGTATCGACGGTGGATTCACTTCCGTTATGATCGACGGTTCTCACCACTCTTTCGAAGACAACATCGCTGTTACAAAGAAGGTCGTTGAGTACGCTCACGAGCGCGGCGTAACCGTTGAGGGTGAGCTCGGCGTTCTCGCAGGCGTTGAGGACGACGTTGTTGCTGAGGACTCCACATACACACGTCCCGAGGAGGTTGAAGAGTTCGTTGCTAAGACCGGCGTTGACTCTCTCGCTATCTCCATCGGTACCTCCCACGGTGCATACAAGTTCACACCTGCACAGTGCACAAGAAACGAAGAGGGCATCCTTGTTCCCCCGCCGCTCCGTTTTGACATTCTTGAGAAGATCATGGAAAAGATCCCCGGCTTCCCCATCGTTCTCCACGGCGCATCCAGCGTTCCCCAGGAGTACGTAAAGGAGATCAACGCAATCGGCGGCAAGCTTCCCGATGCAGTCGGTATTCCCGAGGAGCAGCTCAGAAAGGCAGCATCCCTTGCAGTATGCAAGATCAACATCGACTCCGACATCCGTCTTGCAATGACCGCAGGTATCCGCCGCGTTCTTACAAATCAGCCTGAAGTATTTGACCCCAGAACTTACCTCACCGTTGCACGTGCAGAGGTTAAGAAGATGGTTGCACACAAGATCAAGAACGTTCTTGGCAGCGCTAATACTCTTTAATTTATTCCGATACAGAATCCGCACCAACACTGAAGTGAAGGTGCGGATTTTTTATTAATCACTCACAACATCGTAGTTAGAACGAATTTTTCCATACGCTATGGCTGTAATTTTATGTAAGACACCATCTCTACTTGCTTCGCAAGTAGGGACACCGAAGGTTTCTTAGGGTCTTTCAGACCTCTTATCTTCCTCGCTTGTTGCTATCGGGTGACGTTCACTTTTTCTCGTGAACACTCACGCGAGGGAAATAAAAAACTTACCTCTTCAATTTTTCAACTGTCGGTTAAATCCTGTTGCGTGTGTGTACCTTGTTAACTCTATTTAAACGGTGTATAATATAATCACAAGCACCGGTGAATGAATCTTTGAAACGAGGTTTACAAAATGAATCTTTATATAGGCGAAAATATAAAACGTCTCCGCAAATTAAAAAACATAACTCAGGAGACCTTGGCCGAACGTATGCACGTATCCATTGCCGCAGTGTCAAAATGGGAGAGAGGAGAGACCTTACCCGACATCAGTATGGTTATTCCCCTTGCTTCTTACTTTGGCGTATCAACCGATGAAATACTTGGCCTTGACCACGCAAAAAACGAGGAAGCTATCTTGAAATATATTAGCGAATCTGAACGACTTGCGTCTATTGGTAAATCCCATGAACGATTTAACCTATTAAAGAAAGCCTACGCGGAATTCCCTAACGATTGGCGTATTGTTGACTTGTATATGTGGCAACTTCAATACGATCCTAACTTTGTTGAAGGTCCTTTCGGGAATGAAGTACACAAGGATGAGCTGTATGCTCTGTGTGAACGTGTCCTCGACGAATGTACAGTAGACAAGGTACGCTATTCTGCACTTTCTATTATCGGCGGACTTTATAACCTTGACGGGGAACGTGACAAAGCCATTGAAACCGCGAAACGCTTTCCTCAATACTGGATGACCGAAGGCGAGGAGCTTGAGGGATGTTATATGGACGATAATGCGGAATGGTTGAAACAGGTGCGCCGTAACATTTGGGATCTGTCGATGAAGTTACATGTAAAGCTTCGCAACACGGCTCATCACGATAATACCATTGATTCGCATAAGACGATCAAATATCTTAAAAAGGATGTATCTCTAATAAAAATGATATTTGATGACGATGATTATGGATTCTATCATCATGAACTGAGTGTACTTTATATGTGGATCGCCAACAGATACGTTATGGTGGGTGATCTTGATAGTGCATTTGAATATTACGAGCTCAGCTTCTATCACGCTAAAGAATATGATGAATTACCCAAGCTCATCACACACACATCTTTCTTTGTCAAAGATGTTACACTCGATATGTCTAAAACCAACACCGACATCGAAGATAATGTAGTCACACATCACATATCAGATTTGCATTCTTGGGGCGTTTGGGAAGCAGTTAAGGATACACCGCAAATGAAGGCGATAATCGACAAATACGAACCATTTACAGGAAAGAAAAAGGATTATTCAGTATAAATAAAAGGTAGTCTTCGGACAGCCCCTTTTGTGCTTTCAGCCTGACGTATTTGACCCCGGAACTTACCTCACCGCCCGACGTGCAGAGGTTAAGAAGATGGTTGCACACAAGATCAAGAACGTTCTTGGCAGCGCAAATACTCTTTAATTTATTCCGATACAGAATCCGCACCAACACTGAAGTGAAGGTGCGGATTTTTGTATTTTTGTAAATAACTCGGACACCGTAGGGGAGTAGCCCCGCGCTCCCGTCGTAAGCTTCCGGCTATACCTCATCGAAAGACACCATCTCTACTTGCTTCGCAAGTAGGGGCGCCGAAGGTTTCTTCGCTTCGCTCATTTTCCTTGGCTTACTTCAATATTTTTAATGCTCCGCATTAAAAATAAAGGAAAACGGATACTGTCCGCTTCAATATTGTTCCACCTACTCCTTATAACATTCGTTCTTTCTGTTCTATATAATTTATTCCACATTGGACTCACCTCCCTTAAAAATCATCTCTTTACTCTATAAGACCGCAGAAAAGTGCATCAAGACGAGATACTCTATCATATACACTTTCATCGTCTTTAGCATAGGCATCATACAACGTAGCTACACCATCCGGATAAAGACCGTCGATATCATAATCAAAAGTATATACTTCACCGAACTTTTCATATATATTTTCTGACACTTCATCGATAGCTTTAATGAGTTCATCTTTTGTTATACCACCGTACACCACAAGCTCCGGTATACTAAACCTTACTGTACGGTCTGCATATTCAGTAAGCTTATCTGCGTATTTCTCTTCCAAATTAAATCCTAATTTAAGCAAATGTTCGGTTATTATATAGTCTTTGGCGAATTTTTCAAAATCTCTGAAATGTGCCTCGATTTCTTCTTCAGTACCAAAGTACAGTATCTCAGGATCATACTCAAGATGGCCTGTAAGATTGCCCTTAACAACAAAAACCTCGTATGGTATATCAAAATAATCTATAAAGTTTTTAATATTAGCGTTGCACGGACAATCTTCTGATAAATCTTCTGTTTCCGACACGCTTTCTAACCATTCATCAAATTTGTCCTGACCTACGTAATCAATTAAAGAACCTGCGAAGTTATGGTATAGGTAATGCACCTTACATTTCAGTTCCCCTCCGCCGACAGCATCCCCCGTCTGTGCAGGATCCGTTGCCGCTACGGTAGTCTCGGGTAAGTTCGCGCTTTCGTTCCTGTTTGCCACGTATGGAATCACAGCCGCGGCACCGATCACGAGCACAAGGCACGCCGCCACTGCGCCAAGCTTCATATATTTATTCTTCATATTATTTCTCTCCTTTCGCTTTTCTTTTATCTTCGTTTCTACCTTTTTTTCCATATCGGAAGTCCATTCTTCAAAGCTCCTCATATACAAATCCTCTCCTTTCAAGCTCGCCCTTCAGCGCAAGCCTTGCTCTGTATGCAAGATTCTTTATCTGCTTTACGTTCTTTTTAAGTATTCTGCCGATCTGCTCATATGAAAGCTCCTCGAAATACAGCAGATACAGCACGGAGCGATAATCCTCCGTAAGCTCATTCAGCACGGTCATAAGCTCGCGCTGCTGTTCGTCTTTTACTACCCACTCTTCAAGCTGCCGTGTCTCGCAAAGCTCATATGCCACGTCTTCTATGGGAACGTATTTATATTTGCGCTGCTTTTTCAAGTAATCTGCAGCTTTGTTTTTGGCAACTGTAAAAAGATATGTTTTCAATGACGCTTCCCTGCGGTACTTTGACGGATTCACAGCGATCTCGCAAAACGTATCCGCTGTCAGCTCCTCTGCGATGCTCATATTATTAACATACCTTTGAATAAACAGCGTAAGGCTTGCTCCATACAGCTCGATAAGCTCACGAAGGGCATCTGAGTCTCCATTTTTGAAACGCTCTAACAGTTCTCCGCCGCGGTCGGATCTAATCATAGGCGATCACTCCTTTACTTTATTATCGGAGCCTGCCGGCTTCGGCTCCTTTCATCTATTAGTCTTAACAGCGAGGAAAAAGTCTCACCTGAAATTGCTGTTTTTTATATTTTCTATCTGCTTCACGAGAGTAGTCGGTACTACCGATTGCTTGGTTTTCGCTGTGTTATGTTACTTCAATTTTCTGTCAGAACCATCAGCTCATCCTCATTGGTTTAATTTCGGAATAAACAAAGCTTGACATACAATCTTTTTCATGTTATACTGTAAACTCAAAAATACAACGGAGGCTGTAAATCATGTGTCTTATCTGCAATGTAATTGATATGATCAAGCGCGGGGAAAATCCCTACTTTGTACGTGAGCTTGAAACAGGCTATGTCGTTATCGGAAATCATCAGTATTTCCCCGGTTACTCACTGTTTCTGTGCAAGGAACACACCACTGAGCTTTTCTACCTTGAAGAATCCTTCAGAGATAAGTTTATGCGTGAGATGTCAATGGTCGCCGAGGCTGTTATGCTCGCTTTCGATGCCGATAAGATGAACTATGAATTACTCGGGAACGAGGATTCCCACGTTCACTGGCACTTGTATCCACGAAGAAAAGGAGATCTCGACGGATACAGCTATAACGGAAAGGGCGGTCCCGTATGGTACGTCCCGTGGAGCGTCATGGGAGATGAAAAGTACGTCGTTACCGGTGACAGGCTTGAAGAAATGAAAACGGCGCTTTCAAATGCACTTGATAAGGTGTTGTCAAAAACTCTTAGCTTTTGAGTCTAAGAGTTTTTTGACTTGTATTATAAATCTGCTCAAGTAAATGCCCGCATCCTTTATTTTCTCAAGCACCTTTCAGCAGAAAGTCTTGCCCTTTCTTCCTCAACGTTAAAACCGTTCGATTTATACCATGACTCAATTTTGCGATATGTTTTATACGCATTTTTAAAATCATCCAACTTCTCATAACACTCCGCAACACCCCACAACGAATGAGTAAATGAGCTGTCGATCTCGTAGTCCCTCTCAAAGCACTCGATAGCTTTATCATATCTTCCCAGAGCCATATATGCTCTCCCGCCGTATCGATAAAGATGCCTCGGTGAATCAAACTTTGATTTGGCTGAGAGGAATACTTCAAGTGCGTTTTGATTCTCGCCTTCATGCAGGTACGACTGTATAAGATTTACATAGCCGTACAGATCATTGGGATTCCCCGCATTGTACTGTTTATACTTGATGATATTCTCTCTGTTACGTCCCGTCTGAGCATTGAGAAGGATCATTTGCCGTTCTATCCAATGATATGTGTTGGGATCATTACTTTCTCCAAGTTCAAGTCCCTCTGAAAACAGCTTCTCTGCTCTCCTGGTGCAGTCAGTCATACCGTACTGATAAAGCATCCCGAACATACAGAGATCCTTCATTGAACAGGTACCCGATTCCTTAAGTCTCAAAAACTCCGTCTCTGCGGCAAGATAATCGTCACGAGACCCGGAAGCTTCATAAACTGCCAAAAGTCTGTGGGCATAGTTCTCATAAGAAACAGAATTTTCGCGGAACAGATCGTCCACGGTCACGCCGTAGAGCTTCGCCATCTCGGGCAGCAGAAGAATATCCGGGAATGTAGCTGATGTTTCCCATCTGCTGACTGACTGTGCCGATACCATAAGGCGTTCGGCTACATATTCCTGAGTAAATTTCTTTTGTAATCGTAATCTGCGTATGTTGTCTCCAAAATTCATAGTAATGTTTCCTTTCTGACTTTGATATGTCGGCCGACACATAAAGTATAGTACACAGACGAAATTTTGTCCATATCACATTTTGTAAGACTTATCTCAGTTTCCGAGAGAAAAGAAAAAAACGTTTGCAGACAATTTCACAAAATCGCAAAAACGGCAGGAGCACCCCCCCTGCCCTACGATTTAACCGTAGGCAGAGGGTACTCCCGCCGTTTTTTATGCTTGATTCATCCCTCAAAAGCATCTCGCGTCTCTGCATTTTTTGCAGTTTTCTACCTTGCCGCAGTGGTAGCAAAGCTCATTTCGAGAGCTTCCGTCACGGGCAAACTCAACGATATTCGAAACGGTGGTCTCGGCGATGTTGGCAAGCGCTTCCTCCGTAAGGAACGCCTGATGTGATGTAACTATCACGTTGGGCATGGATATAAGGCGGGCAAGCGTATCGTCATCGAGAATGTGACCCGAGTTGTCCTCGAAGAAGATGTCAGCCTCCTCCTCGTACACGTCAAGGCAGGCGGCACCGATCTTTCTTGACTTGATCCCTGCAAGAAGCGCCTCCGCGTCGATAAGCGCGCCGCGTGATGTGTTTACGATGACCACGCCGCGGCGCATCTTCTCTATGGAAACGGCATTTATCATATGGTGAGTCTCGCTCGTCAGCGGACAGTGGAGCGAGATTATATCGCTTCGGCTGAACAGCTCGTCAAGCTCCACGTACTCGATTCCCGCGTCTGTTGCGGGGAACTTGTCGTATGCAATGACCTTCATGCCGAATCCGCGGCAAATGTCTATAAACACACGTCCGATCTTACCCGTTCCCACAACTCCCACGGTCTTTCCATGAAGATCAAAGCCGGTCATGCCATTGAGGCTGAAATTGAAGTCGCGGGTGCGGATGTATGCTTTGTGTATTCGGCGGATAGAGGTCAGGAGCATAGCCACGGCGTGCTCTGCCACCGCATAAGGTGAGTACGCCGGCACGTGGAACACGTGGATCTTGCCGAAGGCGTGACGCACGTCCACGTTATTATATCCAGCACAGCGGAGCGCGATCATACGCACACCCATAGAATGAAGCTTGTCGATGACCTCAGCGTTGCAGGTGTCGTTTACGAAGATGCACACGCCGTCGCAGCCGCGGGCAAGCTCTGCCGTATCCGCGTTCAGCTTACCCTCGTAAAACTTGAAGGTAATACCCGCCTCGGTACCGTATTTTTCAAAGGAGGGGATATCGTACTGTTTTGTATCGTAAAATGCAAATTTCATGCTGTTTCTCCATTCGCTAAACTATACCTCTATTGTACCACAAAATGCCCGTATTTTCTCACAGACTGCAAAAATTCCCTAAAAAAATCGTAGCACCTCACGGTGCTACGAAATATTATTTTGCAAGAGTCTCAAAAAGATCAGCCATGAGCTCGTCTACCATAATGTGATATACGTAGTTCATGAAGGGCGTATCGGAAGCGGGAGCGTAACGTCCGTCGTACTCGGGGATTGGTGCGTGTACTATATCCGAAAGCATAAAGCGGTCGTTATCGTTGAGAAGCCACGCAACAGCGGTGACGTCCCAGATAACTCGGTGCCAGGGCTTGCCGGGGAAGTAAGCTTCCGTGTCTCTTACCGTGTAATTTACAAGATAGTCGCAAAGCTTGTTCTTGCCGAGGAGGTAATGCTCAAGGTCGTATCTTGAGGTATGGAACTTATCCACAACACCCATACAGGGAAGCTGTACCACGGGAGCACCGCAAAGGAAGAGCACGCGCGCGCCTGCAAGATCCTGATACATATTGAACTCACGTCCGTCAAAGCAGTGAGCCTTGCCTCCGAGCCATACGAAAACGCAGTTCTCCTTCATGGCGGGATTCATAAGAATAGCGGAAGCAACGTTTGTAATAGCACCGATAGCTACGATGTAAAGGGGATTTTCGGGGCTGTACTCATTTGCAAGCTCCGCCATAAAGCGGGCAGCCTCGGACTCAACGGGAGTCTTTTCATCCGCAAGATAGCTTCTTGAGCCCTTGTAAACGATGCTCTTCAGCTCCTCCTTGCCCATAAGCGTAAGGAGATTCATGATCTCGTCGTAGCTTCTCTCCATACCGTTTTCGGGAGAGGTGGACTTATCGTTGAAGAAGGGAGCGGCGCAGATACCGCGAACGTTGAGCTTGTAGTCGGACTTCAGCATATAGGAAATGGCGTACTGATCGTCCACCTCGTTGTATGCGTCTGTATCGAGGACTACGTCGATCTTGCCCTTCGGGACTTCAAGATTCTTAAAAAACTGTTCTCTTGTCATGGCTTTTACTCCTTACTGCTTCTTCTTGCCTGATGTGACCTTGTTGAGCACGGTTACAACAAGAATAATAACTACGGTAACGGCGAAAATACCGAGCATTCCCTTGCCCATAATGGGAAGAGAGTTCATAAGATTATCTACACTGAAATTAAAGTTCATAACATTACTCCTATCAACCTACGATTGCGAGGATTAGACCGCCCGCGATAACTGACGCGATCTGACCGGATACGTTTACGCCTACAGCGTGCATGAGAAGGAAGTTCTGGTTATCCTCGGCAAGACCCATCTTATGGACAACACGGGAGGACATAGGAAATGCAGAAATACCGGCGGCACCGATCATGGGGTTTATCTTCTTCTTTAAGAAGATGTTCATGATCTTTGCGATCATGATTCCGCCGAAGGTGTCGAATACGAATGCAACGAGACCGAGGCAGAGGATGATGATGGTGTCAAGGCGGATGAATTCCTCGGCGGTCATACGGGATGCGATGGTGATACCGAGGAAAATGGTGATAAGGTTAGCAAGCACCTTCTGTGCTGTCTCGGAGAGAGAGTTGAGCACGCCGCACTCGCGGATAAGGTTACCGAACATAAGGAAGCCGATAAGAGCAACCGCATCGGGGGCAACGAGACCGACGATGATAGTGGTAATTATGGGGAAGAGGATCTTCGTGGTCCTTGAAACGGGCTTGGAGGTATCGTCCATACGGATGAGGCGCTCCTTCTTTGTGGTGCAAAGCTTGATGATGGGGGGCTGTACAATGGGCACCAGCGCCATATACGAATACGCCGCCACCATGATAGCGGGAAGGTAATTGGACTTCAGCACCTGAGCTACGAAGATGGATGTAGGACCGTCAGCGGCACCGATGATAGCGATAGATGCAGCATCGTTGAGGCTGTAGCCGAAGAAGGATGCAAGGCACAGAGTAAAGAAGATACCGAACTGTGCGGCGGCACCGAAGATCATATACTTGGGGTTTGAGAGAAGGGGGGTAAAGTCGATCATAGCGCCGATACCGATAAAGAGTATCAGCGGCATCAGCTCACCGTTGTCGATACCGATGTCGAAAAGGCGGTTTACTACCTCAGCGGCGCCCGAATGGGGAAGGTTTACAAGGATGGCGCCGAATCCCATGGGAAGAAGGAGGGTGGGCTCCATATCCTTTTTGATAGCGAGGAAAATGAGAAGTCCGCCGATGATCCACATGACGACCATTTTCCACTCGATGGCAAGAATGTTTTCGTATAAGATCTCCATTTTTTACTCCTAAAAAAATATTTTTCTTTTGATATGCAAACTCATAGTATTTCTTTTTTGGCAGATAGTCACCTTCAAAAGATTACCCCATGTTGTTTGGCTGCAACTTTACGCAAGGCACCATCTCAGACGCCGAAGTTTCCTTCGGGTCTTTCAGACCGCTCATCCTCCTTGGCTTTGCCTTTATTTTTGTTGCTCCGCAACAAAAATAAAGTAAAAAAGCAAGTTCATTTTACAGTCTGAAGGGATTACTATATATTTTTATGACGAGATTCGTCAATACCGAATCCATAAATACCATGCGTATTGCAAACTCATAGTATTATATCACATTTTTACCCTTAAAGCAAGAAAGAGAGCACAGTAAAAGTTAAATTCGCGTAAATTTTTCACTCATACCGAAAAATCCCCCTTGCCGCACGGCAAGGGGGATTGGAGAGTAAAGAGATTATTTAAAATATTCTAAAAGGTCAACATCGTCGGCGGGGAGGATGAAATCTGTTTTGCCGTGGTTTAACATGAAGGCTTTGAGCTCGTCGCCCTGTAGCACTCTGCCGTCATTATGAGCGTAAAACACGTCTGCCGCAAACCAATCGTCGGCTTCTCGGTCGTAGACTACACGGACAACGACTGAAAGGTAATTTGATCTTCCAAGGATGGAATAAATCAAAGAATTCTCTGTAGCATAAGGTTTAGCGTTGTCAAGCCAAACTTTATCACTCGCATCACTACTCCACCTATATCTCACAATATCGGTAGGGTGCTCAGTTGCGTTTTTCCAGCAAGAATTATCCAAAACAGTCAAACACTCATTTACAGTTTCTTGATATTTCATACAGCTACTATATTTAATGTTAAAAGTAACGTCCATTCCATTCAAAATAGGATCATCAAATATAAACTCCACTTTATTCTCTGCAAGAACGATACTACCACTTACTTTACATTCTTTGTAAAATGAAGAATCATAAAAATCATATCTTAAATCCGGTGAAATCACCTCTCCGAAAAGGAACCTATTATCATATTTTATCGCTGTTGCCTCTATACTAAAACCTTTGTATATAAATAAAGAAAATGTTACAGCTTTATCATTCAGGTTTGAAATAACTACATTTCCACTCGCAGCAGCAGGATAAGACACCCACTTTCCAACATAGCTTTCATCGGGAATAACAGCGATGTTCTCTTCGGGTTCTGCAGTATCAGCTTCAGTTGTATCAACCGCAGTAGTGCCAATATCATCAGTGGTAGTTTCACCCGGATTTTCTTCCTGCGTGCTTGTGCTTTCTACGGATGTTTTCACAGCTTCGGATGTATTTTCAGTTGTCTGTCCCTCTGCTTTATTATCCGCACAAGATACAGCAACGGTAATCAACAATAACGAAGCAAGTAATATACAAAAAATCTTTTTCATACTCTGTCTCCTTTCCAAGAATTCAAAAAACGCATAAACCGACTTACTGCGGCTTATGCGCTGATCACCTTTTGCTAATCATTATATAATGACACAACGGAGGATACAGAATTCTTCGCCGCAGCTCGTCTTTACAAAATGTGCCATTGGTGTGTTCCTCCTTGGTTTACAATAATTTCTTACAAATACAGTATAGCATATATAAATAGTTTTGTCAAGTGTTTTTTTGAATTATTTGTGCAAAATCACAAGCGCCCTGCATTTTCACAGAGCGCTTGTTTTAGCAATTATTCAGCTTTACCGATATTATTGATGCATCTCCATGTCTCGTCGAGGACAGGCTTCGGTTCCATCTTTTCCATATAGATTATCTTATGTCTCGTGCTGTCGAAGGCATAGCTTCCCCAGTCCGTAATAACGGGCGCGGGAATGATCTTAAACTCAAAAGCCTCAGGCTGTGCAAGGACCGCAGGAGCCGCCACATCGAAGAGTATTCTCTCCCATCCGTTTACGTAGTAAGGCTCGTCGTCGTACTCACCGGGGAGAGTCTCTCTGAAAAATACCGCCGCAGGCGCATCGCCCTTTATAGCTTTGAGCGTATCAAGGTTTATTTCAAGAACGCAGGTGCCGTGGGTATACGCGGGAAGGAGCACGAGGGGTATATCAAGACCGAGAAGGTACTGCCCTGCGCGGAAGTCCCAGGCAAGATTGCATTCCTCTTTAAGCTCGTCGTCAGTATCAAGGCAGGTGCCGCCAAGCCAGATCACGCATATTTTGTCCTTTATACGGGGCTCAAGGAGGCAGGCAGAGACGATATTCGTACAGCAACCCGTGCCGAGGATGTAGATAAGCTCGTCTGACTCCATGGCGGTCTTAATGATATTACGTACCGCGTCGCTGTCCACGGGATCGTCTACTCCCATAGGACGCGTGGCACCTCTGTAGGCGGGATACTTGTCCTTCACTCCGCATACGTCAAGAACGCGGAGGATCTCCTTGTAGCTTTCCTCCATTCCCCACGCGTAGTCGCCGTCCTTGCCCTTTCCGAAGGTGGATGCGGTGCAGGAGAGAAGCTCGATCTTCTCGTTTCCGAGGCAGTATGCAAGTGCATACTGATCGTCCATCTCAATACCCATGTCGGCATCGTGTATGACCTTTTTCACTCTGTCCGAGCGGATATCCGCAAGTATCTCCTCCATAGTCATTCTTTTCATTTTTATGACCGTACCTTTCATTATATCAAAAGCTTGTACATAGTAAAACTTTCTTTTATAATGTAATCTTATCAAATCGGCGAACAGATGTCAATAGGAATCTCTTTATTTAATTGCAAAAGAAACAATAATACAAAACAGGCATCATATTCCGCAAAAATCGTACAAAAGTGGAGGACTTTTCTTCACTTTTGTTGCATAATAATGCATATACTTGTTTTCTGTAAAATATAGAAAACCTTACAAATTGAAGGAGAATAAAAATGAAAACAAAGCTTCTTGCACTCTTGCTTGCAGCATTGATGTGCACGTCTCTTCTTGCAGCCTGCGGCTCTTCCTCAGGTTCAAGCGAGACCACAGCGAAAAAGGACGCCCCCGTTGAGACTGATGAGACTATCATCAAGGTAAATGAGTATATGTCTGACCTCTCTGCT
>JAFUPK010000146.1 GCA_017481265.1 Clostridia bacterium
AAGTGGTTTACCGATGCCGTGATCTGGGCGGCAGATAACAAGATCGTAAACGGAGTTGAAACGGGTAAGTACGCTCCCACGGATAACGTGACCCGCGAACAGCTTGCTACGATCATCAAACGTTACTCCGATTATAAGCTCATTATTACCGATGCTGCAGCCGATATAACGGGTTACGCCGACTACAAGAGAGTCCACGATTATGCAAAGGAAGCGCTTTCATGGGCGAATGCCGTGGGACTTATCACAGGTAAGACCGAGACCACTCTTGCGCCTCGTGAGGGCGCTACAAGAGAGCAGTTTGCGGCGATCCTCAGACGCTTTACGGAGTATGATTTTGAGTATATACTAAAGTACAACACTCCCTCAGGCTACAGCACCTATACGGAGAAGGAGTATCCTCTTGTTACCGATGCCGATATTTACGTGGCTGTTGACGGTGACGACTCTAATGCAGGAACACTTGATGCACCTATTGCAACCTTCGAAAAGGCAGTAGAACTTGTACGCGAGCTGAAAAAGACGGCTACAGACGAGATCAAGGTAGCATTCAAGGCAGGAAATTACGGCAGAACTACCGTAACTCTCACCGAAGAGGACTCCGGTACAGCAGAGGTTCCGATAACGTACTGCGCATACGGTGACGGAGACGTTATCTTCCAGAACGGTATCACTATCACCAAGGATATGTTCAAGGATATCGAGGATGCTGACCGCGCGTACTTCACCGACAAGTACGAGGAGGGCATCAAGAAGGTCGAGCTTGAAGGACTTCTCGTTGAGGGCGACGTGATAAGTAAGGATTCACAGCTTGTAAACAACGGTCAGCGTATGAATCCCGCAAGATTCCCCAACAAGACTACTATGGGATACAGAGAGAACTTCCTTACCGACCCCGTTGACTATTGCGGACTGCCTGATGCGATCAAACTTAAGGATCCTATAATGATAAAGAAATTCAAAAGCTACCATACTTTTGAAAACACCGACATCATCGGATATTTTTCTGCCCCTTACATGTGTAACGCACATGAAATAGTATCCTATGACGTGGAAACAAACATTATTACTTTCCCGAGACACTCATATCACGGCAACAATAACTATACAAACCAGTTCACGTTCTTCTCCAATATCTCCGAGGAGCTCGACTGTGTTAACGAGTACTGGGTAGACGTTAATTCCAAGACTCTCTACGTTTACACTCCGGATACAGACTATGTTCTCACCACAAGAGATCTTTACGTTGACTGTAAGGCTGACTACGTAAGCTTTGTCGGCTTTGAGTTCTGCGGATCTTCCGGTGAATTCTTCCACGTTGAAGCAGATCACGTTACCGTAAAGCTTTGTGATATGTACGTAGGCGGCGGCCTTATGGCGCTGAGAGTAAAGGGTACATACTTTACGCTTTCGGAGTGTGAGCTCTCTAACCTTGCAGGCGGCGGAATCCTTCTTGAGGATGACGAAGAGAAGGTAAACGAGATCATCCCCAATGGAAGCGTTATCGACAACAACTCTGTTCACGATTACCTCCTTAAATACAAGGTATATCTCCCTGCAGTACGCCTTTTCAACACTGTTGGTGTCAAGGTAAGCCACAACGAGATATATAACTCAACTCACAGCGCTATCATATATGCCCGCGACAGCGCCGGTGACGTATACTTAGAGAACTACTACGGTGGACGCGGAATCGATAACATTATTGAGTACAACGTTATTTACGACGTTTGTGAAAATTCCGGCGACTGTGGTGCCATCTATACCGACAGATGTTTGGCAAATCCCGGAAACAAGGTAAGATTTAATCTTTTCTACAACATCGGAACTCCTGCGGGTTCACATCAGAACGCTCTGTACTACGGTGACGGTGCAGCGTATCAGGAGGTATACGGAAATATTTTCTGGGATTGCGGAAACAATGCTCTTAATGCCGACGGACGCGGCGGTATCGTAAAAGACAATATATGTATTTATGTAGGAGACAACAATGCCGGAGGTATTACTTACGGTTCAAAATACCGTGCTATGATACTTGAGGGTGGTCTTGACAGGCTTTATCAGTCCCCCACTTGGATGGAACTCTATAACACACGTTTACAGATTCCCGATATAAACAGCGAGGCAGGACGTAAGTGGCAAGAGCGCTGGCCGGAGCTTTACACTATGAAGGACAATATCGAGCAGGCAGTCGAGCTTGTTAATGATCCCGACTTTATCCTTAACGTTTCATACTGCGAGATCAAGAATAACTATGCCATCGGCGGACTTACCAACCAGATTGAAGAATCCGTTGAGATGTTCGGTGACATTGAGAACAACCCTCATTATACTATCGAGGAGAATCCTCTCTTTACAAATCCCACTCTAGGAGACTACAGCATCAGGGAGGATGCAGATTTCCTTAAGATTCCGTATAAAGAGATGGGTAGATATTGATGAATTTAAAAGAGGCGCGCTTCAATTTGAGGCGTGTCTCTTTTTGGAGCATAACGTAAAAGCGAAATTGCATATATCTTATGGACTTTTGTATGTTTTTATGCTATAATAAAACAAAGTATTAGGCTGTTTGCCTAAAAATAAGATTTCGAGGAGAAAAATATGAAAAGGGTATTATCTTTTGTCCTTTGTGTCCTTATGC
>JAFUPK010000147.1 GCA_017481265.1 Clostridia bacterium
AGGATGTCTACCTTACATTCCAGGAGTATTTCGAAAAGCTTGGACAGGATCCGGCTCGTTGGGGCAAGCCTCTCTCCGCTCTTCTCGGTGCATTCAAGGCACAGATGGAGCTTGAGATTGGTTCTATCGGCGGTAAGGACTCTATGAGTGGCTCATTTGAGTCTCTCGACGTTCCTCCTACACTTGTTTCCTTCGCTGTAACCACAGGAAAGACCGACGATGTTGTATCTCCCGAGTTCAAGGCGGCAGGTCACAAGGTATACGTTCTCGCACCTAAATATGACGAGAACGGTCTGCCGAACACCAAGTCCCTCCTTGAGGTATTTGACCGTGTAACAGCTCTCCAGAGAAGCGGCAAGGTAGTCGCAATCTATACTCCCGGTATGGGCGGCATCGGCGAGGCTGTCATGAAGATGTGCTTCGGTAACTCAATCGGATTCCGCTTTGAGAACATCTGCAATCAGGGAATCTTCGACTACTGCTACGGTGCATTTGTGTTAGAAGCTACCGAAGATATCGAAGATGCTCTCTACATCGGTCAGACTACCGAAGAGAAGGCTATCGCAATGGGCGACGAGAAGATATGCCTCGGCACACTCCTCGGCATCTATGAGGACAAGCTTGAGGGCGTATTCTCCTGCAACATCCCCGACAGAAAGACTCCCATGGAGAACTTTGAGTATAAGGCGACCTCTTGGGCAGCTCCCGCTGTCAAGTGTGCAAAGCCGAAGGTCCTCATCCCCGCGTTCCCCGGAACGAACTGCGAGTTTGACTCTGCCAAGGCAGTCCGCGATGCAGGTGCTGAGCCTGAGATCATCGTAGTCCGCAACCTTACAGCTTCCGCAATCAGCGAAAGCGTTGAGAAGTTTGCTACAGCTCTCAAGGATGCCCAGATGATCTTCATCCCCGGCGGATTCTCCGGTGGAGACGAGCCCGACGGATCCGGCAAGTTCATCACAGCCTTCTTCCGTAACGCGCAGATCAAGGACGGCGTTACCGATCTTCTTGAGAACCGTGACGGTCTCATATGCGGTATCTGTAACGGCTTCCAGGCGCTTATTAAGCTTGGTCTCGTTCCCTACGGTAAGATCATCGACACTGATGAAAGCTGTCCCACACTTACCTTCAATACTATCGCGCGCCACCAGTCCAAGATCGTTCGTACCCGCGTTGCATCCAACAAGTCTCCTTGGCTTGCTCTCACCGAAGTCGGCGATGTTTACTCCGTACCGATCTCCCACGGTGAAGGCCGCTTCCTTGCAGACGAGGCTCTTATCAAGACTCTCGCCGAAAACGGACAGATCGCAACTCAGTACGTTGACCTCGACGGTAACGCTACAAGCGATGTCCGCTTCAATCCCAACGACTCCATGTACGCGATCGAGGGTATCACATCTCCCGACGGACGTGTCATCGGTAAGATGGGACACAGCGAGCGCGTAGGCGCAGGACTTTATAAGAACGTGCTCGGCAACTACGACATCCGTATGTTTGAAGCTGCTGTTAAGTATTTTAAATAATTCAAAATTTTAATAGTCCCCTCCGCCCTTTGACAGAGGGGTGATGAAAGGATATAAAAATGGCTTACAAGACCGATATTGAAATTGCGCAGAGCTGTGAGATGCGCCACATCCGTGAGATCGCAGAGATCGCACACGTAGACGAAAAGTATATCGAGCAGTACGGCAACTACAAGGCAAAGATCGATCTTTCACTTCTCGATGAGACTGACAGACCCGACGGAAAGCTTATCCTCGTAACCGCTATCACTCCCACTCCCGCAGGCGAAGGCAAGACCACTACCACTATCGGTCTTGCAGACGGACTCAAGCGTATCGGCAAGGACGTTACCGTCGCTCTCCGCGAGCCCTCCCTCGGACCTGTATTCGGAGTCAAGGGCGGTGCCGCAGGCGGCGGTTACGCTCAGGTAGTTCCTATGGAGGACATCAACCTCCACTTCACAGGTGACTTCCACGCAATCGGCGCGGCTAATAACCTTCTTGCGGCTATGCTCGACAACCACATCCAGCAGGGTAACGCCCTCGGCATCGACGTTCGCCGTATCACATGGAAGCGCTGTGTTGATATGAACGACCGTCAGCTCCGCTTCATCGTTGACGGTATGGGCGGCAAGGCAAACGGTGTTCCCCGCGAGGACGGATTCGACATCACCGTTGCTTCCGAGATCATGGCGGTTCTCTGCCTCTCAAACTCCATTACCGACCTCAAGGAGCGTCTCTCCCGCATTATCGTCGGCTACACCTACGATGATAAGCCTGTTACCTGCGGTGAGCTGAAGGCGGCAGGTGCTATGACAGCACTCCTCAAGGATGCTCTCAAGCCCAACCTCGTTCAGACACTCGAGGGAACTCCCGCTTTCGTACACGGCGGTCCCTTTGCAAATATCGCACACGGCTGTAACTCCGTTATGGCTACAAAGCTCGCTCTCAAGATGGGCGACTACACCGTTACCGAGGCAGGATTCGGCGCAGACCTTGGCGCAGAGAAGTTCCTCGACATCAAGTGCCGTATGGCAGGTCTCACTCCCGATGCTGTTGTTATCGTTGCTACAGTTCGTGCTCTCAAGATGCACGGCGGTCTTGCAAAGACTGAGCTTGCAACTGAGGATCTCGGTGCCCTTGAGCGCGGTATCCCCAACCTTCTCCGTCACGTTTCCAACATCAAGAACGTATACAAGCTTCCCTGCGTAGTAGCAGTTAACCGTTTCCCCACCGATACCGATGCTGAGATCGATTTCATCATCGCAAAGTGCCGTGAGCTTGGCGTAAACACCGTTCTCTCCACAGTTTGGGCAGACGGCGGCAAGGGCGGCGAGGAGCTTGCCCGCGAGGTAGTTCGTCTCTGCGATGAGGAGCAGGGCGACTTCACCTTCTCCTATGAGCTTGACTGCTCTATCGAAGAGAAGATCGAGTCCGTTGTCAAGAAGGTATACGGCGGTGACGGCATAAACATTATGCCGTCAGCTAAGAAGCAGATCCAGACTCTTGAGGCTCTCGGATTCGGTAACGTTCCTGTATGTATCGCAAAGACACAGTACAGCTTCTCCGACGATCCTACAAAGCTGGGCGCACCCGAAGGCTTTACTGTTACTGTTAAGAACGTCAAGATCTCTGCAGGCGCAGGCTTTATCGTAGTCCTCACCTGTGATATCCTCACTATGCCCGGACTTCCCAAGTCTCCTGCCGCTGAGCGAATCGACGTTGACGAAAACGGCAAGATCTCCGGTCTGTTCTAAGAATACTCATCCCCCTCATTTCCCCAAAAATGAGGGGGATATTATATTGAAGGAAAGATAATTTTGTGATAAAATATGATCAGATCATATTTTAGGGGAGGCAACCATGCTAAAGCTTTATAAAGAAAAAGAAAGAGATCTTGTGATCCTTAATCTTACAGATCCTCAGCTTGATAATAATGAATGGAATACCGATGCGGGGCAGATACTTTGCTACACGGTGGAGGAACTCATTCACCGTACAAATCCCGACCTTATAACCGTAACCGGAGACCTTGCATGGCAGAGCCAGATGGAGTCCTACGACAAGTTCGGGCAGCTTATGGAGAAATGCGGTGTTCCGTGGACATTCGTTCTCGGTAATCACGACAATGAGGGCGGAGCTGACCATTCCCGCGAGATCTGCAATATCGTAAGCCGTCACGGAGGATGCCTTTTCGAGCAAGGAGATGCAGAAATGGGCTGCGGGAATTTTGTGATCCTCACTGAAGAGGACGGAAAGCCTGCTGTAGGTCTTATCTTCATGGATTCCCACATAGCGCACTTTTACGATGTAGACGGTGTTGAGTACGAGCGTGACGACGGATTGAATGAGGCACAGCTCCGCTGGTACAGAGAGCAGGTCGAAGCACTTGAAAAGCTCGGTTGCCACCACAGCGCCGTATTTATGCATATTCCCGTACCGGAGTTCATGACTGCGTATAATGAGGCTCTTGCCGTTCCCGCAGACGCCTTGACTATAGAAAAAAGCTACGATCCCGATTCATGGAACGAGCCTTACAAGGATTCATTCGGCATACGCCTTGAGAATAATAATATCGTAGGTCCCGACGACGGATTTTTTGATCTCATTTGTGAGCTTGGGCACACCAAGGCTCTTATATGCGGACACGAGCACATAAACTGTGCTGTCATAAAATACAAGGGCGTCAGCCTTGTGTTCGGGCTTAAAGCGGGACGCGGATGCTATTGGCGCCCCGAAATGAACGGTGGAACGGTCATTACCGCAAATGCAGAGGGTATCAAGGAGATACGCCACGAATTTGTGGAAGCAACACATTTTTGGTGAGACAATAAAAAACAGAGGCTTTTTGAAAAGGCTCCATGTCAATAGTTGGGGTAGATAAAAAATCAAATAAAATAAAGAAAGATAGAAAGCGATAGTAAAAAGGGGTATGAAGCGAAGCGGAATACCCCTTTTTACTATCGCGGCGCGCGCTTGGCGGAGGCGCAAA
>JAFUPK010000148.1 GCA_017481265.1 Clostridia bacterium
CGTTACCGACGGTGCGAACCTTACCTTCAATAGCGGTAGCGTTGAAGTTGATTCCAAGAACACTTCCGGTCGTTATCTTTTCTATGTTGTAGGCAACGGATCTACCCTTACCATCAACGGCGGTAACTTTGATTTCAATAAAACTCAAAATCAAAAGCGTGCCTATATCTATGCTGGTGACGGCACGACCGTATATGTAAAGGGCGGTACCTTCGGCAAGGCTTCTACTCGCAGCGGTTATACTGCTGGTATCCTGGGCACCGGAGATGTTATCATCACCGGCGGTACCTTCGGCTTTGATCCTTCCAATTGGGTTGCTACCGGCTATCAGGCTATGAAGGTTGGCACTAACTGGGTTGTTGTAGCTGAAGACGTAACTGACGTTGTTTTCTCTGCAGACGAACTGACCAATGCTATTGCAAACGCTACTGACGGTGACATTATCGCTCTGGGCAGCGACATCACCGCAGATGTTACAGCTCTTCAGGTTGCAGACGTTGACGTAATCATCGACGGTTACGGTCATACTGTTAGCAGCACCATTTATCTTGAAGGCCAGGCACGTTACAACGGTGCTGAGACCCTTACCTTTAGAAACATCAACTTTGTAACCGATAGTGACACCGCTTTCGATTTCATCAGCGCAAACAGCACTGAGTCTGCTAAGCGTTATGCTCACAATGTAACTGTTGAGAATTGTACCTTTACCGCTACCGGTGCCGGCGACGTTGTTGGTCTGCGTCTGCGTCAGACATATAACATCACTGTTAAAGAGAGCACCTTCACCGGAATGCACTCCGTTCTGTGGGGTACCGGCATCAGCGGCATTACCGTTGACACCGTGACTGCCACTAACTGCAAGAACGGTATGTCCTTTGGTACCTCCAACGGTATTGTTGTAAATAACTGCAACATCGAAGCTACTGGTGAGTATGGCTACGGCATACGTGTTGACGCTTCCGGCGCTTACACTTTGAGCGTTGAGAACAGCAACATCACTGCTGCAGCTCCTGTTCTTCTCCGCAAGGCTACCGGTGCTTATGCTGCAACCCTGAACGGCAACACCCTGACCACCACGGGTGATTACCAGGTGATCGTCACCGCCGGTGACTTTGAAGAGGACGTGGCTCTGACCGCTCCTACCGGCGCATACACCCTCAACGGTGCTGACGGCTTGAGTGTTTACGTAGGTTAATATAAAGTCCACCCACTCCTCCATGTGGGGAGTGGGCGGCAATCAAAGGACATAAGAAAAACGCTTATGTCCCTTGATTGCCGAGAAAAGGCAAATTCCCCCAAAAAGGAGGACGTTCTGTTGGGAAAAATCAAGATAAGAATGGCTACAGTCGCATTTATTGCCATTATTCTTACACTGCTCAGTCATAATACGCTTGCTTATTATCAGACCGTTGGAAAAGGCACTAACGTCGTGACCTCGGGAAATATCAGATTCATTATCCATGAAACTACCGATCAGGGAAACGAATTTCCGAAAGAGGGCGTTTATATAATGCCCGGTGACGTTGTCAGTAAAAAGGTCAGTATTGAAAGTATATGCGATCATCCCTTTTATCTGCGCGTTAAGATCGTTTACGGCGTCGATTCCACGGAGCTTTCGGCAAGCGATTGCTTCAAGCTGAATATAAACAGTAAGCTTTGGGAGCTTCATGACGGCTGGTATTATTATAAAGGTATCGTAGAGCCCGGACAGACCACGCCAAACGTTTTCTCTCACGTTGAGATCGTCGGCGCAAATGTGGACAACAGCTATATCGGTAAGACGTTGACCTTAACTGTCAATGCGCAAGCCGTACAGAGTGAAAACAACCCGATTACAGACGGTAAGAGCTATACCGCCTCCGGTTGGCCTGCGGAATAAGGAGGGCGCATAGATGAAAAAAATATTTACAGTGCTTCTCGCTTGTGTAATGCTGCTTTTTGCACTCTTGCCCGTGTATGCGGCAAACGGAAAGGTGACTTATAGCGGAAATTCGGGTAATTTTGTATTTGAACCCGGAGGAGATCATTCTCCGAGCGACCTTTTTCCGAATTTCAAGGACGTTATGCCCGGCGATACTTTGATGCAAAGAATCAACGTCAAAAACGATGCCGATAATAAGGTGAAGGTGAAGATCTATATCCGTGCGCTCGGTGCGCATACCGACTCCGACGAATTTCTTTCAAAGCTCGGACTTAAGGTGAAAAAGAGCGAGGATAACGAAATGGCGTATATGTTTGACGCCGCGGCAAACGAAAGTGCTCAGCTTAGTGATTGGGTATGTCTCGGCACGCTATATTCGGGCGGCGAGGTCAATCTCGACGTTATTTTGAAGGTGCCTGTCGAGCTCGGTAACGAGTTTCAGAGCCAAGCGGGATATCTCGATTGGGAGTTTATGGTCGACGAGCTTCCGATAGAGGATAGCGATCCCGACGCTCCGCAGACCGGCGATAAGTATATTGGCTTGTACATATCCGTTATTATCTGTTCTCTTGTTTTGATTATTCTCCTTTTGGTATGGCATAAAAAGGATAAGGAGAACGGCGAAAATTCGGAAGAGTTGTAAAAAGGAGGAATAAAGCGTGAAATCAAGCGCAAAACAAAACATCTTTAAAAAGTTCGCTTTAGCCCTCAGCCTGTGCCTGCTTCTGATCTGGGTAATGCTCGGAGCGGGTGTGTCTCTGGCGTGGTTTTCCGATACCTCTGAGGAGGTAACGAATATTTTTCACATTGCCGATTTTGAGCTGACCGTCTCACATCGGACCGATGACGGTAAATGGGAGGAGATCGACGGCAGGACCGATATTTTTGATGAAAACGCTCTCTACGAGCCTGGATACGTTCAGGTCGTGTATCTTAAGGTGGAAAATACGGGTGACCGTGCATTTGATTTTCATACAGCGGTCAGTGTTACCGATTTTACCGTAGCTACCAATGTGTTCGGACAAAAATTCTGGATCCATGAGTATCTGAGATTCGGTGTTGCTGCGGCAGAAAGCGAAGCCGAAATGGAGGAAAAGGTTTCTTCAAGGGAAAAAGCAAGCAAACTCGCGACTATGAAGCTTCAGAATTACGATAATCTCGGAGTCGCATCTCTTGAAGCAGGAGAATGCGCATATCTCGCTCTTGTAGTCAGAATGCCCGAGGAGGTAGGCAACGAGGCGAATTATAGGGGCGACACCGTTCCGAGAGTGGATCTCGGTATTATTGTTAAAGCGGATCAGCAGAAGAATTGATGCAAGGTGGAAATCATGAAAGGGGAGGGTGAGTTGAAGGAGTTGTATAGGCAATTTTTCTATGTTCCCAAGGACGGAAGGGTTCGCGAAAAAGTAATGCTCTGTCGGACTGCGCTTACGGTTGCCATAATAGTTTTATGTCTGATAGCCATGAGCCTTACTGCATATGCGTATTTTTCCTCGAGTGTTTCTTCGAGCTTCAGCACCATAAAAGCGGCAAACTTTAAATCTGAAATTAGCGTAAGTGATTCGGACGGCAACGTTTTTTCTGTAAATGAGCAGGGAATTGTCGATCTGTCTTCCGGAACCTATACTGTGAAGATCGTATCGGCTGACAAAAGCAGTGCCAAAACCGGATTCTGCATCGTGACCCTGAACGGCGATAAATATCATACTCAGCAAATTGAAAAAAATGGGGAAGGAGTAATATTCACCCTGAAGATCTCCGCTGACACAAGGGTCGATTTTGATGATCACTGGGGCACCTCCTCATACTACGGATACGAGAATGCCGAGAAAAATCCTCACTATATAACCAAAGGTAAGGATATCGACCTTACCGTATAAGGATACCTTTTACGTAAAAAGGACGGATGAATATGAGAGAATGTACCTCCCTGATAGGCGAACGCTTCGGTAAGCTGACGGTAGTAGGGCAGCTTGAGTCCGATAAAAGCGGAAACAGAAAGTGGCTCTGCAGATGTGAATGCGGCGGCGAGCATATTGCGACGACGGGAAATCTTCGAAGCGGAAGAAGTACAAATTGCGGATGCAAGAAATCTCCCGATCTTACGGGGAAAGTATTCGGAAGGCTTACGGTTCTCGGACGCTCGGATAAAAGAAATCCGAGGGGATCGAGGACGACGCCTATGTGGGAGTGTCGCTGTGAATGCGGCGCGATCACCTATAAGGCGACTGATACGCTGAAAAACAAGGATGAGAGCATGTGTCAAGCATGTCAGGGCGCGTATGCCTCGCAAAACGCGCGACTGTCGGCAGGATACGTTGACGGCACCCAGATCTCAAGGATCATAAATATGAAGCCGACGGCGGCAAATTCCACGGGTGTCAGAGGAGTTCAGCTTGATAAAAAGACAGGACGCTACCGTGCGAGACTGAAGTTCAAGGGTAAGCTTCTTAACTTCGGGTCATACAAGACACTCGAAGAAGCGGCAGAGGCACGCAGAGCGGCGGAGCTTGAATATTTCGGCACGTTTCTCGAGGATATCGGCAGGGTAGAGTAAAAACAAAAAAGCAGTAAGCAAGGGTGCCTAAAGCCTGTTGCTTACTGCTTTTGCTTACTCCGTTTTTTTACCACTCGATAAGCAGAACTGCGTTGTTTTCGATATAATTTACCGCGGGCGACCACGAAAGAAGTCTTTCCTGATCGATCACGTGATATCTTGCCTCCGAGAGATCGACACCCTCTATATCGAGTTGCTGTGCCTTTCCCGTAATATTGGAGATAAGTAAAGAGTTACTCTTGCCGTCAGTTGCACAAAGTACATACAGATCCTGCGTATCGCAAACGGTCTCTACCTGCGAGCCGAGTTTATACAAATTGTTGAATGCTGCGATCGAATAGTATCCGTGGATAGGCTTGTGAGTAATGGGATTAAAGAGAGGGCAGTAAGGAGCATTGTTCGTTCTCATATCGTAAATGCATAAAAGCGAAGGATAAGAGTTCTGCATGGCTATCATCATAGCGGCGATCTCAGCCGAGTGATGGGCCGTTCCAAATTCTTCGCAGTAGGGGTCCCACTCGTTAATGTGCGTTTCAAGTTCTCCGTATCCAAGCTCAACAAGCTGTGAGTGTATATATTCGTCGTGTATTAGCGTGTTTTTCGTATTGTAATAACTGTGATACGAGAAGAAATCGATAGGAGTATCCGTTTTCTTCAGGTGCTTGAAGAAGTTACGGAAGAAGGGAAGACGGTGAGTTCTTGCCAGACCTTCCCAATCCTTGCTTTCGGGATCCCACGCGCCGTAAAGACCCGAACAACCGTAAGCACCAACCTTTACATCCGGATGCTCTTTTTTGATGAGCTTTGCTGTTATTTCATAGAGCTTGTAATACTCTTCCGGGGTACCGGTCCACAGCCACGGATTGTTATCCGCCTCACCCCAGATCTCCCAGTATGTGATCTTGTAATGATATCCGTTTGCCCAACCCTTGGTATAGTGTCTTACTATATGCTCGCAAATACTTGCCCACTTGTTCATGTCCGTGGGAGGAGCAAGACGGTACGTTTTTACCCACGCGGCGTTCTCGATTGTTTCACCGAGACGGAAATATGGCTCTACATTAGCCTTGACAAGCTGAGACAAAAGCAGATCGGTAAAGGCAAAGTCATAGCTATCAGGATCGTCAACATCGGCATCAAAGTTTCTGAAAATATTCTGAATATCCACATATTTGCCGCATCCGAATGCACCGCCTACGTCATGCAGACGAGAGTAGGGAATACCTGCTTCGGTCATATAATGAAAAAAGCAGTCGCTTGCATTAGAGGTCGTGGGAGGCTGACCGCCTGCGTGCATGGGCTTGATCTTTCCGAGAGACTTGTCCATGCTTATTGTTATCTTAGACATAATAAATCTCCTTTGGGTATAATTTAATTCAATTGTAACATGCGGTAGCTTGTGAGAATATAGAAAAAAGACTCGAAAAATACAAATTTTGACTCACCGGAAATAATCCGGCTAAGTCATTGCTTTGGGAATTGCAGAAGCTTGTTTTTGCAATGAGGACAGTTTAGCAGGTGCGAGAATAGAATAATGTTTGGTTTGTTAAATTATATCACACTTCAAAAAATGTGTCAGTATCAAAGAAAAAATCGGCACATAGTGTCGGTGTTTTTATAATGCAAGAGAAAAAGGTGTTTCCAAATTGTAAATAAGAATGTTTTTTGAAAAAAACACTTGAAATTCTTGATTTCTGCCGCTATAATATATAGTGGCGCAGGATGTTTTTGAATGATGCCCGGCGTCACTTAAGAAAGAAAAAAATATTTTTATAAACAGGATAAGGAGATGCAAAACTATGACAAACAATAAATTTGTCACCAATTGGATCGACGAAATGGCCGCTCTTACATGCCCCGATAAGATCGTATGGATCGACGGAAGCGAGGAGCAGGCAGAGGCTCTCAGGGCAGAGGCGATCTCAACGGGCGAGATGATCAAGCTCAACCAAGATCTTCTTCCTAACTGCTACCTTCACAGAACTGCTGTAAATGACGTAGCAAGAGTAGAGGGAAGAACCTTCATCTGTACTCCCACTAAGGAGGACGCGGGAAACATCAATAACTGGATGGATCCCGAGGAAATGTACGCAAAGCTTCATAAGCTCTATAAGGGCGCAATGAAGGGAAGAACCATGTACGTTATTCCTTACTCGATGGGCGTTGTCGGAAGCGATTTCGCAAAGTACGGAATCGAGCTTACCGATTCGATCTACGTCGTTCTTAATATGCTCATTATGACCAGAGTCGGAACCAACGTTCTCGAGGCTCTCGGCGATAGCGCAGACTACATAAAGGGTCTCCACGCCAAGGCAGATCTTGACGAAGAGAACAGATATATCGTTCACTTCCCTCAGGATAACACCATTATGTCGGTAAACTCGGGCTACGGCGGAAACGTTCTTCTCGGAAAGAAGTGCTTCGCTCTCCGTATCGCTTCCTACCTTGGAAGAAAAGAGGGATGGATGGCAGAGCATATGCTCATTCTCGGTATCGAGTATCCTAACGGTGACGTTAAGTATATTACCGCCGCATTCCCCTCGGCTTGCGGAAAGACCAACCTCGCTATGCTTATTCCTCCGGAATTCCTTAAGAAGAAGGGATATAAGGTATGGTGCGTAGGCGACGATATCGCATGGCTCAGAGTCGGTGCTGACGGAAGGCTTTACGCAGTTAACCCCGAGAACGGCTTCTTCGGAGTTGCTCCCGGAACTAACGATAAGTCTAACCCCAACGCTCTCGCTACCACTATGCGCGACACCATCTTCACGAACGTCGTTCACGATCTTGACAACAACACCGTTTGGTGGGAAGGTCTTAACGATAATCCTCCCGCAAACGCTATCGACTGGAAGGGCAATCCTTGGGACTTCAGAAAGTACGATAAGAATAACAAGGCGGCTACCGCGGGCGCACATCCCAACTCCCGTTTCACCGCACTTGCAAAGAACTGCCCCTGCATTTCTTCTGAGTTCAACAGCACCGTCGGAGTTCCCGTTTCCGCTATCGTATTTGGCGGAAGACGTGCGAAGACCGCTCCGCTTGTATATCAGTCCTTTAACTGGCAGAACGGCGCGTTCGTCGGATCCATCATGGCTTCCGAGACGACCGCGGCAGCTTCGGGCGCAGTCGGCGTAGTTCGCCGCGATCCGATGGCAATGAGACCCTTCGTCGGCTACAATATGGGCGATTACTGGGCTCACTGGATCGAGATGGGCAAGAAGATCCCCAACGCTCCCAAGATCTTCCACGTTAACTGGTTCCGTACCGATGATAACGGAAACTTCATTTGGCCCGGATTCGGCGACAATATGAGAGTCCTTCTCTGGATACTCGACCGTTGCGAGGATAAGGTAGATGCGGTCGAGACCGCTATCGGATACGTTCCGAGGATCGAGGATCTCCAGCTTGAGGGTCTCGATATCGACGAGGCTACCATTAAGGAGCTTCTCAGAGTAGAGCCCGAATGGTGGAAGGAAGATATCGTAAATATCAAGGAATTCTACGAGCTCGTAGGCGACCACGTTCCCGCAGAGATGTACGAGGAGCTTGCCGCACTCGAAAAGAGACTCGGCTGATTTCAAAAAACATCCGCTTTGCATATGCAAGGCGGATTTTTTTGAAAAAAAGTGATAAAAACATCAAAAAACATAAAAAACTTTGCAAAAAGGTATTGACAAAAGCCGAAAAGTGTTATATAATCACAAGGCAAACCGAAGACAGCAGGTTTCAGTAAAAGCACAGCTTTCCTGCCGAGGTATAGATGTGAATATTACGCGGCATCATGCCACGACTCCGTCTTTCCCTTAGCATGCACTGTGCAAGCAGTTGCATACGTTTTCGGAAGGATTTTTCTTTTTTCAGGAGGTGAAAACACAATGCCAAGCATTAAGATTCTTGAACAGAAGCAGGCTGACGTTGCTACTCTTACCGAAAAGATCCAGAATTCGGTATCGGGTGTTGTCGTAAGCTATGCAGGTATCACTGTTGAGGACGATACTAAGCTTCGTAAGGAGCTCCGTGAGGCAGGCGTAGAGTACAAGGTATACAAGAACTCTATCACCGGCCGTGCATGCGAGAACGCAGGCTACGGAGACATCAAGCAGTATCTCAGCGGAATGGTAGCTATCGCAGTTTCCAAGGAAGATGCAGTTGCTCCCGCAAAGATCCTCAAGAAGTACGCTGACCAGATCGAGTCCTTCGAGCTCAAGGCAGGTTACGTAGACGGTGCTGTTATCGGTCCCGAAAAGGTCGAAGCACTTGCTAAGATCCCGCCGAAGCCCATTCTGGTTGCAAAGCTCATGGGCGGTATGAAGAGCCCCGTTTCGAAGCTCGCTATCTGCCTGAAGGCGATCGTCGACAAGAACGGCGAGGGCGCAGAAGCTCCCGCAGAGGCGTAAGTCTCAAAGAAAACACGCTGTGTGCGTAGCGGAGCGCAGACGGTGAAAAAATATCCGCACACATAATATTAAAAATAAAACATTTTTTGGAGGTATATAAAAATGGCTACTGAAAAGATTACCAATCTCTTTGAAGAGATCAAAACTCTCACCATACTTGAAATGAACGAGCTCGTATCTATGCTCGAGGAAGAATTCGGCGTTTCCGCAGTCGCAGTTGGCGGCGCAGCAGTTGCAGGTGCAGGCGAAGCAGCTCCCGCAGCAGAAGAGAAGACCGAGTTTGACGTTATCCTTACCGATGCTGGCGCAAGCAAGCTCAACGTTATCAAGGTTGTTCGTGAGATCACCGGACTTGGACTTAAGGACGCTAAGGACCTCGTTGAGGCTGCTCCTAAGGCACTCAAGGAAGGCATTTCCAAGGAAGAGGCTGAAAAGCTCAAGGCTCAGATCGAAGAGGCCGGCGCTAAGGTTGAAATCAAGTAATTTATATTTGATCCTTACAGACGAAAAGAGAAGCCGCTTTTCCCAAAAGGCGAAAAGCGGCTTAACTTTTTACTTGACAAAGTAAAAATGCTGTGATATAATCACAAAGGAAAAACATACGAAGGGATATCGCCAAGTGGTAAGGCACAAGACTTTGACTCTTGCATTTCGCTGGTTCGAGTCCAGCTATCCCTGTCAAACAAAAATCCGCGGTCGCAAGAATGCGGGTTTTTGTTTGTATTA
>JAFUPK010000149.1 GCA_017481265.1 Clostridia bacterium
AAACACGGCAGAATGCTTCATTCAGCTTCTGACAGCGTTCAAGCTCTGTGTCGTCTGCATCATAGTAAACGGTGATATCCTTTGTGGTACCGTCTTCATTATATAACATATCGAGATCGTAATTAAAGGAGACAAGAGAATTATCTCCGTAAAGCTTTACTGTCTTATTTCTTGCTTTCTCCATTATGTTGCATAAGGTATCTCTGTCAATTTGGTAAGCTGCAACATTCTGCAGTACGTTATTTAACGAATACGTCGCATCTGCATCGAAAGTGGGCAGAGCTGTGATATACAGCTTCAGTTCTTCCTTGAGGTTGGAAAATATGTCGGTGCGGCGCTCCATTCGCGCGATGAACGTGTTGCTTTTATAGTATTTGTCAACATATTCGGCATCATATGAAAACAGGATATCGAGATTATATGGTAAACTTGTCAGATCAATGAGCTCATCAAAGGTCTCTCTTGAAATACAGAAGTCATCAATGAAATTTTTAATGTTCGTGTAGGAATCGCAAAATCCCTCTACGCCATATGTTTCGTGGTCTTTTACCCACTTGTCATAGTTGTCCTGCCCGACAAGGTCTATAAGCCTGCCGTCTATTGCGTGATAGTACGAAAAATCGTGCTCGGGACATCCGGTCGTTCCGCCCATTCCTCCGCTTCCGTGCATATCCCCGGTATATCCGTCCTGCCACGGATACGGCTCTTCGCGTTTAATGGGAAACTCTGCCGGCTCGGTGACGCCGACAGTGGTTTCGGGGAGCTTGTGAGGCTCGTTCCTTTTGACGATCTGCGGTATCATAGCAGACACCAAGGTCACAACGGCGAGACAGGCGGCTGCAGCAGATGCGGCTTTAACTTTATTTCGTGTGCGCTTTCTTTTTTCTCTTTTTTCGTAATATTCATTCAGGTGCTTTTCATCAATAAGTCCTATGGCTTCAGCAAGCTTATTTTTCATGCTCATACCCCCATTCCGTCAGTGTTCTTTTCAGTTCTTCTCGCATTCTTGACAATCTCTTTCGTACAGTAGCGTCCGTCATCAAAAGATCAGTAGCAATACTTCTCGTACTTTCAAACTCATAGTACCGCCTTATGAAGATCTCGCGGTTTTTCGGCGTCTGCATATTTAGAAACTCGTTCAGCAGATCCCTTAACGTGAGACGGTCGATAACTGTGTCCTCGGTGTTTATCAAGTCTGCGAGCTCAAGCTCCGTGTCGAGGAGCACCGTTCCGCTTCTCTTTCCTGCGCTGTTGTAACGTATCTTATCAACAACGGCACTTCGCATCAGTCGGCACACATAGGTGCGTATGCTTGCGGGCTTTGCGGGAGGGATCGTGTTCCACAGCTCAAAGAGTGCATCGCTTACACATTCTTCAATGTCGTTTTCTGACATGGCAAGGCGTCTTCCCATGCTTTTCATGAGACGTGAGTAGCTTTTCTCGATCCGCGGAAGAACGCCTTCGTCCCGTGCTTCAAGGGCACTTATGTATTCTGCACTCAAAAGGTGTTCGTTCATTTGCTTTGCTCCTTTCGTCTGATCTCTTCATCTATAAAGCCGAAAATGGAAGGGGAAATGTGACGTGTGATAAGAAAAAAACTTCACAAAAAACAAAAAAACTCCATAAAACATGGAGTAAAATGCAAAAAAAATAAAGGGTGAATGATGGGAGTCGAACCCACGACCTCCAGGGCCACAACCTGGCGCTCTAACCAACTGAGCTACATCCACCATATACGTACCTTGGGGGACTCGAACCCTCGACCTACTGCTTAGAAGGCAGTTGCTCTATCCGGCTGAGCTAAAGGTACTGGAGCGGGTGATGGGAATCGAACCCACACGACCAGCTTGGAAGGCTGGGATTCTACCATTGAACTACACCCGCACTCAACCTTGATGCCCTAATATAATATCACACACTTCTTCTTTTGTCAATACCCAATTTTAAAAAAATCAAAATATTTTTTTGCCTTTTAACTATTCGTCCCGAAAGTCCTCGGACAGGTCGGCTTAGACTTGACAGTGGGATTTTCATGGGTTATAATTACATTGTAAATTGCTTAAAAAACGAAAGGAAGTCTGTTTATGAAGCTGACAAAGCACAGCATTATTGACTTTTTTGTAATAACCTTTGCTACAGTTATGGTGGCGGCGGCAATTTATTTCTTTATGATCCCCGGCAATATCGCAGTCGGAAGCGGCTCGGGACTCGCCATGGTACTTGCAAATTTCATCCCGCTTCCCGTGTCGGCGTTGAATCTTGCCATCAACGTGGTACTTCTTGTAGTGGGATTTATCCTTATCGGGCGTGAGTTCGGTGCAAAGACGGTGTATACTTCAGTAATGACACCGCTGTTCATGGGTGTATTTGAGCTTCTTTTTCCGGATTTCAAGTCTCTCACCGATGACCCTATCCTTGATGCACTCTGCTACATACTTATTGTCAGCATGGCAATGGCGATACTCTTTTCCCGCAACGCTTCCTCGGGAGGTCTTGACATTGTGGCCAAGATAATAAATAAATTTTTGAAGATCGAGCTGGGACGTGCAGGCTCACTTGCAGGAGTTGCCGTCGCGCTGACTTCGGCGATCTGCTACGACAAGAAAACTGTAGTCATAAGCGTTCTTACGACATACTTCTGCGGAGTTGTGGTCGATCACTTTATATTCGGACTCAATATCAAGAGGCGCGTGTGCATAATATCGGCACACCTTGACGAGATCGCGGATTTCATCCTCCATGAGCTTCACAGCGGAGCCACTCTCAATGAGATCATCGGCGCGTATGACAAATCTCCGAAGCGCGAGATCATCACCATCGTGGACAAGCACGAGTACCGCAGGCTCATGGATTACGTGAGACGGCGTGATCCGAAGGCTTTTGTTACCGTTTATTCCGTAAGCGAGATCCATTACAACCCCAAAAAGTGAACGGGGAAAATATTCGGCAGTTTCTATTGACACGGAACACCTTGTGTGGTATAATTTTTAAGTAAGAAATGATTTCTCAACACGAAAGGATATAAACCATGAAGAGAATCAAGACAATCAAGACACGTGATCTTAAGGCAAGCGCAAAGTGCGGCGGTTGCGGCGAGTGCCAGACATCCTGCCAGTCCGCTTGCAAGACCTCTTGCGGTGTTGCTAACCAGAAGTGCGAGAGCAAGAGAGGCTAATCGCCATGTCTTACCGCTGTTTGCCGCGTCTCGCGCAGACAGCGGTTTTCACTTCTTACGTATATTCAACTTCCATTTACAGAAAAAGGAATTATCATAGCTTATGATCCATCAGTTTAAAAATAACGGTTACAATATAGTTCTCGACCAGGCAAGCGGTTCGGTTTTCAGCGTAGATGAGCTGGCTTATGACGTTATCGCTATGTTTGGCTCCTCATCAGAGGATGAGATAGTAAACACCCTTTCGGAAAGACACGGCGTTGATAAGTCCGAGGTTACTGAAACTCTTGCCGACGTGCGTGAGCTTCGGGATTCGGGAAACCTCTTCAGCGAGGATACATACGAGGATCTTGAGCCTATGAAGGCAGGAGGAAATGTCATCAAAGCGCTGTGCCTCCACGTTGCCCATACCTGTAACCTCAACTGCACGTATTGCTTTGCAAGTCAAGGTAAGTATCACGGCAAGGAAGCTCTTATGTCCTTGGAGACAGCGAAGCGGTCCATTGATTTCCTTGTGGAAAATTCCGGCACGAGAAGAAACCTTGAGGTGGACTTCTTCGGAGGCGAGCCGCTGATGAACTGGGATGTGGTCAAGGAGACCGTAAAGTATGCCAGAAGCATAGAAAAGGCGGCAGGGAAGAATTTCCGCTTTACACTTACCACTAACGGTATGCTTATCGACGATGAGGTCATCGAGTTTGCGAATCGCGAGATGCACAATGTGGTGCTGAGCCTTGACGGACGTCAGCACGTCCACGACAGACTGAGAAAGACCTACAAGGGAGAGGGAAGCTACGAGCGCATCGTGCCTCTCTTTAAAAAGCTTGTGGAGAGCCGCGGCGGAGAAGGCTACTATATGCGCGGCACCTACACTCATTTCAATACGGACTTCGCATCCGATGTGCTCCATATGGCTGATCTCGGCTTTACGGAGCTTAGCATGGAGCCTGTTGTATGCGCCCCCGGGGATCCTTATGCGCTGACGGAGGAGGATCTGCCTGTGCTTTTCGAGCAGTATGATCTTCTTGCACGTGAGATGGTGAAGAGACGCCGCGAGGGACGCCCCATCACATTCTATCACTATATGATCGACCTTGAGCGCGGCCCCTGTATCCATAAGCGTATTGCAGGATGCGGCTCGGGAAGCGAATACATGGCAGTAACCCCTACGGGCGAGCTGTTCCCCTGCCATCAGTTTGTAAATGATCCTAATTTCTCTCTCGGCAATGTGTTCGACGGAGTAAAGCGCCACGATATTTGCGAGGACTTCCGACGCTGTAACGTGTATGCGCATCCCGAGTGCCGCGACTGCTGGGCGAAGTTCTACTGCTCCGGAGGATGCGCCGCAAATGCTTTCCACGCAACAGGCAAGATCGACGGAGTATATGATTACGGATGCCGTCTGTTCAAACACAGAATGGAATGTGCTATCATGCTGAAGGTGGCTGAGGAGGAAGATTCCGCGGAGGAATGACGGCATTTGCCTATTACATAGATAGTCAAGTGACTAAAATAATCGCGCAGCTGCGGGCTGAACGGAGGTTTGTATGGATAACGTAAATACGAGAGTGAACCTTAAACGCATAATCGAAGAGTTTAAGCTCGAGACCGCATTTTTGCCGGATGGCGGAGAGGACGTAAATGTTATCTCCATGGAGATAAACCGTCCGGGACTTCACCTTGCGGGCTTCTACGAGGAATTTGATGCCAACCGTGTGCAGGTCATCGGAAATGCGGAGGCCTTTTACATCGCGGAGCTTGATGATGAGACCATGCGCGCAAGACTTGCGGCGTTTTTCAGCAGACATCCCGTAGCCGTTGTGTACAGCCACGGAAACCGCCCCTCCGATGCCGCGCTTGAGCTTGCTGAGTATTTTAATGTACCTGTTTTCTTCACGGCGGCTAATACAAGTGAATTTCTTGCGGCGCTTATCGCGTTCCTTAACGTTCAGCTTGCACCCCAGATCACCCGCCACGGCGTATTTGTTGAGGTCTACGGCGAAGGTGTGCTGATCCTCGGCGACAGCGGAGTCGGTAAGAGTGAGACAGCTATCGAGCTTATCAAGCGCGGACACCGCTTCATTGCGGATGATGCCGTTGAGCTTCGTAAGGTGTCTGCAAAGACTATCGTCGGCTCAGCGCCTGAGCTCATCAAGTATTACATCGAGCTTCGCGGAATCGGTATCGTTGACGTAAGACGTATCTTCGGTATGGGATCTGTCAAGGCAACGGAGAAGGTTGACCTTATCATCAACCTTGAGCCGTGGGAGGATGGTAAAATGTATGACCGCTTCGGTCTTGAAAGCGAATATACCGAGATCATGGGTATCAAAATACCGTCGCTTGTGGTTCCTGTAAAGCCGGGGCGAAACCTTGCGGTCATAATCGAGATCGCCGCAATGAACCACAGGCAGAAGAAGATGGGCTACAATACCGCTGAAGAGTTTAACCGTAAGCTTTTGAAAATGAACGGCTTAGACCCCGACGAGGCGGAATAAATCTACAATATATTATATATAATATATATATTGATCAGGTCGGCGGTGCTTTGCACCGCCAAGTGACAGAAAACAATAAACTGACAGAGTAGATCAGTGCGCGTCAAGTGCCGCGAGGGACGGGGAGTTGCCCTGCGGACGAAAGAGCTTTTGCTCTGCGGTGCGCTGATCGCATCCCGCTGTACGGACACGAACCTCTCGTGAATGTTTTAGCGGAAAGCCGACAGGCTTATTGTTTCCGTTACCACATTTTACGGGAGGTGTTTTTATGAAGAAAAAACAACGAAACTACATCGTAAAGCTTAGCATTATGGCTATGCTCATCGCCCTTGAGGTGGTGCTGAATCGCTTCTGCTCTGTGAACACGCAGTTTTTGAAGCTGGGATTTGGCTTTGTTCCGGTGGTGGTTGCGGCCAATCTCTTCGGACCTGTCAGCGCCGCTGCAGTCTGGGGGCTTTCCGATCTTGTGGGCGCAAATCTGTTTCCCATCGGACCGTACCATCCGGGATTCACGCTTTGTGCCGCTATGATGGGGGCAGTTTACGGAATTTTGCTGTACAGACAGCGTGCAGACAGCCCGTGGATATTCGTCCGTGCGGCGATCGCGGCATCTGTGAACAGCATTATCTTCGGGCTTCTCATCAATACTTGGTGGGTCTCTATGCTGTACAGCAGCAGGACCTATCTCGGATATCTGGTCATGCGTTTGCCGGAATACGGGGTCATGATCCCCCTGAATATTCTGGTTATTCCCGTCGTGCTGAAGCTTTGTGAGCAGCTCAGACGTTATGCTGTGCCGAAAGGAACGAAAGGCAAATGATTACTATGACATACGAAGAGACCCTTGAATATATCCATTCCATATCGTGGCTCGGAAGCCGTCCGGGTCTTGAAAGGATACGTGAGCTGTGCCACCTCCTCGGAGAACCTCAAAAGAAGCTCTCGGTCATTCACGTAGCAGGTACAAACGGCAAGGGCTCCTTTTGCTCAATGCTGTCATCTGTGCTTATGAGTGCAGGTTACAGCGTGGGAATGTTCACGTCCCCATATGTAAGGTGCTTTAATGAGCGCATACAGCTTAACGGCAAGATGATCGGTAACAATGATCTTGCACGGATAACGTCAAAAGTTCGTCCGTTTGCGGATGCCATGGCAGACCATCCGACGGAGTTTGAGCTTATAACAGCGGTGGGACTTGCTTTTTACGCGGAGAAATGCCCCGATTTTGTCATACTTGAGGCAGGAATGGGCGGAAGACTTGACTCCACTAACGTGATAGACAGCTCTGTATTGTCCGTCATCACGGGAATAGACCTTGATCACACCGCGATCCTCGGCGATACTGTGGAGAAGATAGCCGCAGAAAAGGCGGGAATCATTAAGCATGGCGGAAGCGTACTCTTCGGCTCGGGAGCAGCCTCCGCACGGGAAGTGATCGCGAATAAATGTGCACTTGAGAACGCGGCTCTCCATTTCGCAGATTACGAAAAGCTCGGAGAGAGCAGCTTTTCCGTTGACGGTACTGCTTTTGAATATGAAGGTGACAGATACACTCTGTCTCTTCTCGGTGAGTACCAGACGAAAAATGCCGTCAATGTACTTTCCGCTGTGAAAATACTCCGCAGTAAAGGAATATCACTTCCCGAGGCGGCTGTAAAGGAAGGACTTGCAAGTGCGGCTTGGCCTGCGAGATTTGAGCTTCTCTCACGCCGACCCGTTGCCGTTTATGACGGTGCTCACAATCCTGAGGGTGTTTCGGCGGCAGTACGTAATATTGAGCTGTTCTTCAAAGATGATGCTCCTGTAGCAGTGGTCGGTGTTATGGCTGACAAGGATCACGGAGTAATGACAGAAAGCATTTCGCGTGTCGTCAGGTGTGTGTACTGCGTAACGCCGGATAATCCACGCGCAATGGACAGTGAAGAGCTTGCCTCGGAGTTCGCCAATGCGGGAGCTGCGGCGCAAGCATTTGAAACGGTGGGGGACGGAATCAAGGCGGCATTTGATTATGCGTCTGCCGAAAATGCTCCTGTTGTGATACTCGGCTCCCTTTATATGTACGCGGAAGCGGCTGAAGCTGTGAAAAAATATTCTCTCGATGGAATGGAGGTGTCGCCGTGAGCTGCCTGAGGTTTACAGCGCTGATACTGTTGTCTGTTTTAGCCGTTTCGCTTGCTTCATGCGAGACTGTGTCCACTACGGATTACTCCGTGGAGGAGGTAATAGGCGTGGTGAGTGCGGACAGCGAGACCTTTGCAGAGCTTTATGACAAGCTCGGTATGCTTACCGTGGACAGTATCATCATTCCCGAGTTTGACAGTATGAGAGATGCTATAGACCTTTTCCGCGACAGCGTGCTCAACTATATGTCCGGAAAAAGCTATGCCAAATACGCGGGGAATTCCGTGCTCATTGATAAGGTAGCGGAAGAATATCCGGATATTGATGTAATAGAGGTGATACCTGCGGAGGAATATGAATCCGTAATGTACACCCATTTCGGCGGAAGTGTTAAGATCACCCACGCAGACGGACGAATATTCCGATATCTCGGCGCAGCCGATGCATATGTTCCCGTGACTGCTCCCGTCAGCGGAAGTGTCGATATTGCTCTCACGGAGGTGCTTGAGACTGAGAATACCTACCGACTTAGCTTTTCCTGCAGTACGGGAGAAAAAACGAAGGATTATTTTGCCCTTGTGGTCAAGCGCGAGGACGGAAGCTGTTATTTTGATGCAGTGCTTGAAAAATAACCGTGCGCATATCCGCCAAATTTCGGATGCTGTTTTTGAGCATAATGACAAATCACAATCATTCGTTGCTTTTTTTGAAAAAAGTATTGACAATACAAGTGTTCATGTGATATATTTAATCTGTGATTTCTTGATCATAAATTATTACAAATGAGGTAAAAAGAAATGAAAAAAATCATTACAGTACTTGTTCTTGCTGCAATGCTTCTCGTTACTTTAGGTGTGTCTGCTTCTGCAGAAACCTATCTTGCTAACGGTTATTGCCAGGCTGAGTTCGAGATCAAAAAGGCTGATCCCGCCAACGTAAAGAAGGACGGTATCATCGGCGAGGGTGAGTATGAGAAGGTTGAGGTCAGCAAGGACGATCTCGCTATCAACTTCATCAGCGCAAACTGCTACCTTACAGCAGACGCTATGGCTGACACCATGGAGTACTATTTCTCCTGGGATGAGGTAAACGGTCTTAACTTCGCTGTTAAGTACGATGCATATCCCGTTGCTGCAGGTGAAGCTCTCGGCTACACTGCAGACCAGATCATGGATGGCTTTAAGACCACTGTAGAGCAGGGTACTCCCAACGAAAACGGTGTTCCCATGGATAACTTCTGCTTTAACGTAGGTGTTGTTTTCGCATCCGGATGGGATGAGGACGCTAATACTCAGAGCTTCTACTATGCTGTAGGTAAGAAGATCGACGGTTCCTCCTACCTCAACGGTCACTGGGGCCAGCTCGGTAAGGACGGTAATTATGAGCCTGTAGGTGGCAAGGATTTTGAGATCAGCTACAGCGGAACAACCGTTACCTGCGAGTGGTCTATCCCCTTTGCAGAGTTTGACTTCCCCGGTGCTGCAGCAGGTAGCAGCATTGACTTCTCAATCGCAGCTTGCGCAGGTGGTGCAGAGGTTGAGGATTCACTGGAGTCCGATGCTGGTCAGTTCTTCAACGCAGGCAGCTCATGGTCCGTATCTCTCGGTCAGAAGAACTTCCTTGTTCAGGTTTCCGGCGATGCTCAGAGAGCAAGAGCTACACTCCTTGACGAGATGATCGCAGGTCCTGTAGTTGATACTCCCACTGTTGAGAACACCACAACAACTCCCGATGCACCTGTAACCACAACCACACCCGCACCCGCAACCACACCCGCTCCCACACAGCCTGCAACAACAGCTATCGAGAGCGTAGAGGTTGAGGTAACAGACGGTGATGGAAATGTAGTAACCGATACAGACGGAAACGCTGTAACAGAGGTTATCACAACTATCATCACAGAGGCTCCCACACAGAGCGCAGGCGGCAATGCAGGCGGATCTCCCGTAACAGGTGACCCCATGATCATCGCTGCTGTAGTAGCTGCTATCTCCGCTTGCGGCGTAGTAGTTGCTAAGAAGAGAAAGTAATCTCTTATTAAAAACATCAACCCCTTTTGCTTCGGCAAAAGGGGTTTTTTGAATTTTCAGAGCTTTTGAGAAAATATTACTTGTACCTCGTTTCTTTGTTGTTGACGACAATGTGAACAAATATAGGCAAATGCATTTGTGCAATATGACAAATGTTGCTCCGTGCGAATAGTTTAATACAAAATCAACTTGACAAATACAACGAAATATGTTAAAGTATAGTCGAACAGTCAAAAGACTGAAATATTTTTATTTTTTGTGAGGTACAAGAAGATGAAGAAGATCATCACAGTACTTGTACTCGCAGCAATGCTTCTCACAACACTTGCTATCTCTGCAATGGCTGAAACCTACATGGAAAAGCCCTCTTGTGAGTATGAAGTGACTGTTAAGAAGGCTGATCCCGCTGTTGTAAAGAAGGACGGCGTTATCGACCTTGAGGGCGGCGAGTACATCAAGGCAGAGGTTCCTTTTGAGGAGCTCGCAGTTAACTTTAAGACCGCTGATGTATACATGGCATCAGACGCAATGGCTCACACCATGGAGTACTACTTCTCATGGGATGAGACACATGGCTTTAACTTTGCAGTAAAGTATTTTGCAAAGGGCAGCTACGGCGACACAGAGTACGACGGATACTACACCAACATTCCCCAGGGCACAGGTTCCGAGGATCCCGCTGTTCCTCAGGACAACTTCATGTGCAACATGGGTCTTTGCTTCGCTTCCGGTGCACATAAGGAGACTGAGGGTTGGTCCCTCCTCTACTATGCAATCGGTAAGATGTTTGACGGTTCTTACCTCAACGGTCACTGGGGTCAGCTCGGTAATTCCGGTGCATATGCTCCTGTTGGCGGTCAGGACTTCGAAGTAGCTTACCCCGGCGACGGTTCCGTAATCTACGAGTGGTCCATCCCCTTCGCTGAGTTCATCGACGTAGCTCCTGCTGACGGCGTTTCCTTCGGCTTCACTCTCAGTGCTGCTGCAGGTACCGACACCGCAGATGCTTACTTCAACAACCACTGGTCCGTAGCTCTCGGTCAGTGCGGATGGCTCGTTCAGACTTCTCCCGACAACAGACATGCAACAGCTCACCTCTCCACAGAGCCTGTTAAGGAGAGTGCTCCTGTAGTAACAGACGGTCCCGTAGTAACAGACGGTCCCGTAGTAACAGACGGTCCTGTTGTATCTGACAATCCCGCAACCACACCCGCTCCCACACAGCCTGCAACAACAGCTATCGAGAGCGTAGAGGTAGAGGTAACAGACGGTGATGGAAATGTAGTAACCGATACAGACGGAAACGCTGTAACAGAGGTTATCACAACTATCATCACAGAGGCTCCCACACAGAGCGCAGGCGGCAATGCAGGCGGATCTCCCGTAACAGGCGACCCCATGATCATCGCTGCTG
>JAFUPK010000150.1 GCA_017481265.1 Clostridia bacterium
CAAAAGTTTTGATCGACCTTTTTTAAAAGGGCGCGGGGTCTTGGGGCAGCGCCCTGAGTCGCGGCTACTTCGCTAAACGAAGTAGGACAGAGTGCGAAATTCCCCTTAATCGTCCAAAAAGCGACCCGCAGGTCGCGCATCCCCTTTTACTTCTGATTTAGCCTTTGTTTAAGATGACGCAAGCTTTAATACGGCTTGCGGTATTTTTTGTTTTATGGTATAATAGATCATATATCCATAGAAGGGGGGGACTGCGGTGAAAAAGAAAATAACGGTAGGCATTCTTGCTCATGTTGATGCCGGCAAGACCACGCTCAGCGAGGCATTGCTGTACACGTCGGGAAGGATCCGCACATTGGGGCGGGTTGACCACAAGAACACCTATCTTGACACAAATGTCATCGAGCGTGAGCGCGGAATCACGATCTTTTCAAAGCAAGCACGGTTTTCAAGCGAAAATTGTGATTTTATCCTCCTTGATACTCCGGGACACGTGGATTTTTCTGCTGAGACAGAACGCACCCTTTCTCTCCTTGACTACGCAATACTTGTTATCAGTGCTTCGGACGGAGTGCAGAATCATACTCGGACTCTTTGGCAGCTCCTTGAGCATTACGCTGTGCCTACCTTCATTTTTGTCAACAAGTGTGATATTTCAGTAAAGCTGAAGGAAGATATCGAAAAGGAGCTGTCGAGCATTCTCTCGCCTTTGATCGTTGGCTTTTTGGATTCTCAGGGGAGAGAAGAGCTTTGGGAGAAGCTGGCTTTCGTTCACGAGGATTTTATGGAAAGCTTCCTTGCGGGAGAGGGCATTGACGATGAAGATATAGCATATCTTGTCAGCCGACGAAAGCTGTTTCCTTGTATGTTCGGCTCTGCTTTGCGTATGCAGGGAATTGACTTCTTGCTTGAGATCTTAGACAGATACGCGCTTTCGCCAATCTATGACGATGATAATTTCGGGGCAAAGGTATATAAGATCTCACGCATCGGGTCTACCCGTCTGACGTATATGAAGATAACCGGCGGTAAGCTTTCAGCACGTGATGAGATAAGCTATCTTTCGGAGGAAGGCACACGTGTTACAGAAAAAGTAAGCCAGATAAGACTTTACTCGGGAGATAAGTTTGAACAGACCGATTCGGCTTCTGCAGGTGAGATCTGCGCGGTCATCGGGCTTTCTGCTTCATATGTGGGTCAGGGGCTCGGACTTGAACAGAATACTGCAAAGCCGCTTTTGGAGCCTGTGCTGTCCTATGCTGTGAATCTTCCGCCCGAGTGCGATACACGGGTGTTTTTCCCGAAGCTTAAAGAGCTTGAGGAGGAAGAGCCATCGCTGCATCTGATGTGGAACGAGGAGCTTTCCCAGATTGAAGTGCGGCTTATGGGAGAGGTACAGACAGAGCTTATAAAAAGGCTTATAATTGACCGTTTCGGGGTTGACTGTACACTCGGAGCAGGGAAAATACTATATAAAGAAAAGGCTGCGGGGAAAGCTATCGGCGTCGGTCACTTTGAGCCGTTGCGCCACTATGCGGAGGTACAGCTTCTTATCGAGCCTCAGCCCGAGGGGACAGGACTTGTGTTTGACACGAACCTGCCCGATAATATGCTTGATACCAACTGGCAAAGGCTTATACTTACGCATCTTTATGAAAAAGATCACCGCGGCACTCTAATAGGTGCACGGCTTACCGATACGAAGATCACACTTATAGCGGGCAAGGCTCATCTCAAGCACACCGAGGGCGGCGATTTCCGTGAGGCAACGTACAGAGCGGTGAGACACGGTCTCATGAAGTCGGGATGTACGCTTCTTGAGCCGTATTACAAGTTCCGCCTTGAAGTGCCAAGCTCACTTGTGGGCAGAGCCATGTCCGATCTGCAGGTGCGCTTTGCAAGCTTTGAGCTTGAAGCTTCTGACACCGAAAATACCGTAATATGCGGAACAGCCCCCGTGGCGACTATTCACGATTATTCACGTGAGGTGCTTTCATATACCCGCGGAGAGGGCAGGCTTTTCTGCACGTCGGACGGTTATGCGCCATGCCATAATCAGGATGAGATCATAGCAGACGCAGGCTACGATCCCGAAGGAGATTTGGACAACTCGCCACATTCCGTATTTTGTGCTCACGGCGCTGGATTTACCGTGCATTGGAGCGAGGTTGACAGCTACAAGCATCTCGATGTTGATATAAAGGATTCTCAAAGCGGTGTGGCGATAATCCCCAAGGCGTCAGCTTTGGCGCGCAAATACAGCATAAGCGACGAGGAGCTTGAGGCAATAATGCTCCGTACCTACGGACCCATCAAACGCAGGAGGTACAGTGAGCCCAAACGGATATCAGCCGATAAGAAGGATAAGCCACGTAAGTCAAAAATAATAAACTCCCATAGAAACATGGTGATCATTGACGGGTACAATCTTATCCACTGCGATGAAGGGCTGAAGGCCACCGCTACGTATAACCTTGAAAAAGCCCGCGATGATCTTATGAATCTGCTCAGCAGCTATGTTTCTTATACCAAGACAGAGCTGGTGCTCGTTTTTGACGCTTATCTTGTGGAGGACAGCAAGGGCACGGAATTTATGCACGATGGCTACAAGGTGGTATTTACAAAAGCCGATGAGACCGCAGATACGTACATTGAAAAGCTGATGTATGAGCTGGGACCCGATTACAGCATACGAATGGTGACGGACGATAAGCTTTTGCAGTTTTCTGCAGTACACTCGGGTATCTTTCGCATGACCGCAAAAGAATTTCTCGATGAGCTGACACGGATCGGCAACGAAATAACCGAATTTGTGCGTAAGCTTTCGGAAAGTAAGAGCTGACTTATCGGCTATCTGTCATGGCTAAAAGGATTTCATGGATAAAAGAAAGGTTTGATCGTAGAAATGGATTTGAAAATCGGTGACTGGATAACCCAGTACAGCTCAGGATATTGGCAGATTATAGACATAAAACCGAAATTCGCCGATGAAACACGGAATAATGAATATGCAAATTATAATAAAGGCGATCTTATCGGTTCTTGGGTCATAGCAAAAAAAGGTTTTACAGATAAGATGAAGTTCAGAACAGATTTTGACTGGCTTGATTCCGCATTATGTAAGAAACTTCCTGCTGAAAAGGAAGAACAAATCAAAAAGTATTTTGCGGAGAATCCGAAGCTTTTTGAAAAGTTTGAAAACGCAGAGGTCAAGTTGTGTCCTGCGGTATCAACTATATGGCTCCAATTAAACGAAGAACAGGTCGAAACTGTTAAAAACATTATCGATAGGATGCCAAAGCTGTTTACGGCAAGTTTTTTCACGGAAGAGCTCAAAAAACAAGGACTATCAGAATGTGTGCATCACTCTCCGGGAAATTATTGTATCAATTTTTTTAGTTATCTGTGGGATATGGATGAAAATTTCGATGTTCTGTATCATAGGGCTGTTTTGAACAGCTTTGATGATCCTACAAAATAAAAAGAAGCATCGGGTGTTTTATTCTGACAAAAAATCTCTGCACGGACCGTAGGGTCAAGCAGAGATTTTTTTGTCTCCGTAAACCACCAACAGTGCTGGTGGTGCCAAAAAGCTTTAGCTATGAGTAGAATAACTATTTTAGATAAAAGAAAAAATAATGAAAGAG
>JAFUPK010000151.1 GCA_017481265.1 Clostridia bacterium
ATTCTCTTGTCTCCTTTAATTACGATCTCGATATGTTATATAATGAAGACGGTACCACAAAGGATATCACCGTTTACTATGATGCAGACGACACAGAGCTTGAACGCTGTCAGAAGCTGAATGAAGCATTCTGCCGTGTTTATGAGGACTGGGGAAATCCCGCGGACTATCCGGATCCCGAAGAGACAGACAAGCGAGTTCTCGGAGAAGGTATATGCACGGTGCACCACAGAGCATATCACAGTATTCCTTTGGAAACACAGCATTTACCCGACGGATTCAGCGAATATCAAAAGCTCATCGAATCAACGAAAAAGGACAGCGGAGATTGCCGTTTGAGCGAATACAATAATATTCGCGCCTTCATAGACTACTTCGGTTTATCTAAGGAATATCTGTTAGAGCACAGCTCTCTTGCAATGTACATTGACCTTGATTATCTCCTGTCTGCCTCACCTGATGAGCTCGAAGAGTATTTTACCGATTTGGGTGCAAGAGAAACTGATATGTATAAATTATATAATTACAGGGAGCTGTGCTCGTTTATCTACGGATATTACAACGCGTCCGACGGTTATCCCTTTAAATGGGTCTCAGTTCCCTACATGATCCGCGACGCTAAGATCTCCAGAGACGAGCTTGAAGCTATAATCGCAGAGGTAAAAAGGCGCCGCGAAGCCACAAATCTTTATTACTGCGGCTTCTACAACTCATTCGATTATAATCTTGACTTCATATATAACGAGGACGGCTCGTTTAAGTCTCTCCCCGAAATCAAGCACACAGGATATTATAACGATATGTACCGGGAAGCGAACTTCAAGTTCTGCGGACTTATACCAATCGAATGAGCTATTCACAAAATCACCCAATATGGGTGATTTTGTGTTTTTTACTCTTTCCTCAAAAATCCCTGCGAAAAATCCCCTCTTGTATTACGGCGTTTTTTGTGGTATAATTAAAGATGGTGTATTGTGTGCACCGAGACTTTATCAAAAAAAGGTAAATATCAAATGAAAAAATATAAGATCGGCTTTATTTCTCTCGGCTGCTCAAAAAATCTGTGTGACACTGAGGTCATGCTCCATCACCTCGTCACAGCAGGCTATGAGCTTACTCCCGATGAGACCGCCGCAGATGTTATAATCATCAACACCTGTGCTTTTATCGAAAGTGCAAAGAAGGAATCCATCGACAACATCCTCGACACAGCGTGGCTCAAGGAGAACAGAAGCCTCAAGGGAATCGTGGTCACAGGATGTATGGCGGAAAGATACCGCGAAGAGCTTCTGAGTGAACTTCCCGAGATCGACGCTCTTGTGGGCGTGGGCAGTCTCGACGCCATAGTCGACGCTGTAAAGAGTATCCTTGACGGGGCTGAGAAAAAATTCACTGCATTCGGCGACAAGGACACCTGCAAGCTCGGAGGTGACCGTATCGTCACTACGGGCGAGACCATGGCTTACATGAAGATCGCCGAGGGCTGTAACAACCGCTGTACCTACTGTGCCATCCCCCTTATCCGCGGAGGTATGAGAAGCCGTCCTATGGAGGATCTCATTGCCGAAGCAAAGGACCTTGAGTCCATGGGTGTCCGCGAGCTGAACATCATCGCTCAGGACACAAGCGCATACGGAATCGACATCTACGGTGAATACAAGCTTCCCGAGCTCATCCGCCGAATCACAAAAGAAACAAGCATCCCGTGGATACGCCTTCTCTACTGCTACCCCGACAAGTTCACCGACGAGCTCATACGCGAGATCGCCGAGAATGACCGTGTGCTGAAGTACATAGATATCCCGATACAGCACATCTCCGACTCTGTGCTGAAGAGAATGAACCGTCACGGCGGAAGCGAAACCATAAAGGATGCCATTTCCCGTCTCAGAAGCGCCGTTCCGGGCATCGTCCTCCGCTCAACTGCCATCGTAGGCTTCCCCGGTGAGACCGAGGAGGATTTCCGCCAGCTTTGCGAGTTTATCAAGGAAGCAAAGTTTGAGCGCTTCGGAGCATTCACCTACTCCAGAGAGGAAGACACCCCGGCTTACGACTTCGACGGCATCGTTGACGAGCAGACAGCGCAGGACCGCTACGACATCCTCATGCGCACCCAGCTCTCCGTCAGCGAGAAGTGGAACGAGTCCAGGATCGGTCAGACTCTCCACGTGCTCTGCGAGGGCTTTGACCCCGTAAGCGAAGCGTATGTAGGCAGAAGCTACGCGGAAGCCGCAGACATCGACGGAAAGATATTCTTCACCGCTTCAAGACCGGTAAACGAAGGCGAGATGCTGGATGTGAAGATAACCGAATCACTTGACTACGATCTCATCGGAGAATGTGTTCTCTGATTACATAAGAATGGAGTATATTATGGCAAAGAATAAAATGAATCTTCCCAACAAGCTGACCATCTTCCGCATACTGATGGTTCCCGTTTTCCTCGTTCTGTTCGTTGTAGACATTCCCGGTATGAGCGAGAATGTCATGCGCATTGCCACCGCCGTTGTATTTGCCATCACGTCTCTTACCGACATGGTCGACGGCAAGATCGCCCGCAAGTACGGACTTGTCACCGACTTCGGCAAGTTCATGGATCCCTTAGCTGACAAATTCCTTGTATTCTCTGCTCTGATCGGCATTCTCACAAATGATTATTTTGCCGACATGAGAAAAGTGTTCATCTGGGCAGCCGCTCTCGTTATCTTCCGTGAGCTTGCTGTAACCTCCATCCGTCTCGTTGCCGCCGGCAAGAGCGGCATGGTCATCGCCGCAAGCTGGCTCGGAAAGGTCAAGACTACTACTCAGATGGCGTGCATAGTCACCGTTCTCCTTGAGCCCGTGGTGCTTCCCTTCTCAATTTTCCGTTGCCACCACCTTCTCTCTTACATAACCATCGCGGCAATGAGCATCATGACTCTTTGGTCAGGAATCGACTATCTCAAAACATATTGGAAGTTCCTTGATCCCGAGAAATAAAATCGCTTTGTTATTCAAGCGAAATATAAAATAACTGAGCTGTAAAAAGTTGCAAAAAAGCCCGAGACTCACAATTCTGCGTGAAGTTCGGGCTTTTCGTATGTTTTTAAAGTTTCATTTGAGATCAATACTGCTGATAGGGTGTCTGATAAGGCTGCTGATATGCCTGATATGCAGGAGCCGCAGGCTTTGTTGCGTGAGAAATAAAGAAGGGGAGCACAAAGAGGACCACACATGAGATGATGAACATAACTCCACCAAATGTCATGATTGCATAGTCCTTCATGAAGGAAAGCTCATCGAGGAACGCAATGTAAAGGATGACAAATCCCAAAAGGTTTATCAGCGAGACGATTCTCGAAAGAATAAATCTTGTGCGTTTAACCTTATATTTGCCGGTAACAACAGTGAAAATACCAAGACAAGCATTGATAGCAAGCAATACAACACCAATCCATCTGAATACTTCAACGAACACTCTGTCTTCGCCGTCAGGCCAAAGCTCACTCCAAGTAGCTGTTTCAGAATTACCGAATGCCTTAACTCCTACATTTTCACAGAACCAAAGAATTATAGGAAGAACTGAGAAAAGAATAAGAATCGCAACCATTACAAGAGCACCGGTCTTTACCGCGCCGGTATAGGGAGCTGCGAAAGCCTGATTAGGCTGTGCATAATACTGCTGCTGTGCCTGATTAGGCTGTGCGTAGTACTGCTGCTGTGTCTGCTGTGTCTGCTGTGGCTGTGCCGCTTTAAGGGCTGTGCCGCAGTTGCCGCAGAATGCCGCGTTGTCGGGAAGATTGTTTCCGCAATTGGGACAGAACATACTGTTACCTCACTAAAATAATAAATTTAAGAGCATTGTCTCTTACATTCTAAAAGTATAGCACAAAGCATCTGCCATTTCAAGAGCTTTTTCACCATTATAAGCAACACTTCACCCACATCTCGCTTTAACTTGCTAAAGCGGTATTGACTTTACCGACTCCGTGTGGTATCATAGTAACGCTTTAGTGCTCTAAAATGCTAAAGACTATATTTTTATTTGATTTTGCGCTCAAAGGCGCACAAGGAGTAGGTTATGAAAAAGATCTTATCCATTATCATGGCTCTCGCAATGCTCGTCAGCATCACAGCCATGTTTGCTTCCTGCGGAAGCAATGAAGAGGCATCAACAGGTGCCGAGACAAACGCCGACGGTACCGAGAAGGAGACCTTCGTTATCGGTATCACTTACTTTGAGCCCATGAACTATTTCAACGACAACAATGAGCTTGTCGGCTTTGAAACAGAGTTCGCCAAGGCTGTTTGCGCTAAGCTCGGTCTCGAGCCCAAGTTCCAGGAGATCGACTGGAAGGTCAAGGAGACAGAGCTCAATTCCGGTGCAATCGACTGCATCTGGAACGGTATGACCATTGACGACGACAGAAAGGCTAACATGGGTATCTCCGATCCTTACATGGAGAACAAGCAGGTTCTCGTTGTAAAGAAGGATAACCTTGAGAAGTTCTCCGATCCCGCCAACCTTGCCGATGCTTACATCGTAGCAGAGGAAGGAAGTGCAGGCGAGACCGTTGCTACCGAGAACTCCTACTTTGCAGACAGCAACTTCACCGCTGTTGCTACTCAGGCAAACGCACTCATGGAAGTTAAGAGCGGCACCGCTGATGCAGCTATCGTTGACTTCGTTCTCTCTATCGGCTCCATCGGTGAGGGCACTGACTACAGCGATTTCGTAGTTGTTGACGCTTATGACTTCAACCCCGAGGAGTACGGTATCGCATTCCGCAAGGGCGATACAGAGACCCGCGAGAAGTTCCAGAAGGCTATCGACGAGCTCATGGCTGACGGCACAATTGATAAGATCGCCGAGAAGTACAAGCTCAAGGATCTTCTTATCAAGTAATCAAGCGCACCTTATACATAGGGGTTACTGCTCATGCAGTAGCCCCATTGTGGTGTCTGCCCTACCATCGAAAGGCTCGGTATTAAGTTTATGTCTATCCAAACTGTTACGCTGGATCTGCTTGAAGCATTCGGTCAAAATGCATTTCTTTTTGCCATGACCCTTGTGGGTGCTATTCCGCTTGGTCTTATCATTGCCTTCGGATCCATGTCACGTTTTAAGATCATCAGTTTTCCCGTCAAGGTATTTGTGTGGATCATCCGCGGTACGCCTCTTATGCTCCAGCTGTTTGTGGTCTTCTACGGTCCCGGACTGCTTGGCGGCACTCCCATGCGTTCCCGTATGACCGCCGCTCTCATTGCCTTTATCATCAATTACGCCGCGTACTTCTCCGAGATATACCGCGGAGGTATCGAAAGCATCGCCCGCGGTCAGTATGAAGCAGGTCAGGTGCTTGGCATGACAAAGGTTCAGATCTTCTTTAAGGTCGTGCTCTTCCAGGTAGTAAAGCGCATCGTACCTCCTATGGGAAATGAGATCATCACCCTCGTCAAGGATACATCCCTTGCAAGAGTCATCAACTGCGTCGAGATCATCAAGGTTGCTGAGCGTTATTCCGCTCGCGGTCTTATTTGGCCTCTCTTCTATACAGCTCTCTTCTTCCTTGTTTTTGTCGGTATACTGACCATCGTATTCGGCAAGATCGAGAAAAAGCTGAACTACTACAACGGCTGATATGGGAGGAAATGCTGTATGAACAACTTTCTTGAAGTAAAAAACATCACCAAAAGCTTCGGGGACGTTAACGTCCTCCGCGGCATTGACTTTTCTCTCGCAAAGGGTGACGTTCTTGCAATTATTGGCTCATCGGGAAGCGGAAAGACTACCCTGCTCCGCTCGCTCAACTTTCTCGAGACCCCCGACACGGGCGAGATCGTCCTCGACGGAAAGAAGCTCTTTGATGCCGCATCGGCAAAAAGCGTAAGCGATGCGGAAAAACGCCGCTTGAGACTCCATTTCGGTCTTGTGTTCCAGTCCTTTAATCTGTTCCCGCAGTACACGGTGTTAAAGAACGTAATGCTTGCTCCGACGCTCCTTGCCGACGAGGAGATCAAAAAAGAGTTTAAGTCATTCAGAGAAAGAAAAGCGGCAAAAGCGGCTCGCTATGCTGAGATAGAAGCTACCGCCCGCGAGCTTCTCCACACCGTGGGACTTGACGACAAGGTAGATGCATATCCCTGTATGCTGTCCGGCGGTCAGCAACAGAGAGTTGCCATTGCACGTGCTCTTGCGCTGAAGCCCGAGATACTCTGCTTTGATGAGCCTACAAGTGCCCTTGACCCCGAGCTAACAGGAGAGGTGCTCCGCGTCATCAGAGGTCTGCGTGACCGCGGCTACACCATGATTGTCGTAACACATGAGATGGAATTTGCCCGCGGTGTCGCGGATCATGTGATATACATGGCAGACGGAGTCATTGAGGAAGAAGGCACGCCCGAAGAGGTATTCGGTTCACCCAAGAGCGAGAAGACCAAGGCTTTCCTTGCTCACGCATTCGACAGAACAGGAAACATATAATACAGGAAAAGCACCTTTGCCTGCGGCAAAGGTGCTCAGTTTGCTGACAAACCCTGTGCTTTGGCACAGGGTTTGTTAAATTAAACAAAGACTTAATCAAAAGTATAAGGAATGCGCGACCTGCGGGTCGCTTTTTGGACGAATAAGGGGAATTTCGCCCTCTGCGGAGGGCGACTCGGGACTCTGTCCCAAGACCCTGCGCCCTTTTAAAAAAGGTCGATCAAAACTTTTGTGCATTTTGTCAGCG
>JAFUPK010000152.1 GCA_017481265.1 Clostridia bacterium
GTTCGTATCTCAGATAATACAGCATTCTTCCTTCTTGGAGAACTGGTGGAATTCGGCGAGACCGAGAAATTATTCTCGCAGCCGAAGGATAAGCGCACCGAGGATTACATTACAGGAAGGTTTGGATAAGTTTGAAAATAAAGTACGCTTAAAGCGTACGTCAGCTTTTTCAAACCCATTTGTGTCTTGCCGACAAAAAGTCGGTCGGCATTTTTCTCAGCCTCAAGGCTGAGAAAAAGCGTCACAAATCAAAGAAAGGCATGGTCATAATTATGAGAAGCAGATTTGATGAGCAGCTTAAGGTACTGAATAAAAAGATGATTGAAATGGGCGCAGAATGTGAAGAACTGATCGCCCGTGTGGCAAAAGCCTTGCTAAACGGTAATGTTGAAGGCGCAATAAAAGCGAAGGAGCAGGGTCACGAAATCGACCAAATGGAACGCGAGATAGAAACAATTTGCTTAAAGCTCCTGCTTCAACAGCAGCCTGTGGCAAAAGATCTTCGTGTGATTTCCGCCGCACTTAAAATGATCACCGACATGGAAAGAATCGGCGATCAAGCAGAGGATATTGCCGAAATAATTCCGTTTCTTAATGGAAGAACAGGTGCAGAGTTTGCCGACTTTAAGCCTATGGCTGAAGCAACCTGTAAAATGGTGACAGACAGCATTGATGCTTATGTAAAGCAGGATGTCGCTCTTGCCAAAGCCGTAGCCAAGCACGACGACGTTGTGGACGATGCATTCGACAGAATGAAAGAAATGTTAATAAAAATGATATCCGAAAATAAAGCAGATGGAGAATACGCCGTTGACCTTTTGATGATTGCTAAATATTTTGAGCGTATCGGTGACCACGCTGTAAATATTGCAGAGTGGGTTGAGTTCTCTGTAACCGGCGTTCATAAATCCGGTAGCTTTTCGCCGGCGAAAAGCAATATTTGATGCATTTCCGTTTACGGAAATGCACAATACTTCTTATCTGTTACTTATTACCCTTTACCTATCAAATATCACCTCACGTTTGTGAGGTGATATTTTTATATTTTCCCGGCTCGGTCAAGGTAAACGAGTATGCGGACTGCATCGTCTGACAGATCCAGCTTGCCACCGTCGCGTCCCTTCAGTACACCCGAGTCAACGAGCCTCTTTACTACAGTACGCCCGAACGCAGGACACTCTTCAACTGTGTTGTATCGACGTGTCTCTGACTCAAGCTTGGCTTTCAGCACCCTTACCGTCTCGGAAAGTGTATCAAATGCCGCCTTTTCAGCCTCGTTCATAGTCTCCTCCTTCTTCATTCCGTAATACTCCGCCAGCGCCGCAGCCTCAGCTTCGGCAAGCAGTGTCAGGTTTTCTTCATCAAGCAACCACCTTGCCGTCGCCGGATGAGTGTGGAAGCCGTGCTCCGCAATAACTCCGGGGACTCCCACACTCTTTGCCCCGAACAGCACGCCGTAATACTCGTCATCAAGGTACCCGTTGCCGTCACGGTCAAAGTCAACGCTCTTCGTGTAAAAAAACGGCTCACTGATCCCCATAACGCGGGATATTACTGTACCGAGGACTCGCGCCGTTTCATTCGAGCGCTCGTCGAGGGAGGTCTTGGCATCCTCTGAGAAGGTTATGAGCCACGGAGCATCGGGCGCCTCGCTTGAAGCCGCATTTGAATGGAGGGACAAAAACAGATCGTAACCGTAGGCGCGTCTGCCTCTTTCGGTAAGCTCAACATCCTCGTCCTTGGACTTACGTGTGAGCCCAACCTCAAAGCCATAGCTCTCAAGCGAAGCCTTCAGCTTTGCGGCAAGGCTCCATGTCATGTTTGACTCATAATACCCCGCTACCGAGGGAGATGCGTTGTAATAGCTCCCCGCGTGCCCGGGGTCAAGCATAATTTTGATCCATACCACCGCCTTTCATCAAATTCCTTCAATATATATTATGCGAGACGTGCCTTGCTGGTCACATATCCGCAAAGCTCGCTGTCGCCGCGGGTGTCTGTGATCATCGCCTCGTTTACGGTAAGGGCACCTGCAGGTATCTTTACCTTACCGAGGATGATATCGTATACTCCGTAGAATCTTACGGGGATGTTTCCGTCATTATCCTCATAAACACCGATCACAGCCTCACCGAGACCGTAGTTTTGTCTGAGATACACAGTATACTCATGACCTGACGAAAGCTCCAGGGTAAGCTCGCCGTCAAGACGCGCCATATATCCCTGCACCCATGCAGTGCCGGGATTTACCTTTACCGAAAGTCCACCGGCAGGCACCACCGCCAGAGCGCCATCCCCCGTATCCACAACTCCGTCTCCGATAAGGGACGCTATCATGGATGCAACAAAGGCGGAGCTTACAGCCTTGTCACCCACAGGGAATCCCGCAACGGTATCTACGATCGCCGTGGAATCGTAAGGGCCTCCCGTAAGATCTATCTCAGTTATAATTGCCATTTTATTGATCCTTTCTTAGTTACTTTAGTTACTTTGTTTTTGTCGTCAGTCTGCAATGACAGCCGTCGAGGAAATGTCACCTCCGAATCTCACCGACCGACGTCGCACTCCCTTCTCGTATACGTCCGTCACCGATGTGACTCGGAGAGCGAGCGTCTTACCGCTTTTTGTCTCCAGCTCGCATATGTCACCGAGAAAATAGTCCCGTCCGAAAACGTACGCTCCGCGTCCGGTAGCGCTTCCCGTGAAGATGATCCTCTCGCTGAAGGATGCAAGGCGCGCCTTGCCCCTTTCGCGAAGAGCGTCAAAATATCCGTCATCCGTTTCATAGGAAGCAGGGTATATGTCGCGTGCCTGAAGGATACCCTCTCGCCTGTCGAAGCCGTCATATTCACCCGACTCCACGGTTACGTACCGTCCGTCGTTTCCTACAACGCATATCACATTGGAGTATCCCTTCTCGTCCACAGAGAAGGATGTTTCCTCAAGGGACGCGTCATCCTCGCGTATAAGCACCACCTTGCCGTCTCCGAGGGAGCTGCGGTCCGTGCCGAACACCACATTGAAGATAAAGTGATCCTCTCCATCGGGGGTATCGAGTCTGTATGATGCTCCATACCTTCCAAGAGTGGCGTAAAGCCAGCTTGAGAGATCACTCCACTCAAATCGCACCACCGCCGAATCGGGAAGCCCTGCAGTATTGCCGACTTCAAGTGATGGGAAAGCATTTCCCGCCACGGCAAAGGCGGCAAGCACCGTTTTTACGGCGTTTTCCACGCTTCCGTTAAAGTATCCGTCACGCTTCAGCACCTGACGCTCGAACAGACACTCCGCTGAGCGCCCGGATATAACAGAGGTGCCGCCAACAGGATATGCGACCTTTTCAATAAGAGCAACGCTTCCCTCCGCGGGCTCGAAAAGGAATCTTGCGGACTCGGGCAGCTTCACACCGTAAGCTGTGGTCACGGATGTGCTTCCCGGGGCAAAAAATCTTCTCGTCACCTGGGCATGAGTAATGCGGTCAAGTATTCCGACGACCTGAAGCTCGTCATTAAGCAAATAGAACTCCATTCCGCGCACCTCATATACCGAGATATCTCGGTTCAAATTCGAAATAGCTCCTGAGCGACGCGACGCCATAAGATGCGTTCACCACTATGGTGTTGTTTCCGGGAGCAAGGGAAAAGAAGCGGCTCCTTCGGTCAAGGTCTGCGCGCACTGCGCCGTTGACCGTTATAATGTGCTTGCCGTCTCCGCTTTCGATCTTCACCCTGTCTCCCTCGGAAAGCTCACCTGTCAGGCGGATCTTCCTGTCGCCGAGCATGATGTACGGTTCTCTTACGCTCCCCTCGGCATAAAGATACGCCGTAACGGGGCAGTCGGTGTCACCCGGATTGTAGATAACAGCGGCATTCTTGGCTGTGCTGAGAGATGTAAGTGCTCCCGCACCCTTTATGAAGCTCACAGGAAAGCTCATGACCGCCCTTGACGTGGGCACAGCCGTGCGGTAAACGATGCTCTCCTTGAAAAAGGGCTCGGGGGCGGCAAGCTTCAGCACGATCTGCACAGGCGTGGACAGACAGTCGAAAATGTACTCCGGAGCCTTACACGGCACAACTGATGCTATCCGTCTTCTGCCGAGAAAGCAGCTTGTAAGGGTAAGGCTCCGCCCGACCTCCATCATTCTGTTTACACGGTCACGCACACTGCGGAAAAGCTCCCCATCGGTAAGCTCAAAGCGGATGCTTAAAAACCGTGCGCATATCATGGAGCTTTTCAAATAGGAAAGCTTCCCTCCCGCATCACATATAAGCTCCAGATCGGTCTCAGGGTAATCAAAACCCGTAAGTCCTCCCGCTACGATGCGCAGAGGCGACGACTCCGAAAAGCACAGCTCATCGCTGTCCGATCGGAGACATAGGGTGATCCCACGTTTCATATGTTGCCTCCTTCCTCAAAGGGAACGAAGTCGCCGTTCCCGTTTATGTCCCCGTACTCTACGGTCCCCGAGGACAAAAGCTCAGCGTAAGCCTCATCGCCCACATAAAACTCCGACAGAACGAAGCTTGTGCGAATGGCAAAGCCGCCGAAAGCCAAAACCGTCTCAGTGCGTCTGCCGGAAAAGATGCGTCTGACCTTTGACGCCCCTTCCCTTGTACACACAAGCCGCACCGCTATCTCACCGCCCACTCTGTCACGGACAGGATCAGCACCGTAGATATACCTGCGTGTCCTGATGTCGGATATCTCCTTAAATGTCACCGAGCTGATACACTCGGTAAGCTCACCCAAGGACGTCGTAAGACTTAAAGCTCTGTCGCCTATGTAGACAAGACGGGCACAGCACTCTGCCACAGAGCCGTCTGCGGCAGATCCTCCCCCTTCAAGGGAGAGGACCTCCGATTGCTGTGTGGCCTCGGCGATGCCGCAAAGGTACTCAAGGTAGCTGAAAGCTTCGATGCCGTCGGAGGGGTCTATATCGCGGTATCGGTGCTTCAGCTCAAAGATTACCCGAGATGTCCCGGAGCTGCAGTCGCGCTCAGCGGAAAGCACGCGGACGGTGGTGGAGGGAAGAAGAAGGCTGTCTGTGGTGAGCACCGGACACAGCTTTTCCTCAGCTCCGTCAAACAGAGCTGTTATCTTTTTAAGTAAAGATGATTCTCTGATCTTCATTAGTATGCCTTTCTTTGTAGATATATCAGCCGAGGGTAAGCTTAATGTGGGATGCCCTGTCCGCCGAATAGCGTTCGCTTTCAAGTACCCTGAGACAGCCCTCCGGCAATGCACAGACCGCACTCTCGTCGGTCATATCAGCGTAAGGCAGAACGGCACAGCCGGGAAATATCCTCGGCATCACGCATCTCACAGCGGCATCATAAGCACAGGCACAGCTGTCAAATATGTATACCGTTCCCTCTCTTCTGTGCTTGTCACCGCGAAGCCTCATGTGCACATGAGATATAACATATCTGCGCCACGTGCTGCCGTCTGAGGAAAGCTTTTCGGGGACGAACAGCGTTATCTTATCCGCGTGGTGCATCATGCCCACCTCGTAAGAAGCCCTGCGCGGGTCAGCGCGGCTATGACCTCACCCGAAACGGGGCATCCGAAGGAAAAGCTTCCGCCGATTTCGCCCTCGTCGGAGTAGGATACGGAATAATCTCCGAGAGACTCGCTTTTCACACCCATACGATCCCGCGACAGACGTTCCAGATAGTCGCACTCAAGACACATAGCTCGCAGGACCCTCGGATCACTGCTTTTTTCGCAGTCCGTGCCCACAAGCAAAGAAACTACATCGCAGGCCGTGGGAGCAAAGCGGGAAAACAGCGCCTCATCGAGCATTCCGCAGTAGCGGTCCCTGTAATATGAGTAATCAAAATTCTCCATGACAGCAACCTCACCACGTCAGCTCTCAGCCCATGTAACGGCAGGCAAGCTCGGGATAGAGTGTCGCAAAGGAGTAAAGCACATCCATTGACAGCATCTCGCGCTTGAACTTCATGTCGTAGCCGCGTACAACACGCAGAGAAATGCCGTTGTAGGTGGTCACATAGCTCTCAACACCTGCGGGAGTGGAAAGAGGACGGGTCACGAAGGCAAATGCTCCGGGATGGAACACAAGGTTCGCCGTGTGGTCGCCATAAAGTGTCACAGACTCGCCTGCGGAGGCACTGACAGCGGGGTATACCTTGGCTGTGATCTTCGCCCCCGATGCAACAGCATCCTCGGTCACCACTGCGGTCTTTGTGCCGATCTTCAGCACGTCTCCCTTCACGAGAGAGCCTGCAAGTCCTGTGCCGCCGAGCACCACGGTATCGGAGGATGTAACGTCGGCAGATACAGTCACAGAGCCGCCCGTAACGGAAAGGTCGCCTGCAAGATGGCGGCGTACAGCCTGAGTCATATAGTTTGAGATGCCGAACACCTCACCGATGCTTCCGCTTCTGAGAGCTGTGGTATCTCCGCACTTCTCGGCGTTGATCAGCGCAGGGATCTGCTTGAAAGCCGCCGTAGCCTCAGGACTCCACACGGCACGTCTTCCCGATGTAGGGACGCGGTTGGTGTCAAGCATGAATGCCGCCTCGGCAAAGTCGGAAAGACCTGCGGGAGTCTCGCCGGCGGCACCTGCAATATAGGGAATGTCACGGTAAAGCTCAAGACCGTCGCTGTTTATCTTCTCCGCAAGAGCAGCCGCGGCAGGCTCAATGAAGAGCTTTGTGAGAGAGTCAAAGTCAAGAGCACTCTCAAGAGCCGTGATCTCCGCATCCACCGTAGCAATATTGTCAAGCTTCACATTTACAGCATCCTCTGTAATGCTCTGGGATGTGACACCGGTCTCGTTAGAGAAGTTTTCAGCCACAAGCTTCACAGGTCTGCGAACGCTTACGGTGTCACCCTTCTTTGAGGCACCTGCGGGAAGGGTGTCGCGGTAAATGAGATTGGGGAACACGAGATTGTCGATAAGTCTGGGGAGAGTCTCCCTTGCGATCTGCTTAACTGAAATAAATGAATTGGACATATGATTTTTCCTTTCTTGTTTTGATTTATTTTAGATTTATGTGTCTGTAATATTCCGCATCCGACATGGTGTCGGTGTCGGTAACGACCGAACCGTGGACAGCCCCCGTGGATACAGGCGCTCCAACGGTTCTGAAAAGGTATGGCTCAGCTTCTCTTAAAGCTGCCGCCTTTGTTTCAGCCGCTTTGTAAATGTCGTCCCCTTCAAGGTCGGAGATGTCCACGGCACGCATGGCGAGCTCCGGATTGTGCGCTCCCGAAAGCACCAGCGCCTGACGGAAAGCACTCTCTGCGCGGATCCTTGAAAGCTCACTTTGGTGTGCGTCCCTTGCGGCGGAAAGCTCTCCGAGAAGCTCTGCCTCTCTTGAAGCGGGAACGTATGAGCCCTCATCGCCTTCGAGGATAAGAAGGTGTGCATCCTTTGCGGCGGCTGAAAACTCCTCGAAGCTCATGGAAGAATCACCGAAAAGCTGTTTTATCCTGTTCATGATAAAGCCTCCGAAAGACCAAGCTTTGCCTTTGCCACAGCTTCGCTTTCCCCGCGCCATTTCATGCGGTACTCATAGGGAAGCATAAGTCCCGCCGCCACCTCGGCACGGTCACGCTCACGCTCGGATTCCGAGTCGATAAAATAACTGTCGTCGAAGCTGACGCTGAGCTGTGCAGATGCATCAAGGCGTACGCCCAGTATCTCGGCTGCCGCCCAGAGCGCCGCCCGCGATATGCCGAGCAAGAATCTGCGAAGAGCCTGACGGTGGCGCTGCGTGTTCTGTATCAGATCCTGACGTTCTCCCGTGTACTGTGTCGCTGTGAGCTGAGCCTTTCCCTGAACTCCCGAGAACAGATAGTGGCGTGTTCCAAGCCCGCACCTGAAGGACAGATAATCAAGCTGATGCTGTACCGCATCGGAGTTTTCCTCTGTGCGTAGGCTCGGATTGTGCTCCGTTATCATGGTGTCCTCGGCAAGGTCGCTGTCTCCCACAGTGACAAAAAGCTGTTGTGCCACGTCGTCGGGGGTAAAGACGTTTCCTGCCTCATCACGAACAACGAGAGAACGGTTGATGAACACCTTCTTACCGCCGAGCTTCAAATCACGGCAGAAATTGTTGAAGGCAAGGTCAACGCCCTTGAGGCAATCTATAGCCTGCGCGTAGACGGATACACCGAGACCGCATTTGTCGTCGATATAGTTGGTCACAGCGGGACAAAACACGGAGAACAGAGGGACACGGCTTCCCGTGCGTATCTCCGGCGGGATATTTCCTACCCTCTCAGTGGGCACAAGCTCACCCGAACGCCTTTCAAGCCATTCGTTTGTGATAACATACCCGTCGTGCTCAAGACGGTGCAGCTCGATATACACAAGCTCCCGTCCCCTTTCGTTCACCTCGGAGACAAAAGCCGCCTCTGTGATCCCATCCGTACCCACGGAAATGGGAACGATGTGGAATGCATCCACAAAGTCCACACGCAGACGTGCGCCGGGACTCCTGACAAGGCGTCCGCCGTCGCAGGTGACTCCGTCAAGGCGAAGGATCGCCGCCCCCGTGCCGAGAGCAAAGGCCTTCTCAACGAGAGAACAGCATCTGCGAATGAGAGCAGATTCTCCGATGAAGCCGTGCTCGCCATCCTTTCCCGAAAGCCAGCTTGAAGCCGCCTCATCCGAGGAATGGATGTAGGTCTTCTCACCAAGGAGGACGCTTGCCCAGTCCTCACAGATCTTCTGTGCCATATTGAGCCTGTAAAGCTCTCGGGAGATGGGCAAGCCTCCCGCTCTTCCCTCAAGGAAGGTGTGAAACGGCTTGTAAAAGCCGCGCCGCCACGCATCCCAAAGGGCAATCCGGTCATAAAACCCACCGGGTGCCTTTATCCCATGGGCGGCGGCAAGATATTCAATTACTGCATTATCCAAATGTTAATCATTCCTTTCTTTTAGTTTGAAGCCGTACCTGCCGAGGACAGCTCTACATAAGATTCCTCATGTATCTCTCAAAGGAGTATTCCATGGCGTCAAGAATGTCAATATCGGAGCTGAAGTTGTCAAGTCTCACATCTCCGACAGCATCAGGATCAAACACAGCCTCCGACACACCCCGTATCACGCGGGTGCAGTCCGAAAGGATGCGGAATCTCCCCTGAGCCATCATAGAGCAGACAAAGTCGATCCTGTCGCGTATACGGCATTTCTTAGATTCGCCGATCTCGATGCTGTCGCCCGCGCGGCGCATGAATTTCCGCAGACCGTTAATAAGATACTGCGCTTCACTGTCACAGAAGGCGTACTTTATGAGAACGTCCGGGAACTGACGGCGCAGGGCACGGACAAAGGAAAGAAAATCCTCGCATACACGCACAGGGTCGATCTCACCCTTCCTTCCCTCCACCTCACCGTCCGCTACCATACATATCCCGCCCTTATTCAATACGGCGCAGGCGGCAAAGGCTGTCTTTGATCGGTTTCCGCCGAAGTCGACACCGATGTTTATGAATCGCACATCGGACATATCGAGCTTTTCCCTTTCAATTATCACCTCACCTCGGTGGGAAGCAAAGTAAGGGTAAACAAGTCCCTCTGCGGCACATCTTTCTCCGAGAATGTCGCGGCGGTACCACACAGATTCGGGGTCGTACTGAGCTGTTATCTCCGCAAGCCGCTGAGGTGAGACGGCAGGGTTATCGTGCACGGTAAAGTGACCGTAATTATAAAATCCCTCGGGAAGCTCGCCCCTTATCGTCTTTTCCGCGTAAAGATCAATGTAGTCACGGTATATAAAGGCAGTCGGAGAGGTGGGGTTGAGATCCCAGAACACCCTTCGGTCACGCGCGGCAAGCTGGCGGTTAAACGCCTCCTTTATCATTGAATCGTGATGGAGATTTATCTCCGTCGCTATCCACATTCCGTATGAATTTCCGCGTATCTTCTTATAAGAGTCCGCATTCTTCCCTCCCGCAAAGATCACCACCTTCTCACCTGTTCGCGTGGCAATACGCAGACACTCACAGCCTCGGAACTTGCCCCAGCGCGCCCTTGAACCGAAGTAACCCTCAAGCCCAAGCCCGTTGCAGTCCCCGATATTCAGCTTGGCAGCAGCGGCAGTAGCTCCCGTGGCAAGATGGAGCCTGTCGGGAGAGCGCTCCAGAAGAGTTGCAAAAACGAAAACGTGATCAACAGTCTTGCCTGCCCTGACAGAGCCCTCTGCCACATTCACCGTTGCTCGCAGACACCGCTTCATGTACTCCTTATGGCGCTCGCCGAATATGTAGCGCACCATTACATATCCCCCCAAAGCTCCTCGTGAAGACTTGAAAAGGCATCCCCCTCGGCACATCTCCGCCTTCTTTCGTCAAGAAGGTCAAAATAAAGCCGCACTACCTTTACATCGCCCTCCTTCGAGAGCTCCGACAGAGCCTTCAGCACCCGGGCGCTCTCCGCCTCCGCCGCATGAGCCGAAAGAGTCTCTATCTGCGAAATGAAGCTCTCGTCACCAAGCCAAAGCGCATACTCCTCCGCGCTGACCCCCGATGCCGCAAGGAGCTCCTCGATGGATGACCCTGCATCACCGAAAACTATGGCTCTCGCCAAACTATCACGCTTTTTGCTCTTTGAGCCCGCCATCATTCAGTCCTGCCGAACAGTCTCATGGCAAACTCCGTCACAGCGTGCCTGCTTCTGCGGTAGACCGTGCTTGTACTGCAGCCGAAATGCTCGCAGAGCCTTGACACAGAGCCACCGTCACGGCTGATATAAAGCTCCTCAAGCAGATATCTGTCATCGGGATGAAGCCCGGACAGCGCAAGCTCCGAGGCACGTATCTCACCCTCAAGAGACTCAAGAGACAAGGTGTCTCCCCTGAGACGCATACACTCCGCCGCCGTACGCTTTGATGTGAGGAAGCGAAGAGCCGACTTCGCTTCATTTTTTACGGTATTGTTCATTAGCTTTCTCCTTTCTTAACTGATCTATATCCCATGCCGCAAGGCAGATCAACCTGTGGCATCTTCCCTGCGCTCCTCGATGAAACAAATGTTCTCGTATATATTTTTCGGGGAAGCAATGACGGCGCATTCGCCAATGCATTGAAGGCACATTATATCTTCACCTATGACGTAGGCAAGATCCCCGACAAATATAGTGTCTCCGCAATCACAGCACACCGCCGCCACCTCCCTTTCCCTAAAGGGCTGCAGCATATACCAAGCCTCCTTTCGTTTTATTTCGAACGTCTGTTCTTGTTGTGGCTATGATTATACCACCGAACAAGCGTTCTGTCAACCCCTTTTGTGAAATTGGTTCAAAAATTGCAAAAGCTCACCAAAAACACGCCAATACCCCGCCAATACCGCCTTGACACGGACTTTTCCATGTTGTATACTGTTATAAAAGCCCTGTCACCCGCAGAATAATAAGCTTCACAGCTACATTGGACACCGCAAAGTAAAGCTGCAGCATACACCCTTGCGCTATACCGAATCATCCCTCAGGTGCGTCGGATATTAAGTATTCTCTTATCTTCCCAAGGAGGAAAGCCATGAACACCTTTGACATAAACGGCATCCCCGCAAAAATACTCTACGAGGACAGCAAGGTCATAGCCTTCGTCAAGCCCTTCGGCATCCTATCGCAAAAGGCAGAAAGCGACGAAGCCTCCGTACTCGAATACCTGAACGAATACGCAAGAGGTAAGTGGAGCGCCTATCCTGTCCACCGCCTTGACCGCACCACGGGAGGCGTCATGATCTGCGCAAAGGATCAGCGAAGCGCCGCCGCACTTTCCGCCCTTGCTTCCGGGGACGGCATGAAAAAGGAGTACCTTGCCGCCTGCCACGGATCCCTTGAGGGCGACGGCACACTGGAGCATGAGCTGTACTTCGACAGACGGAAAAACAAATCCTTCCCCGTAAAGAAGGGAGACCGCAAGGGTGTCAAGCACGCAAAGCTCGACTATAAGTCCCTCTCACACCATGACGACCCCGAAAGGACCGTTGTACATATACGTCTGCATACGGGACGTACCCACCAGATACGTTGTCAGCTTGCCGCCATCGGCCACCCACTTCTCGGCGACGGCAAATACGGCGGAAGAGGTGCAAAAAGCATCTGCTCTCTCTGGTCCTGCCGTATTACCCTCGATCCCGATGCCCTTTCAAGAGGTCAGCTCGGCAAATCCGACTTTGCAAAGGCTCTTGCTTCGTCGCCCGATTTGCTCACATCCCTCCCCGAAGGCTTCCCTTGGGACGAAAAGCACACCGTTTTGTCGGATTTTTAATGCAAAAGTACCCCATTTCCGCAAAATAAACGAAAAAATCAAAAAATAACTGTTGACAACGGCACACCTTTTATATTATAATATAACGTGCCTATCTGCGAATAAGTTTATAATTTAGTTTTAATAATATCGGAGGTCTAAATATGCTTAGAACATATCAGCCCAAGAAGAGACAGAGAAGTAAGGTTCACGGCTTCAGAAAGAGAATGGCTACCGCTGACGGAAGAAAGGTTCTCAAGAGAAGACGCGCTAAGGGTCGCGCTCGTCTCACCCACTGATCAGCTCGGACAGCTTCTGACTGAGTCCGCCGCGGACGACGGATCACATCGCCGCAACATAACCTCCGCCTGCGGAGGTTATTATTCTATCTATTTAAATTGTTTCAGGAAAGCGGGCATCCCTCGCAGAGGTGCTGCGCAAGGAAATGAAAATGAAGCTTTTTCCGATAAGGGAAAACCATCTGTATCAAAAGGCGTATAAAAAGGGAGAGCGTGCCCCTGCAAGATCGGTCTGCGTTTATGTGCTGTGCGACCGAGCCGCCGAAAGGATCAGAAAAGCAAACCCCATGGGAGAATATCTCAACCGCATCGGCATCTCAGCCTCTAAAAAGATCGGAGGCGCCGTGCAGAGAAACAGAGCAAAACGAGTAGTCCGCGAGGCGTACAGGCAGATAGGTAAAGAGTACGACATCAAAACGGGATACCTCATCGTTATCGCTCTCAGAACACCTGCCACGGTCTTGAAAATGCAGGATGTAAAACGTGACCTGCAATACACGCTGAAGCGTCTTGATATGCTCACCTCGAAAAGCATCCCCCAAAAGGAGGAATAAGTCTTGAGAGGAGCCCTAAAAGCCGTTCTGTACCTGCCGAGAAGGATCATCTCCTTCCCGATAAAGCTGTACAGAAGATTCATCTCTCCCGCAAAAGGCACAAAGTGCTGCCGATTCGTGCCGTCATGCTCGGAATATGCCCTCACCGCCATAGAAAGGTGGGGCGCTGTGTGCGGTACGGCTCTCGCTCTGTGGCGCATCTTACGATGCAACCCCTTCGGACGCGGCGGATTTGACCCCGTTCCCGAAAGGAAGAGCAAAAACTAATCCATAATTGCGGTCATCCGCAGGAAAGGACAGGAACGTGAATATTTTTGATATTGTACTCGTTCCCATGGGATACCTTTTAAGATTTGCGTATTCCATCTCCGGCAACTACCTTATTTCCATCCTTCTGTTCTCCCTGATAATGGAGATCATCCTTTCTCCCCTTCAGATCAAGCAGCAGAAGAACCAGATCATGCAGGCTAAGCTTCAGCCTAAGGTACGCGCCATCACCAAAAAGTACGACGGAAGAAAAGACCAGGCTTCCATGCAGAAGAAGCAGCAGGAGATCATGGAGCTCTATCAGGAGGAGCACTTCAGCCCCTACGGCGGATGCCTCCCCATGCTTATCCAGCTTCCTCTTATCCTCGCTCTCTATCACGTTATCACCAACCCCCTCAAGTACATCTGTAATGTTGGCGCAGATACTATCTCCGCCCTCATGACAAAGTTTGAGGTGGCAACGCAGATCGACGTTATCAAGAGCATCAACTCCGGCGGCGGCATTGAGAAATTCGTATCCGAATTTCCCGGTCTCGAGGGCGTTGAATTCCCCAACTTTTTAAACCTCGGTCTCGACCTTTCCGAGTCCCCCAGCTTTGACAATTTCGGCATACTCTGGATCATTCCCCTTCTCGTATTCGTGGCAAGCTTTGCTTCCTCGAAGATCATGAGACTGTTCACATATCAGCCTCCGGAGAGCGCAGATGTCCAGAACTCCACCAGCATGAAGGTCATGAACATGACAATGCCCCTTCTCTCGGCATACATCTGCTTCATGGTTCCTGCCGCTATCGGATGCTACTGGGTATTCAGAAACATCATCTCCGTAGTTGAAAAGTTCATCATCTCCAAGATCTGGCCCATTCCTCAGCCCACTGAGGAGGAGCTCCGCCAGGCAGAAAAGGAGTACGGCGCAAAGAACAAAAAGAAAAAGACAACAGACGCCGAAAACAAAAACAAGCCCGCAGTCCGCAGTCTCCACCGTATCGACTTCGACGATGATCCGCTGCCTCCCGCCATCCCCGATAAGGAAGAGGATGAGGAGCCTGAGGTCTCAGCAGATGAGACCCCCATCGAGCGTGCTCCGATGAAGGACGACGAAGGAAAGAAAAACAAATAAAATCTTATCGTAAGCTATAAGGACAAGTATTTTATGAGCGAAATTTATACAGTCAGTGCCAAGACCGTTGACGAAGCTATGGAGCTTGCCTCCAAGCTTTACGGCGGTAACAATAAGGAGATCTCCTACGACATCGTGTCTCTTCCCAAGAAGGGCTTCCTCGGCATCGGCTCTAAGGACGCAGTCATCCGCGTCACCGTCAGCGATGAGGAGGACGCAGGTCTTTCCTCTATCGTAAACGAGATAAAGAGCTACAAGTCAAAAACTGCCCCCGAGACCGGTTATTATACCCCCGAAGCGGAAAAGATCGAGAAGGCAGAAAAGACCGAGAAGGCTCCCGAAATAAAGAAAGAGAAGAAGCCCGAGCCTAAAAAGGAAGGTCGCGATAATCCCGTAAAGGCAGCTCCCACAGAAAAGAAGGAGCCTGCAGAAAAGAAGCAGAACACTCAAAAGGATGCTCAGAAGAAGCCTCAGCAGCCGAAGGCCGAGACAAAGAAGCCTCAGCAGCAGCCGAAGAAGCAGCAGCCGAAGCCCGAAGCAAAGAAAGAAGAAAAGCCTATCGAAAAGGCTGAGCCTCAGAAGAGCACAGATAATGAAAAGAAGCGCGCAGTCAGTCGCGAGGAGATGGATTTCGCAAAAAGCTTCATCAACTCCATGATCGCAGATATGAATCTTTCCGCTACCGCCATCGAGCTTGAGGCGGCAGAGGGCGAGGACTTCATCACAGCAGAAGGGCTTGACGTTTACCCCGCTATCAATATTGTGGGCGACGATACAGGCATCCTCATCGGTCATCACGGCGAAACTCTCGACGCAGTTCAGTATCTTGTAAACCTTGCGCTGTTCAGAAGAGCCAACTCCAAGGGTAGCGGACGCGAGAATATCAAGATCACCGTCGACATCGAGAACTACCGCGCAAAGAGAGAGGAAACTCTCCGTTCTCTTGCAAGACGCATGGCAGCCCGTGCAGTTAAGTACAAGAAGAACGTATTCCTTGAGCCCATGAACCCCTACGAAAGACGCATCATCCACTCCGAGCTTCAGGAGTATCCCGATGTATCTACTCATTCCGTAGGCTCCGATACAAACCGCAAGATCATCATTACCTATGAAGGAGCAGACAAGGCTCCCCAGAATAAGAGAAGAAGAAACGGCCGCCGTCCCTCACGCACAGAAAGCGTAAAGGAGACCTCCGCTGAACCCACAACTCCCGTTGCTATTCCTCTTCCCTCTCTTGATGACATCGACGCGTAATATAAAAGCCTCTATTCAGCCTATGGCTGAACAAAAAATAACGAAACAAACACTAAAAATCGGACTTTTGATTGTTAGTGTTTGTTTGACGCACTTGACATAATCAAGTGCTTGAAACAGCTGTAGTATCTGTTAAAACTATTTGAACTTTCACACTAACCTCTTTTGCTCTTTTGCAAAAGAGGTCAGCTTACTGACAAACCCTGTGCCAAAGCACAGGGTTTGTCAAATTATACAAAGACTAAATCAAAAGAAAAAGGAATGCGCGACCTGCGGGTCGCTTTTTGGACGAATAAGGGGGATTTCGCCCTCTGCCCTACTTCGTTTAGCGAAGTAGCGGCGACTCGGGGCGCTGCCCCAAGACCCTGCGCCCTTTTAAAAAAGGTCGTGGGGAACTTTTGTGCATTTTGTCAGCGCAAGACCTTTGTCAGCGGCATGACCTCTTTTGCTCTTTTGCAAAAGAGGTTTTTTAGTTTCCCTTGCACATCTCTCTTTTTTGTGGTATCCTATAATAAGTAAATATTTCTTAAAGGAAAAACTCATGAAGCTAAGATATCCCGACAAAATAAAGCTTTTCTGTGCCATCGACCGCGGTACAGAGTTAAATGTAAGCGACACTATGTCACATGGCGATGTTGCCGTTTTCCTGAAGGCAGAGCATGACCGCATCTCTGTAAGTCTTCGGGCAGATACTACCCCCGTGTTCCACCTGCGACTGCGCTGGAACTTCACAGAAGCAGAAAAACGCTTCGATGCCGTTCACGTCATGGGCGATACTTGGGAGCGCACCTACGGTGAGCTTGAGTGGCGAAGCATCGTGCCTCAGCGATTTATGCCGTGGTATATGCTTGTCTCAAACGGAAGCGACAGCTCTTTTGACTATACTGACCGCTTTACTGAGACCTTCGGTGTTGAGGTACGCCCCAATGCAGTGTGCGCTTGGCAGTACGACCCCCGCGGAGTTACCCTCTGGCTGGATTGCCGCTGCGGCGGTGACGGAGTTATCCTCGGCGGACGCGAGACCCATCTCTGCCGCGTGGCCATGGGCGAGTACCGCGAGATGTCCGCATTTTCCGCAGGACGCCTCTTCTGCCGCGAGATGTGCCGCGACGGTCTGATCCCCGAGCACATGATCTATGGCTCAAACAACTGGTACTACGCTGTGGGAAACAGCTCCTACGAACAGATCCTCCGCGATGCGCGCCTCGTCGCAAGCCTCACCGAAGGCTGCGAAAACAGACCCTATATGGTCATTGACGACGGATGGCAGAGGTATCCCTGTGACGGTCCGTGGGACTGCGGCAACGAACGCTTTCCCGACATGGCTCGCCTCGCCTGCGAGATCAAAGATTGTGGAGCTATCCCCGGAATTTGGGTAAGATACCTCAATGACAGCCACCACGAGACACTCGGCGAGGAATTCCGGATCCCATCACGTCCTAAGCTCCTTGATCCATCCCTTTCCGAGGTCATCGAGCAGGTCAAGGCAGACACCCGCCGCATCGTAGACTGGGGCTATAAGCTCATCAAGCACGACTTCACCTGCGTTGACATTTTCGGAAGCTACGGGAGCACGAGAGACACACACCTCGCCGAAAACGGCTGGAGCTTCCGCGACAGAAGCCGCACAAGCGCTGAGATCACCTTAGATCTCTACCGCACTATCCGCGAAGCGGCAGGAGAGGACGTTATTATTATCGGATGCAATACTCCCTCTCACCTTTCCGCAGGTCTTGTCCACCTGTACCGTACAGGTAACGATACCAGCGGCCGCTATTTCGAGCGCACCCGTATCTGCGGAGTCAACGCACTGTCTCACCGCATGATGCAGAACGGCATATTCTACATCTGCGATGCTGACTGTGCAAGCCACACGGGACGGATAGACTGGACTCAGAACAGGCAGTGGCTCCGCGCCGTGTCCGAAAGCGGAACTGCCCTTTTCATCTCCGCCGACCCCGATAAAATGGGCGAAGAACAGCTCCGCGACATGAGAGAAGCGCTTGTGCGTAACTCGAGGGGAGAAGACACGATGATCCCCATAGACTGGATGGAGAACACAGCCGCCGAAAGATATCTCGTAAACGGGGAGCTGCGGGAATATAACTGGTACGCTCCCGACGGCACCCGGAGATTTATCCCACCCACCTATCCGGAATATTGATCCATCCCGCAGGCTCTTTGCCATAATATATTAACAAATTCTCCTTGAAATAGTTCATATTATGATATATAATAATGGTTATAAAGTTTTTATACGGACGGTACTGTTATGAAAAAAATAATTTCTGTAGCACTTTCACTTGTTCTTCTCTGCTCCCTTCTCGTTTCCTGTAATAGATCGGGCGATGCCCCGGACGGAATGAAGCTTGCATCCGGTGAAAAGGCCGACTATTACCTCTACATCCCCGAGGACTGGGTCATCGACCTGCAGACCGGTGCGACAACAGCCCATGTGTCCTCCACCGACCTTTCAAACGTAACTGCTTCCTCGTGGACACTGGAATACTCCGACGATACCGTTGATACATGGCACGAGCGTGAGCTTGAGGGTCTCAATGCAGGCTTTGATGACTATAAGGAAGAATCAGTCCGCGAGTCCACCCTTGACGGAGCTTATGCCAAGGAATACGTTTTCACCGCAAAGCTTGGCGGTAAAGACAGAAAATATCGCCAGATCGCCGCAATAAAGGGCACAAGCGTCTACGCCATCACCTACTCAACGACCCCCGAGCTCTACGATGAGCACAACGACGAAGCAGACGATATCTTTGCTCAGTTCCGCTTCAGATGATCAAATGGTTATGACACACTATCTCGATAACTCCGCCACCACAAAGCCGTCGGAAGCGTCAATGCGTGCCGCAGTTGAGGCGCTTGAGCTGTACGGCAACCCATCCTCCGTACACAGCGAAGGTGTCCGTTCCAAGCATCTGCTTGATGCGTCCCGTGCTAAGATAGCCGAGGCTTTGGGCGTAAAGCGCATAAACGGCGGCAGTGTGATCTTCACATCCTCAGGTACCGAGGCAAACTGTACCGCTATCCTCGGCTACAGCGAGGCAAAAAAACGCTTCAGAAGCGGTAAAGCCCCTACGGTCATCATCACCGAGGGAGAGCATCCCTCAGTTGAAAATCCCACGCTCCGCCTTAAAGAAAAGGGCTGGAATGTATTCCGCATACCCACACGGGGCGGCGAACTGGATGTTGATGCACTGCGCACCTTTCTCGCAACTGCCGAAAATGTGGTGCTTGCCGCGATGATGCTTGTGAACAATGAGACCGGCGCACTCTACGACGTGAAACGGGCTGCAAGCATCATACACACCGCCTTCCCCGAGTGCCACGTACACTGCGATGCTGTACAGGCTTTCATGAAAATAAAGCTGTCCGTCTCCATTCTCGGAGTGGACTCCATGACCGTCAGTGCCCACAAGATCCACGCTCCCCGCGGAGCCGCCGCATTGTGGATATCCGCTGATACAGTAAAAAAGAAAAATATCATTCCTGTCCTCCCCGGCGGCGGTCAGGAAATGGGATTTCGTTCGGGAACAGAAAACCTTGTTGCAATCTCTGCCTTTGCGGCGGCGGCTGCAGAGGAAAAGGCAGGACTTGCAGAGAATATTGAAAAGGTCGAAAAGCTTCGCGGGTATCTTGAAAGCTCATTGGACGAACTTGCAAAAGAGGGAGTCGCCGTAAAGCGTCCCGTCTCCTTCGTTCCGCATATCGTAAATATCACTCTTCCCCGCATAAAAAGCGAGACCATGCTCAATTTCCTGTCAGGAAAAGGTATCTTTGTTTCCGCAGGCTCCGCTTGCTCAGCTTCATCAGGCAGACTCAGCCATGCACTCCGTGCATTCGGTTGCCCGGACGATGTCATCGACTCATCCCTCAGAGTCAGTCTGTCCCACACCAATACAGAAGCGGACATTGATGCGCTGTGCACAGCTCTCGCCGAGGGAGTACGTACCCTCGCAAGATTCTGATTTTCGGAGGTAAAGCTATGTTCGGCTATGTTAAAGTGCACACGCCGTCCATGCGCGTCCGCGAGCATGAGCTGTACCGCGCTGCCTACTGCGGTCTCTGCCGCACCATGGGCAAAAAAACAGGTCAGCTATCCCGCTTTACCCTAAGCTATGATCTTGTGTTCCTTGCCGCCGTGCGCATACTTGCCACAGGCGAGATCCCCGAAATATCCCATGGCAGATGCATGGCTCATCCCTTAAAGAAGCGCGCCTTTGTACGTCCGTCTTCCTCACTTGAGTATGCCTCATGTGTCAGCGCGATCCTTGTTAAAGGGAAGCTTCGTGACAATATCTCCGATGAGGGCGCAGTAAAGCGTACCCTCGCCTATCTTGCCTCACCTGCCGTGTCGGCAATGGTAAAGCGCGCAAGCAAGCACGCCTCGCACCGCACCGCTGAGCTTTCAGTTATCACCGAGGAAAAGCTTGCAGCTCTTGCGAAGCTTGAAAAGGAAAGCTGTCCGTCTCTCGATAGCACCGCCGAGGTCTTCGGCGAGCTGACAGGCGAGCTTTTCGCCGCAGGTCTGTCAGGTGCAGAGGAGCGTATCTGCAGACTTCTCGGGCATACGGTAGGAAGATTCATCTACGTGTGCGATGCCGCCGATGATATCCTTGAAGATAAGAAGAAGGGCAGATATAACCCCATACTGTACCTCTACGGCGAGTCTGCCACAGTAACGAAAGCCAATGGCACAGAGACCTGCCTTTCGGAAAGTGTTGCCGAAAGCATCCTCACTGCCGCACTTCTCGATCTTGACCGCGCCGCATCAGCCGCTGAGCTTATCTGCGACAGCGCCCTGCCCGAGACACGGGACATCGCCGAGATCGTCAGAAATATACTGTACATGGGAATGCCTGAAATACTGAGAAGTATTTTGAGGCGCAGATGCGGTATGGAAGAATCAACGCCGCAATAACCCCAACGATAATAAAAATCCAAAGTAAAGGCTGGATCATAACAATGGCAAAAGATCCTTATTCCGTCCTCGGCGTCAACCGTAACGCCACAGACGATGAGATAAAAAAAGCATACCGCGAGCTTGCCCGCAAGTATCACCCCGATAATTACGCGGGAAATCCCCTCGCAGACCTGGTAGAGGAAAAGATGAAGGAGGTCAACGAAGCCTACGACGCCATCCAGAAGGAGCGTGCCGCAGGCGGAAGCTCATCAAAGTATTCCTCCTACACCTACTCCGGCATAACCTCCTTTGCTGAAGTGCGAAGGCTTATTTCCGAAGGCAAATACTCCGACGCCGAGCTTATTATTGACTCTACCCCCTCAGGTGACCGAGGTGCCGAGTGGAACTTCCTTAAGGGAGTCCTTCTCAGCCGCAGAGGCTATTTCTATGACGCGCAAAAGCACATCGAAACTGCCTGCTACCTCGATCCCCAGAATGTTGAGTACCGCAACGCCAAGAACAATCTCCGCTATCAGGCAGGCTCCTTCGGCGGCTCATACCGTCAGTCCTCCGGGTCAAACGATCCCGACTGCTGCAGCATCTGTACAAGTCTGCTTATTATGGATGCCTGCTGCGACTGCTGCGGAGGAAGCTGCTGTTAAATAAAATGAAAAAACGTTCGAATACAAAGCGTATCGCAATTTGTGCCATGGGTGCCGCCCTCTCCGTAGTCCTTCTTTGGCTCGGTACAGTCACCGCCGTTCTTGATATGTCGGCTGTGGTCCTGTGCGGAATCGTGACCATGCTTCTTGCCGCAGAGACGGGAGTACGCATGAGCTCCTGCTCTGTTGCGGTCTGCACCGTGCTGTGTGCAGTTTTACTCCACGATAAAACCGTCTGCGTGCTTTATGCCGCCGTCGGAGGGTTTTATCCTCTGCTCAAGCCTGCCGCAGAAAAGCTGGGCGGTATACGGACATGGCTTTTAAAGCTTGTCGCCATCTTTATCTCCATCGGGCTGTACGTTCTTTCTTTATACATCTTTGTCCCCGCAGAAGCAGGCAAATTCCTCATCCCCATCGCCTTCACCCTGGGCACAGCCTGCTTTGTCCTGTACGACGTGCTCCTTACAAGATTTTTTATCATCTACTTCCGCCGTTTCCGCGGAATGTTCGGAAAGTGATATTGATCCATAGTCACATCACTAAACTCGAAGAAACCCTCGAAAGCATACTCCGTATATTTTTGAGGTAACAGAAATAATAAAAAACTCGTCTTTACGACGAGTTTTTTATTTGAAAACATTAAGTTTTCCGAAAAAGTTTTCGTCAGGAAAATGCGTCTCCCTCCACGAAGGGTCATACTTTTTATTGTACCTTGAAAAGCTCCATGAATAGCCATAGTATGATCCCGAGCTCATGTGGTATCTCTGTGCATAGACAAACCCGGCGTAATATATTACAAACAGAGCCAACATCTCGGCAAAACAGGCGTACTCATCCAAAAGATATAACTTATGAACATATTTATAATCTTCCACAGACAAAAAGGTCTCAACCAAAGCTATCTGTACATCTCCGCGGTAAATAGGAATATA
>JAFUPK010000153.1 GCA_017481265.1 Clostridia bacterium
CACATATCAGAAATGGTTTTCTCCCATTGTCAACTCTTTTTACTGTCCTTATACCAACGCCTACACCGAGGGCTTCAACAACAAGATCAAGGTACTCAAGCGAAACGCCTTCGGCCTTCGCAATTTCCGCCGTTTCCGCAAAAGAATCCTCTTTTGCGCCTCCGCAAAGCGCGCGCCGCGATAGTAAAAAGGGGTATTCCGCTTCGCTTCATACCCCTTTTTACTATCGCTTTCTATCTTTCTTTATTTTATTTGATTTTTTATCTACCCCAACTATTGACATGGAGCCTTAATTTGACAAACCCTGTGCTTTCGCACAGGGTTTGTCATCAAGCTGACTCTCTCGGTTTCCTCCGAGAGAGTATTTTTGGTTAGTCGATAACTGTAACGGTCTTGATCTGCTGAACCTCAATAGGCTTGTCCATAAGGTTTGTACGTACGGAAGCGATGCGGTCAACAACATCCATTCCCTCAACAACCTTACCAAAGGCTGCGTATGAGCCGTCAAGATACTTTGCATCCTTGTGAACAATGAAGAACTGTGAGGATGCGGAGTTGGGATCGTTTGCACGTGCCATGGAGATAACTCCGCGAACGTGGGAAATAGGGTTTGCAACCCCGTTCTTTGCAAACTCACCCTTGATATTTTTCTCAGCGCCACCCATGCCTGTTCCCGTGGGGTCTCCGCCCTGGATCATGAAGTCGTTGATAACGCGGTGGAAGATGAGGCCATTGTAGAAGCCTTCCTTCGCAAGAGAAATAAAGTTTTCAACTGTAATGGGAGCGGCACTGCTGTCAAGCTCAAGCTTGATGATACCGCCGTCCATCATTTCGATCTGTACCATGATTGACTGTACCTTTCAATTGAGAAAATTAGTTTAATATATTTTAGCAGATTTCTTCCCGTTTGTCAATCACGGAAGCGCTCATTTGATCTTATATTTGAGTCTCAGATTGTCTGCTATCATGGCAATGAACTCACTGTTTGTGGGTTTGCCGCGGTTGTTCTGTATGGTATATCCGAAGTATGAGTTAAGCGTGTCGATGTCTCCGCGGTCCCATGCTACCTCAATGGCGTGGCGAATGGCACGCTCAACACGTGATGTGGTGGTGGAATATTCCTTTGCAACTGAGGGGTAGAGTACCTTTGTGACGGAGTTTATGACGCCTCCGTCGGCGATGGTCATGAGTATTGCACTGCGCAGATACTGATAGCCTTTTATGTGGGCAGGTACACCTATTTGGTGGATTATCTTCGTCACCTGAGACTCTATGTCAGGCGGAGTGTTGTTTTTTGCTTTGTCATCTCTCGATGAGGGAAGACTTCTCACATAGCCTCTGTTTCGGCAAACGGTTTCAAAGCGATCGGTAAAGGTTGTATAGTCCACAGGCTTTGTCAGGCAAAGCTCTGCACCTGCACGGTTGGCGTCAATGAAAATATTCTGGGAAGCCACCTGCGTCAGTACGATGAATGCCGGGCTGTCGTGTCCCTTGAGCTCGTTTCCCATGCGTACCAGCGATATCCCATCCACTCCGCTGAGCCATGCATCGCAGATAACCACATCAAATCCGGTGCTTTTCATCATTTGCAGTGCTGTCTCACCGTCCTCAGCTTCAAATACTCCCTTGCAGCCCCGTTCCCTAAGAAGCTCACGTATGTTTTTTCTTGATTCGCAGTTCTCGTCGGCGATCAGCACGCGTATTTCGTTGATCATATCTCGTTCTCCTGTACTTATGTGTAAAATAATGGTATTCCTTGAGAATATTTTACCACATAATGGTACACAAATCAAGAACCTGCGACAACAAAATATTACCAAATTTCCTTTTGGGAATTTGGTAATATTATACAAATAATATGTAAAGCGTGTAGAAGTATGTCGAGAAGTGAAAAAATACTGCTTACAGATATGCGTGAGATGTCAAAAAGCTTTTATTTTTCGAGATATACAAAACGCCGTAGGTGGGGGGATAGCCTTTGCCAACAGAGCCCGGGTTAAAGAGCCTTACCTGTCTTGAGTCCTGGGAAGTGAACAAGGTGTCATGAGCTCTGTGAGTATGTCCATATAAAAGCAGATCACACTCATCGGTGACAGCGCACATGGCGGCGCGCGTAATGTCCTCCTTTACACCATAGGTGTGTCCGTGTATGCACATTATTCTGATGCCCTCAAGGTCAAGTATGCACTTTTCGCGTGAGTAGCTCTCTCCGTTGCCCTTTAGAGAGACTACCGGTATGTCGGGATATATGCTTTGCACGTATTCTATATCACGCACTCCGTCTCCGAGGTGTATGATAAGATCGACCGCAGGAAGATGATCGGCAATTGCCGAAATCATCCTTGATGTGTTTCCGTGGGAATCGGAAAAAACGAGAATTTTCATGGGAAGCTCCAATCTGCCTTGCGGCTTACTTTTTTGTCTGTGAACTTTACGAAAATTTGAGTGTCACAATTGTCACATTGGCATATACTGATATCAGTAGCTTGATACAAGCGAAAGACCGAATAACGGAAGTGATATGTTAAATCATAGAAAGGCACGGTCACAAGTATGAAAATTGATAAAAAGACTCTTGATATGCTTCTCGGTCTGCCTGACGATAAGCTTATGCAGATGATGAGCCTTATTACCGGCAGCCAACACGGAGGAACAGCACCGTCAGCGGAAAGCATAGCGGGGCTGAGAAAAGTGCTGAGTCAGGTCACAGATGCCGACATAGCCAGAGCCATGGAGCTTGCAACGCTGTATAAACAAGGAAAGAAGGGGTGATAAGGTGCCGCAGGGAGAAATGGATCTTTCGGGAATCATAGAAAGGCTTATGAAAAGCGAAGATGCCGCGCAGATGATCGAGAAGCTGAAGGCAAGTGTCGAAAATGCACCCAAAGAAGCTGCAAATGCGCCTGAAAAGGATGCGGCCGCGGAAGACGATACATCCGTATCACAGCTTCCGTCCACGGATCAGCTTTCGGAGAAGCTTCCGCAGATCATGACTGCGCTGGCGCCGCTTATGGACAACGGAGTTATCGGAAGCGGAAAGCTTTGCAGGACATCTTCTGAGAGAAATAATCTCTTGTCTGCCATGCGGCCGTTTATGAGCGAGGGCAGACGCTCAATGATAGACAGCTTTATGACCCTATCAAAGCTATCGGGACTGATGGAGCTGCTTCCGAAGAAGAAATAAGGAGGATTGGCGAATGTACAGCAGAAACAGAAGATGCAGCAGATCCGGCGACCGATGTACAGACGAAGAATATCTCACAAGTCCCGAGGAAGAGGAGCTTTATAGATATAATCTGCCGCCGAGGTATGACGGGAGCCGATTTGCAAAGCATCACAGAAGAACTGAAGCGGAATGTCTTGAAAAAGAAAAGGTGTACCTGCCCGATGATGAGACCAAGGATGATCCTGTAACGGTGGGCGATGAGCAGTTGCCCGAATGTACCAAAAGTGACAGCATCCTTGCATCAATAGCAGAGGGAATAGGAAGCGAGGAGCTGTTTATAATCTCAATCATGCTGATGATCGCCGGCGGTGAGGACAGCGGAGAAATGCTGATCTTCCTTGTGCTTTTGCTCCTGTGCGGATGACATAAGATCAAATAATATTTCCCAAAGCTCCGCTTCGTCCGTATTATCTGTGGAAAGCTTGAATTCGGGAGGCGGCATAATATGGGAAATGTTGCTGACAGTAAAGCTGAGCTTCCCATCCGGCGTAAATACTGCTGACAGCGCAAAGCCCATGCTCTCTGCCTTCAGGAGCGCAGCCGACAGATGCTGCCTGCTTCCGCGAAGATAGGGAGAGAGTGACATGATATCATGACAGCCTCCGGTAAAAGGAGGTATCATGAAGGTGTCCGTGGATATGGTCAGCTCAAGGCCGAGGGTGCGTGAGGTCATATCAAGGCAAATTCCTCCAATAGCGACACATACCATGGCGCTTATCAAAGACGTGACCACTCCGAAAAGTGACGAATAGTATGTGGGCAGAGAGGCAGTATAATTTGCGGATATAATGGCTTCTCCTGCATTTCCGGAAAGATTCTCTTCCACAAGGCTGTTCTGAGCTGCCCTTGAACAAAGCCTGCGGAAGGCTTGGTCTGCGGAGCAGGAGAAGCCAATATTGATGCTGTGATCAACAAGATCAAGTGCATCTGCAGGAGCCTCTTCTTTTTGAAGCAGCGCAAGCTGAAGAGGTGATGTGCCCTTGCTGAGAAGATACATTATTGCTCCGCCGTAAGTGCATTTGACAAGTACAGCCTCATGATAAACAGAGTGAGACGAAGTAATTGGTATAACACGCGATGATATATCTTCTGCTCCGAGGCAAAACTCTTCAATTTGCGCATAGCCGTCTGTTCCAAACAGATGAAGCAAAAAGTCCTTGCCATTTCGTTTATTCGGCAAGGACTTGAGTGTATCGGAAACGTCAGTTATCTCGCATCGGTCGGATAAGCAAATGTACGGAATATTCATCCGAAAAAGTACCACCCTTACAGAAAATTTGACTTTTTGAATCAGTATGAGTGACTATTATTGTGGATCTTCAGCAGAAGTCTCGGTGTTTTCGTAGTCCTCTTTCCTGTTTGCGTTGTCATTCGAGACGCCCGTTTCCGTGGCGCCGTCTGTAGACGGAGTATCACCGGAAATGGTAAAGACAGGGTCGGCAACGTAGACAGTAAACTGGAAGCTCTTAGCGGACAGCTCCTTCAGCGACGCAAATATAGCACTTGATAGCTGAGTATCCTCTGCTTGGATAATGCCGCGAAGGTTATACATACTGAAATTACCCTTGAGCGAGTAGCAATTGTCATACACGGCAGAATATGCTTCGCTTGGATCGGTGACAGAGGTGCCGATGGATATTGCAAGAAAGTCGGCATACTGAGACAGAGTCTTTATGACGCTTGCATTCTGTGGGATAAGGTATACGTTATCGGGAAAGTTTATTCCGATAAGCATATCGGAGGAACGGGAACGCAGGACGGCAAGATAGCGTATCATCGCTTTAAGGGTCTCATGAGGGATCTGTCCTTCGGCCTCAAAAAGACCGTCGATGAGTATTTCGTCGCATCCAAGGGAGAAAAGCTCGCCTGCGATAACACTGTCGATCTCGCATTTAGAAAGTGCAGTGGCGCTGAGCTCAAGTGATGAGCTGTCTGTGGAGAACAGTGCGACCGTGCGCAGACCACGCTCTTTAGCCGCCTCAATAACGGCACACAGGTTTTCAAAAGTATCGAAGGCTTCAGCAGGTTCTTCGTCGCCGTCTTCTGACGTATTAGACCCGGCAAGTGTGACCTTTGTGTCGGCAAGGGAAGAGTCCATCCCTACATATTCCATAAGAGCGGGAGATATATAAGCAAGCTTTCCTTCAGCGGAGGTTATACGGATGGATACGGCATTATACTTATCGGACAGACCGTCGATCAGTTCTCTGAGGTGGTCGGCGTCTCCCGAAGAGATATCAATATCGGCACCGCACAGCTCTCGCTTTGCTTCGTCAGGATCCTTGACCGGAACACCTTCCGGAAAAAGCTCGTCAATATTTTCGCTTGTCTCTTCTGTGATGGAGGTGTTCGATGACAGAGCAAGGGATTCTTCCGCTTTTTTATTCAGATATGAGCCGAGAAGAACGGAGAAAAGAGTCAGAGCAAGAGCGCATCCGAGCACGAAAGCAATGCGGACAAGCAGCTTTTTTCTTGATTTTTTCACAGTACCTGCGCGGTATCCGCTGCGAACATAGCGATGTCTTCTCATGTGATTCTCCAAAAGAGCGGTGTGCTCTGTAAATTTTGATCTGTGTATTATTTGATCTCTACAATATCAATGTCATCGGGAAGCTCGGGCATTGAGCTTGTGATGGAATCGTATTTTTTTTCAAAAGCGGCAGTGTAAAGAGCTTCGAAATATTCGTCTGTGAGAGAGGCGATATTTTCGTCGATATAGCTTTCATCCTTCTCGTAACGCTTTATGAGGCTGTAGCCCGATGCTGTTTTTACGATGTCGGACACCTCTCCGATCTCAAGGGAGAACGCCGCATCCTCAAAGGCAAGATCACGTGTACCCCTTGTGATATAGTATCCGATATCGTTGTTGAACATATAAAGGTCGTTGTTGTACTCACGGCAGAGGGTGTCAAAGTCCTCACCTGCATCAAGCTTTGCCTTGATGCCCTTGATGATCTCAAGATTCTCCTCATCCGTGCCTGCATTTTCTCCGCCCACAAGGATCTGCTTTACTCGAATAAAGCTGTCACCCATAAAGAGCTCCTTGAGATATGCTTCGTCGGAATTCTTTTCATCGGCATAGGCAATCTTCATATAGACCTCGTCAATGAGTATTTCGTTTGACTTTATGAAGTTAAAGGCTCCGTCGGACATTGCCGCTTCCTCAAGCGCCGCCTTGAATTCATCCTCGCTTCCGTATTCGTCAACAAGCTCATTTCTCTCGATCTTCACAGCGGCTTCGATGGAGCTGTCGTCCCACTCAATGCCATAGTCGCGTCCGAGAGAGCAAACAGAATACAGCGTAGCAAGGCTCTTTTTGATGTTGTCTTCAAGAGTAGCTTTAGCTTCGTCGGCTTTATCCGATGTCCAAACATCCTCGCCAAGCTCAGCTTCGATGTCCCGTCTTGAGTTGACGCAAACATATCTGTATACCTCATAGGTGACCGAGTGACCGTCCAACTCCATTACCTCTCTTGTGTTTCCGTTACAGGAGATAAGGAGTGAGGTCAGCATGACTGCAAGAAGGAGCAGGGATATAAGCTTTTTTGTGATCATATGATTCTCCGTTAAGCCTGAAGGCTGTATTATTTATTGTGATATATATTTTAGTATACCATAAGGGCAGACAAGTGTCAATCAACAAATCGTAAAGTATTTGCCGATAATGCCTTTTTTTAAATTATTTTCTCATATTCCTTGCTAAATGTATTTTGACGTGGTATAATTGTCGCAGTAACAAGAATACACATAAATTAAGGAGAAATTAAATGTCTAAGATCAAGCTTACATTTTGGAACTACAACGATTTTGTGAATTACAAGCCCGAGTGGGTACGTGACTGGGCTGAGTGCGGCATGACCGCTCCCATCGCTCCCCGTTTCAGCTTTGAAAACGAGTCTCACGAGGCATACCGTGAGATGCTCGACCTCGCTCATTCCTACGGCATGGACGTTATCATGCAGTTCAACGAGGCGTATCTCGAGAACTACAATAAGGGCGCTGACGTGTACAGAGCTACTATCGCCGCGATCTATGCGGAGTTTGCTTCCCACCCTGCAGTTATCGGTCTTTATGTTGGCGAGGAGCCTGCAACAGAGCATAACGAGGCATACTTTGAGGGTGTCAAAATTATCAAGGAGACTGCTCCCGACTGGCTCGTTTACGTAAATCTCGGAAGTATCGAGAGAACCGAGCGCATGCTCCTCAAGGGCGAGAAGAAGCTTGAGGACTGGATCTGCGAATTTGCGGACTACACCAAGAGCGATGTTATGGGCTACGGTCAGTATTCCCAGCTTTCCTATGATAATAACGGTATTTACGAGCATTTTGAGAATATCCACCGTTTTGTAAACGCAGGTAAGAAGTGCGGCAGCGAGATCTGGTCCACTCTTCTTTCAAGCGCTCACTACGCATACAGAGTTCCCACCGAGGACGACTTCCGTTGGCAGCTCAATACCGCTGTAGCCTGCGGATGCAAGGCTGTCGTATGGTTCCGTCTTTACGATAAGCTTATTGCTGTTGACTACCACGGTTCTCCCATCGACGAGTTTGGTCTCAGAACCACACGCTATGACGACCTTGCAAGAGTTCAGAAGCGCTTCAACGTTCACCATGCTGAGATCTTTGCAAATCTTGACCACGTTGAGTCCTACAATGTCGGCGTAGGTTACGGCGGATACCTCTATTTCGTTCCCGGACTTACCGACCTTGTTGACTTTGCCACAAGCCGTTCCGCTCTCATAAGCTTCTTCAAGGATGCTGAGGGCAATGACTACATTGCAGTGGTAAACACTCTCCAGAGAGAGTCTGCTCCCATTACTCTTTCCTTCACCGATAAGGTTAAGACAGCACAGATAGTTTACCACAACGGAAAGGTTCTGCAGCCTTGCTTTGACCGCGGCGACAGAACAGGCACCGTTACCACAAACGAGATCTGGCTTGCTCCCGGACAGATGGAGCTTCTCAAGATCAACTGACGAAACACTTTCCGGATTCTCTCTTCTGGGAGAATCCGGCTGCTTTTATAAGAGAAGTGCAAGGAGAAAAGGAGTCGGACAGATATGGGACGAAAGGCACTTTATAAAATGCTTGAGCATTATGCAGACAGCACCGCGCTTCCCATGCATATGCCGGGGCATAAACGAAATATTTCAGCTTTTCCGCATCTTGCAGCCTTGGCTTCGGGACTTGACATAACGGAGATCGACTCTTTTGACGACCTTAACTCTCCCGAGGACATTTTCGCTGAGTCTGAGGATATTGCGTCAAAGCTTTGGCAGAGCAGGGAATCGGTGTTCTCCGTGAATGGAAGCACCTGCGCGATCCTTGCGGCTATCCGTACCGTAACGGGATGCAAAGCGGGACGGACCGTCATCACCGCGCGAAACTGCCACAAGTCTGTGTATCACGGCTTGGAGCTGTGCGCGTGTAAGGCCGAGTATATATCACCGAGTCTTACATCAGCAGGCTTTGCGGCATCGGTAACTCCCGAAAGTGTGAGATGTGCCCTTGACCGAGCGCCTGCAGCGGCAGCTGTTGTTCTCACAAGTCCCACTTATGAGGGCGTTATTTCCGATATAGCTTCAATAGCCGCGATCTGTCACGAAAGAAATGTACCGCTGATCGTCGATGAGGCTCACGGTGCCCATCTGTCACTTTACGGTATCTTTGAGCGCGGCGCGGTGCTTTGCGGTGCTGATGTGGTTATACAGAGTCTCCACAAGACGCTTCCGTCGCTGACACAGACGGCGATCCTTCACGTAAGCGGAAGCCTTGTGTCGCCGCGTGAGCTTAGACGGCAGATGGCTATCTTCCAGTCAAGCAGTCCTTCGTATCTCCTTTCCGCTTCCATTGACGGATGTGTACGCTTTCTTCTGTCGGATGAGGGAAAAGAGTGCCTTAGGGTGTGGCGGCTTGCTGTGGAGAATACACGGAATCGTATGCGGGGGATGGAAAACGTGCGCCTGTTTGACACAGAAGAGGGAGTATTTGCTTACGATGTTTCAAAGCTTGTGCTCACAGGTGATGGATTCGGTATCATGAAGCGCTTACGCCAAAGAAAGGTTGAGCTTGAGATGGCATCGGTGTCCTATGCCGTTGCCATGACAGGTGCGGGAGACACGGAAGCGAGTCTGTCACGCTTTGCGGATGCGCTGTCGGGTATTTCGTTTGGAAATACTGCGCATATCGGTAAGGGGACGCTGTACTTGCCGAAGCAGAAGCTTAGCGCCGCAGAAGCTGCAACGGCAGAAGCTGAGGAGATCTGTCTTGCCGATGCAGATGGACGTATATCTGCCGCTTATGTTTACGCCTATCCGCCGGGAGTGCCGCTTCTTGTGCCGGGTGAGACCGTTGATGCGACCGTAATTGCAGAAATAAAAAGGCTCACAGCCGCAGGGGCTTCGGTGCGCGGCACGAAGGACAGCAGAATTTCAGTTATAAAAAGGAACTAATGCTATGAAAAAGAAAAAGATATGCGGTATCTGCGAGGAGTGCGAATACTACGATATTTCCGACGACGATGAGGGTCTCGGTGAGAAGGTCTGCCATGCGGATCTTGACGAGGATGACTACAGGCTCTATCTCATGGGGGACTTTTCGAGGGGATGCCCTTATTTCAAGCCCTATGACGAGTATAAGACCGTGGCAAAGCAGAATTAGCGCCTCATCATAAATATATCTTGACAAAGACGGCTTTTTGGTATAAAATATAGCTATAAAGAATAAGATAAATGAAACGAGAGGATTTAAACCGATATGGATAACAACGAAATCTACGATCCTGAAATTTTTACACTTACAGACGACGAGGGCAACGAGCTTAATTTTGCTCTTCTCGGTTCCCTTGAGCACGAGGGTAATCTCTACAAGGCACTTGTACCCGTTGACGAGAACGGCGAGGAGACCAGCGATGAGTACGTGATCCTCAAGTGCGGTGTTGACGAGGACGGTGAGGACGTTCTTGAGACCATCGAGGACGATGAGGAGTGGGAAAATGTTGCGGACATTTTTGATGATGAATTCGCAAATATTTTCTATGACGACGACTCTGAAGGCTGATTCCGGGCATAATAGTATTAGCTCGGAATAAGAGAAATAAGAAACGGTCAAAACGCCCTGCGGTGTTCGACAACCAAGCGATAAAAACCCACAAAGAGTAAAAAGGAGCCCGGACTTCGGACGTGAGGATGCAGACCTCCCTTTACCGCCATCGCGCATTCTGCGCCTCTGCGGTATAAGGATGCTGGGAGCACGAACCGTACGAGAGGGCACCGCCCTTGCATGAGCAGGGTTTCTTCTTCGCTTGTATCGGCATTCGCGGGGCATATTTGTTTTTATTTGATCCTACGGATAAAATTAAAGTGAAGGAAGGGATTATATGCGCGCACCTTTTCAAATACTTGCAATTCCGTACAGATATGGCGAAACCGGAATCGAGTATTGCGTGTTTCACAGATCGGACTTCGATCAGTGGCAGTTCATCGCCGGCGGCGGAGAGGACAGTGAGACTCCGACAGAAGCTGCAAAGAGGGAGATATGGGAAGAAAGCGGATATGTAGCGGAAAATGTTGTATCACTTAAGTCGGTGTGTCATATTCCAACGGATATCTTTCCGTATAAGTATCTTTATAATTGGCCGTCCGATACATATGTTGTACCCGAATATTCTTTCGGTTTTCTATGTGTGGGTGATATGGTTCTGTCTCATGAACACACGGAGTGTGTGTGGCTTACATACGCAGAAGCGAAAGAAAAGCTGAAATGGGATTCAAACAGAACGGCGCTTTACGAGTTGAACTGCATTTTGACTAACAAGCGGAATTATAGTAATGAAAAGTGAAGGAGTACGTGATGGAAAATTTTAATGAATATTTTCTGCGTGAGCGCAAGGTGTTTCTTGAGAATATCAGCTATGAGACGGTAAAAACGGAGCAGAGCGTAACTCCTACACGGAAGCTCGGTTGCCGCGATACCGTAGTGGCACAGCTTCTTTTGCCTACGGGAGTGAAGTTTATCTTCAACAGAAGGCTGAATTTTGAGCCTGAGGCGCTCTTTACGCTTTCTGTTTCCTTTGGCGTATTTATGAGATTCGATCCTGCACGCCGTGATGAGATAGACTGGAAAGCGGTGAATCTTGTGAGTGAGTTTACCCGACACTGTCCCGCACTACTGTCGGATATGACGGCACGGACCACGCTTCTTGTGGCGCAGATCACCTCCGCGGCAGGCGCGACACCCATAATTGCAACACCTCCGCCGACACATATAGCAAAGCCGAAAACGGATGAGTGATCTACATGGATATAGAAAAAGAGTTACCAAAACGAAAGAAGAATCGTTTGGAGAATTATGATTACAGTAAATGCGGAGCATATTTTTTAACTATATGTACGTCGGAGAGACGATACTATTTTTGGAACAATGTAGGGGTGACCATTGGTCGTCCGCAGGACATTGAATTATCACCGTATGGAATTATTGTGGATGAAGCAATAAATAATATTTCTAAGGTTTATAGAGCCATATCAGTAGATAGTTATGTAATTATGCCCGATCATGTTCATTTGCTTTTGAGAGTCAGCTCCGATGTAAACGGACGACCAATGGTCGCCCCTACAATGTCACGTTTGGTTAAACAAATGAAGGGGTACGTTACAAAACGTATTGGAGTATCTATCTGGCAGAAACTGTTTTACGATCATGTTATCAGAAATAAAGAAGATTATGATGAACACGTAAAATACATACATGAGAATCCCCGTGATCTATACTACGATAAACTATATTCTCATGAAAAATGATTGAGTGGAGAGGTTGTATATGGGAAATGAAAATACAAACTATGGGCAAAGTGTCACGGGTGTTGTAATCAAAGATGGTAAGGTTTTGCTTGCACGCCACACTTACGGAGGCGGAAAAGGAATGCTGATTGTTCCCGGCGGTTATGTGAATTTCGGAGAAACGCCTCAGCAAGCCTTGATTCGTGAATACCTTGAAGAAACTAATATAGAGGTTAAGCCGACGAGCATCATCGGTATTAGATTTAATATGCACGATTGGTATGTTGCATTTCGTGCAGAGTATGTGTCCGGCACGGCAAAAAGCGATAATGATGAAAACAGTGAAGTTTTATGGATGGATGTTGATACAGCTTTGACAAGAGACGATGTGCCTGAACTGACGAAAAAACTGATCCGAGGCGCAATTTCTTTAGAGAATGGCTTGATCTTTACAGAATATGAGGGCAATCCAAAGCATTCACCATCCTCGTTATACTGTATATGAAAGAGATCCCCGACAGAAGTTGAAATTCTGTCGGGGTCGGTTTTTATAAAGATCTGAGTCCGTCGAAAAGATCATTAAATGACTTTTCGCTTTTGCATCGTCCGAAGGACAACTCCTTATTGTCTCCATACTGCAGCAAAAAGCATTTTGCCATTTCCTCAACGGTCTGTTCGAGGGTGTTCATAAATTGGCTGAAGATCATGTTGTGTGTGGGAGTGCCTTCGGTATAATGATTCTCAATGAGATCTTCTGTGAACTGATCGAGGGGGTAAAGCTTTAGGTGAAGAAGCTCGTGGACGATCACTTCTTCTGTATTTTCCTGCTTCGGAGATACGGCATTTAGCATGAGTATCGCTTTTTTGTCATTTGGATCGATCTTGAAATCTCCCGATTTACGGAAGCTTTCGTCTGTGATCAGTTCAAGCTTTATGTCCCAGTTGTTTTTGAGTCTTAATATTTCAAGCCATTTTTCAAAAATCGGATATATAGAATCGTATGTAAGCATTTTGATCACATTTTCACGCGCGAAGCGCATATCGCATCGGAGATATATCGCACGCTTTCGCGTATATCGCAAATCCCACACGGGATCTATATCGCTCAGCACTTCGTTTTTAAGAACGAAGTGCTGACATAATAAGTCTGTCGATAAGCTCGCTGTAGGAGATTCCGCTGTTTATCATCAGCTTCGGGTACATGGAGATGGGCGTAAATCCGGGGATGGTGTTGATCTCGTTGAACACGAACTCGCCTTCGGGAGTGTAGAAGAAATCAACTCTTGAGAATCCGCGGCAGTCAAGAGCGCGGAAGATGCGCTCCGCCTTGCATCTTACCTCAGCGGTCTTTTCCTCAGGCAGTCTTGCGGGTATGTAGTAAGATGAAGCGTCGCTGACGTACTTTGTCTCGTAATCGTAGAAGTCGCTGGATCCCACGTCGATCTCGGCAGGTCTTGATACGGTGTACTTGCCGCCTTCCTCAAGAACTGCAACCTCGATCTCGCATCCCTTTATCATTTCCTCGATAAGGAGCTTTGAGTCCTCGGCGAGAGCTACATCCATGGCACACATAAGCTCCTCGCGTGTGCGTACCTTGCTGATGCCTACGGATGAGCCTGCACAGGCAGGCTTTACGAACATGGGGTATCCAAGCTTTGCTTCCGCTTCATTGGCTGCATCTTCAGCATCGTCTCCCTGACGCATGGTCACGCTTGCCGCCTGACGTACATCACCGAGAGTGCCGACTATCGCCTTGGTCATTGCCTTATCCATGCAGACAGCGCTGGAAGCAGGACCGCAGCCTACCACGGGAACGCCCATAACTGAGAACATTCCCTGAATCTGTCCGTCCTCGCCGAACTTACCGTGGAGCATGGGGAATACGGCATCAAGCTTAACTTCCTCGGCTTTGCCGTCTTTAATAAAGCATATCACACCCCGTCCGTTGTCGGGGGATACGAACACGGGGGACGTTTTGCCCGTTTCGTACCATGATCCGTTGCGGATGTTTTCTATGTCACCCTCGTAGAGGTACCATACGCCGTCCTTTGTGATGCCGATGGTGTATAGATTGTACTTTTCGCGGTCTATGTTGGAAAGGAGTGCATAGGAGGAGGAAAGAGATACCTCATACTCCGATGACTTGCCTCCGAAAAGGACTACAATGTTCTTTTTCATATTTTAGACCAAACCTTTCTTTCGATTGTCATGTCATTCTTTAATAAAATAAGTAACTCTGGGATTGCCACCGAGATCGCAAAGCGTGACGGAGGACTCACCGAGGATCTTTCGTACCGCCTCACCTTGAGTATATCCGTGCTCAAAGGCTAAGATTCCTCCGATGCGCAGATACGGCATATAAATTTCAGTTATTGCGCGGTAAAAGCCGAGACCGTCACCGCCGTCTGTAAGAGCCGCCGACGGTTCAAAGCTGAGCTCACACTCAAGAGACGACATTTCCTCCGCCGTAACGTAGGGCGGATTCGATACGATCATGTCAAAGCTCTCGCCTGCAAAATGCTTTTCGGCATCTGCGGAAGATGTGGCGTCAGCTATCACGAGTCTGACCCGGCTGCCGGTCAGCTTTTCAAAGTTTTCTTTTGCCACATCTGCTGTGCGTTCGAATTTTTCAAGGGCACAAGCGTCGGCATCACGTCTGTAGTGAGCCACCGATGCGGCGATGCATCCGCTTCCCGTGCAAAGGTCAAGTACGCGACCGTCTTTCGGAAGCTTTGATATCGCAAGCTCACAGAGGAGCTCCGTGTCGGCGCGGGGGATAAGACAGTCGGGCGTTACCTTGAAGGTGAGTCCCATAAAGTCCCACTCGCCGAGGATGTACTGTAACGGCTCACGTGTACACCGCCTTTTCACCGCTTCCCAAAGGGCAGTGCTTTCGGGAAGATCGGCATCTCTGTCTGCGATGAGCCTTGATTCGGAAATGCCCGTGAAGTGTGACACAAGAAGCCTTGCTTCAAAGTCGGCGCTGTCTATTCCCGCATTACGCAGGCGTGAGGATATGTCACAGAGCTTCATTTTCGGCATCTGCCGCGTTTCCTGCGGTTTTAGCGGTTTCTTCTGCCTTTTCATCGGCTTCCGGTTTGTTTACTTCGGCTTCTGGAAACTCTGCGGGGATCGCACCCTTGAGAGCGGTAATTGCGATCTCAAGCTGGGACTCGTCGGGCTCCTTTGTGGTGATGCGCTGCATCCAGAGACCGGGAGCTGAGAGAGCACGGACGATAAAGTTGTCGTGCTTGCCCGCGAACATAATGAACTCATATCCGATTCCCACGGAAAGGGGAAGAAGAAGGATCTTGAAAAGGCTTCTGAGGATCGAGCCGCGTCCGGGGATGAACATGGAGATAACGATGGAAATAACAAGCATCACGATAATAAAGCTGGTACCGCAACGGGGGTGGAAGCGTGTGCACTTTGCGGCGTTTTCGGGGGTAAGCTCAAGTCCCGCCTCGTAGCAGGCTACGCTCTTGTGCTCGGCACCGTGATACTGGAAGGTACGCTTGATATCGGGCATGAGACCGACAAGGGCGATGTATGCAACGAAGATGCCGATCTTGAGAACGCCCTCGATTACCGAACGGAAGGCTACGTGTTCGATTCCCGTTAGGAAGGTCAGACCCTCGGACGCCTTGGTGGGAAGGAATACGAAGAGTCCCACGCTTAAAAATACTGCAAGTACCATGGCGATACCCATGATAACGCTCATGAGCTTGTCGCCGAGCTTATCTGTGAGCCACTTTTCGAACTTTGTCTCAGGCTCGGTCTCGTCGATGCCCAGCATCTCTGCAGATGCAGAAAGGGTGCTCATGCTGAGGCGCATCATCTCAACGAAGTTGATAACTCCTCGGATGAGGGGGATATTGCAGATCTTGTATTTCTTGCGTAGAGAGACGAACTTGGTCTTGCGCGTGGTGATGGACCCATCCTCACCTCTGACGGCAAGGCAGGTGTCCTCGCCCGACTTCATCATAACGCCCTCAAGGACGGCCTGCCCGCCCACCTTGCCGAGACGGCAGGAGAGTGCGTCGTTTGTTTTCTTTTTCATTTTATAATATTCCTTTCAGATACAAATGCGCATAAAAAAGCATCATACTAAATAGTATACTACATTTTTGTGTCCATTTCAATAATAAAAGCACACGGAAGCAAATTTTTTTACGCTCAAAATTATATTTGATGATTTACGAAATAATTTTTGAAAAATGTCCAAAATCCTGCAGGCAAAACGTTATAATATACAGATCCGGATCAAATGACAGGAAAAGAGGTGAAGGCTTTGAGATCGGAGAAGGATGCTGACAAGATCGCCGCCATTTACGAGACCTATGAACAGGAGATGTACAGCGTAGCATTCGGCGTGCTCAAGGACGAGAGCCGTGCGGAGGATGCCGTCAGCGAGAGCTTTTTGAAGCTGATACGGAATCGTGAACGTATAGGCAGTGTGGAAAGTGCATCGGTGCGGGCGTACGTGCTGAAAACTGTGAAGAATACAGCTATAGATATGTACCGATCAGCCGCAAGGGAGCTGAAAAACACGGCAGCAGTTCCCGAAAGTGACAAATGGGATGGAATATATGAGCCCGACACCTTTACTGATGAAATATGTTCAGGTACGAAGGAGCTTCTGTCAAAGCTTTCGCCGAAATACCGCGCGGCAGTAGAGGCTGTGTTCGTCGAAGGACTCACGGTAAGGGAAGCGGCGGCGGTGCTGAAGATAAGCGAGGCTTCTGTGAGAAAGCGCATTGAAAGAGCAAGAGAACAGCTTAAAAAATTCATGTGAAAGGAATAATAGATATGAACGATAGACACGATTTTTCAAAGGAATATGAAGAGAAAAAGAAAGCTCTGCTTCGGAGCATTGAAAAGCTTGATATGGCGGAAAAGCCAAGGGTAAGTGCCGCACGCAGACCTATGATTCGTGCAGTAGTGGCAGTAGTCCTTGCCGTTACATTGCTGAGCGGCGGTGTTTTAGCCGCGTCACAGCTCGGACTGTTTAACATTCGCCATGAAGAGGATAGGATCCTCGTTGAGGTGGCTACGGGAGAGACTGTGTCGCAACAGGATTACGTCAACGAATATTTCGAGGAATATTATGACCGCGATAACAGACAGCCTTACGAAAAGTTTGCTCTTTACAGAGGGTATATGCCGCCTGTAACCGAATGCGAGCCGGGATATGACAGGCCGCAGCAGATCGGCAGCGGTGGCACCGCAATGAACATCTTCATGACGCGATACCTTGAAGGGAAGGCATTTGATATAAAGCTGCCGCCAAACGTTGAGACAAAGTTCTTTATGGCAGGAGATAACAGGGCGATGCTCGTTTACTGCGGTGAGACAAGGATCTATGACAAGCTGCTGTTCGTGGAATTTGCGGAAAAAAAGATAATGGTCTTTTGTTCTATAGGTAATCTGATATCAATGGAGGAGACGGTAAAGTTTGCCGAGGGATTACGCCTTGAGAACACGGATTCATTCGAATTATCATACGGTATCTCCATAGGTCTTGATGATCACACCGCTATGCTTGATGACTATGATGCAAAAAAATATCATCCTATAAGCAAAATGGAAAGAAGACGCTTCGGGGAAGCCTTTGAATACGGATTCGGCGGTGTTGAGATGAGAGTGACGACTCTTTCTGCAGAGGTATACGACTCAGCTGAAGCCTTTGATCACGAACGCTTTTTCATGATTTTAGAGGGTGATGAAAACCGAATATCGTTATTTATGGATCCCGAAGGCAGATTTATCGAATACCCCAGAACCGAGATCATAAGAAGTACAAAGAACGGAGAACTTGACCGCTTCGGTGAGACCGAGCTTATAAAAAAGAAGCTTGTGCGGGTCTCCTACAGTGTGGAAAATATTTCGGACAAAAACGTACAGGGAAGCGCGAGTGAGCTGTTGTATATAGGAGATACGATGGAGGGGATGTTTAACTATGTTTATGACAGCACGCCCCACGTTATTGTAAACGGATACCCTGTTTATACGGAGATCAGCAGTGAGAGGCTAGCTCCCGGAGAGACAGGCACAGTAAACCTGTATTACCTCATAGACGAGGATCTTATAGATGAAGCAAGCATAGTATTTATGAATTATAAAGATAATAACGGTGATATAGATTACTATGGCTTAAGGATAGATGAATACGTCAAGCTTGCCGACAGATAAGCTTAATACAAAAAGCTGCCGAGAAAATGGGTGATGTTCTTAGCGGAGAATTTATGCTTTGAGCAAAGTGCAAGCATCGCATTTGACTAGTCAAACGCAAATATGGGCTAAGCCCAAACCCTTATAACGACAGAAAGAGATAACAAATCGGTTCGTAGCCGAAATGTTA
>JAFUPK010000154.1 GCA_017481265.1 Clostridia bacterium
ATCCGACTTCTTTCGTGAAAGAAGTCAGAATCAAGAAAGCCTTCAGGGGGTCGCTCATCGCGCCGCACCCCCAGAAGCTTGCCCCCTCGGCTTCGCGGCGCAAAATTCTCCCGCAGAACCGCGAAAGTCTCATAAAGCGAAACGGCATTGTCACCTATTTCGCGCTTTTCCTGCTCCGTTAGCTTCTTGAAATGCGGTGTAGACGAAGGAGATGCACATACACCCCTCAAAATCCTGCAATCGCACCGCGTGGCGTTCGTGCAGTCTGCTGACATACACGGTTCTAAAAGCGTTAGGATAACATCATGGCTGCCCGCGATATTTTATTTCCAATCCACACATTTTCATTTTCTTCGGAAAATGAAAATATATCGCATTCCGCTTGCGGAATATATCGCTTCTTTTAGAAATATCGCATTTGCCGACGGCAAATATATCACATTCGTCAAAGACGAATAAACAAAAGACCTTCCCGAAGGAAGGTCTTTTTATGTACGCAAATTACTTTGCAGCCTTGTTCATCTTGAAGGAGAGAATGATAATAGCGATCATATCAATGATGTAGAACCAGCTTGCGGAAGCAGGATGTGCACCTGCATCACCGTAACCCTCAAAAATAACAAGTGCAACGATGAGCATGATCACGTAAAGAAGGAGGTTGAGAATTGCAACAGCGCCGGGAATAAGGTCATAGTACTTGATTCTTGAAAGCTGAGGCATGAAAATGGGGAGCACGATAGCTGCAGCCGCTGCAACGATAAATACAACAGAGATCACCTGGAATGTGATGGGGAGTCCCTTGCTGCTGTCGCACATCTTGAAGTAGTAATCCCACTCGCAAATTACATTGCTTTCGCCATCGTCATGGATGCCGATACCCTTAGAGAAGATGAGGAAGATGCTGAGGAGAGCAAGAGCTACGATAGCAATACGGAAAACGAGCTTTGCATCCTTGGAAAGAGCAGCCTTAGCGGAAGCTGCGGGAGTCTGCTGATGCTGGGGTGCGGCGGGAGCCATTCTTGCACCGCAGGTTGCGCAGAACGCCTGATTCTCGGGGACATTTCCCCCACAATTAGGACAGAACATAATTAAGTTCCTTTCTTGAATTAAAATTCTTCGGAAGGCATATGCTCCCGACGGATATATTATATCACAGGCGGCTCAGCTTTACAATAATACTGTGAAAAATTATTCGCAAAACTTTTTGTATGTTCAAAAATCTCCCGAAGTTTTCTGCTGCTATTGACATTGGGTCAACTTTTTGTTATCATTATCTTGTACCCCTACAACATTACACCACCGAAAGGACAAAGCCATGACACTTAATGAAATAATCGCCGATCTTAAGACAGACCGCGTAAAGAAGGTCATTTTTGACTCGGACACATACAACGAGATGGACGACCAGTACGCCATCGCCTACGCTCTCGGAAGCGACAGAATGGACGTGGTTGCCATCAACGCCGCACTTTTCCACAATCAAAGAAGCGAAAGCTTTGCAGACGGAATGGAGAAGAGCTATGAGGAGATCGGCAGAGTGCTGAAGGTCTGCCATCGCGAGGGCACGGTAGAGACCTTCCGCGGATGCCCCACACCTATCTCGGAGAGCAGCGGCTTTGCCCCTGTTGACAGCCCCGCGGTAAGAAACATCATAAAGGTAGCTCACGAGTCCGACGAGATGGTATACATCCTCACCACAGGAGCCTGCACCAATGTAGCCAGCGCGATCATGATCGATCCCTCCATCAAGGAGAACATCTGCGTTGTATGGCTGGGCGGTATGTGCCTTGAGTTCACCGAGCTCTATGAGTTTAACCTTGTTCAGGACTACAGAGCAGGTCAGATCCTTTTGAACAGCGGTGCAAATCTCATCCTCCTTCCCGCCATAGGAGACTTAGGTCACGGAACACAGGTGCTCCGCGCTACCGATGAGGAGCTTAAGTACATAAAGGGAGACTCCGACGCGTGCGTATTCTTCCGCGACACTCTTCCCGATGAGTTCCGCGCCGAGACCGTAGCGTATTCCGGACGCTTCGTCCGCATAATCTGGGACGTTGCCGCACCTGCCGTCATCTCGGTTCCCGAAGCATTTGAGTATTCCATAATTCCCGCGCCCATCTTTGCCGATTCCAGAAGCTACGCCTTTGACGCAACACGGCATCCCATAATCTATATGGAAAAGCTTGATCCTGCCGCTGTGCTGAAGGACACCTTTGAGAGCATCAGCAAGCTTTGATCCGGATAAGGAAAGCGAAGGTATTATATGTATAAGACAGACCTGCACTGCCACACCTCGGAGCTCAGCCTATGCTCCTCCGAAAGTGCCGCAGATACAGTTAAGCGATATGTCGATCTCGGCTACACCTCCGTGGTGATAACCAACCACTTTACACACGGTGATCTCAAGCACTCGGATCTTTCCTACGAAGAGTACGTCGACCGTCATTTTGAGGTAGCTGAAAATGTCGCAAAGCTCGTTGAGGGGCGGATTAACGTTATCCCGGGAATTGAGCTGAACGTAAAGCACACGGGCAACGATTATCTGGTGTTCGGGGCGACCCGCGAGGTTCTGTACGCCATTCCGAACATATTCGATATGCCGATCTATGAGATCCACGATCATCTTTCGGCAAACGGATGCCTTCTCATTCAGGCGCATCCCATGAGATTTGAGGTAACTCTCGTGAGACCGCACTGGGTCGACGGCTACGAGGTGCTGAACACCCATGTGAATCACCCGAACCACAACGATATAGCCATGCTTGTTGCCAAGAGCATCGGCGGTGAGGGGAAGATACTTACCGCCGGAAGCGACCATCACGATGCCGAGCAGACCCCTTCCTCGGGCATCATGACGGACGTGCCCATAACCGATGCGGCACAGCTTGTCAGCATACTGAAATCGGGAAAGTATCACATTTTCGGCCCCGAGGCACATTGAATAACAGAATGAAAAACGGCACACCTGCAGAGCGAGACACTTCGTAAAGAAGTTGTCTCGCTCTGCTTTTATCTTAACAAAACAAAAGACACTTTACACAAGAATTGTGAAAGTGTCATAGTGGGTTACGTACTTTGAAAAAATATTACTTGCCGAAAAATAAAAGGTGTTCTTCTCGGCGGGTAAAGTGCTATTGCAAACTATCGTTTGCAGTGGTATTTTTGCCTAAAGGCAAAAGTGATATTGAAACTCTACGGTTTCAGTGATATTATATTCGCCCCTAAACTGTCCGCAGGACAATACCACTAGCGTTAGCTAATATCACTGCGAAGCAATATCACTCGCCGCAAGGCGAATATAACTGAGGCGCACTTCCTTACGGAGTGCGCCTCGAGCTGTCATACCCTTTTGAAAGCCATTCCCGTCATATAATGCTCTGAAAAGGTCTCACTCGTTGAAAGCTCGAGAACACGTGCTCCCTTGGAGATACGTTCCGCCTTTTCCTTCATGTTACGGTTTAAAAGAATCATAGAAGCTCCGCTGAGCGCGGCATTTCCTACAGCTTGTGAGCGTTCTGTAAGAGACACGGGAAACAGCCCCAGCAAGGCGGCGTTTTTCATGTTCAGGTAGCTGCCGAAGCCACCTGCAACGTAAAGCCTTGATATTTTGTCACACGACAGACCCTCGTGCTCAGCCAAGGTCAGGCTTCCCGCGCAAATTGCGCTTTTTGCAAGCTGGAGCATACGGATGTCCTTCTGTGTCAAAGTCACACTGCCCGCTATCACGCAGACAGGATCATCAAGATACCCGCTTTCGTCAAGCTCTCCGAGGGCTATCATGCAGGCGGCAGCATCCACAAGTCCGCTTCCGCAGATCCCTACAGGCTTGACTCCTCCGATAACGTGAGCGAAAAGCTTACCGTTCACCACGCTCACGCGGTCAACAGCTCCAATTCCGCCCCTCATTCCCGCAGATATACCCACACCTTCAAAGGCGGGGCCTGCGGCAGTTGAGCACACGGTAAGGTGTCCGCCGTGCCACAGCGCAAGCTCGCCGTTTGTTCCGATGTCCGCAAGCATGGCAGTGTCCCCATCGCACAGCCCTACCGCAAGGGCGGCGCAGACCAAGTCGGCTCCCACGAATGCGGATATGCATGGCGGAAGATACACGGGAGTATCCGCAGGAAGGCTCGAAAGTGACAGATCTTCCGCAGTCATGCTCTCTCCGAAGAGGTGCTCTGTCTTAAAGGGAGCGTGGGACAATGGCTCTGCCGATCGGCGCGTAAGGAGTGACAGCATGACGGTGTTTCCCGTTATCACAGCGAGACCGATATCGGTCCTTCGTGCTTTCGCCGTGAGCTCACGTACGGTCCCGTCCACGGCAGAGCGCACAGCCTCGGCAAGAAGCTCCGATTTTCCGTCCATGGCGGCTTCTATCCGCGATATTACGTCTGCGCCCCATTTAGTCTGTGGATTCAGGCAGGCCGCATCCGCAAGCAAAGCTCCGCTTGAATCGTACAGCCTTGCGGCGACGGTGGTTGTGCCTATGTCAACGGCAACGCCGCATCCGTCGAATGCCGGCAGAAGCTGGAAGCTCTCTGTTGACCCATCTGATATGGCTGTTGCCACGGCGCTTTCCTTTAGTATAGCCGCCTCTGCATCTCCCGTGACCCGAGTCAGGCAGGCAAGGCGCACGCCGCAGGCAAGCTCACTCTCCGATAGCAGGCTTCGTTCACTCTCTGTGACAGGTGAAATCGAGCCCTTTGCGATCACCTTGCATTTTCCGCACCTTCCGTGACCTCCGCAGGGTATCTCGATCCCGAGAAGCTCAGAAAGCTTGGCGCCTTTTTCAGCGATGATGCTTTTTCCGTGCACTGTGAGAGTAACAGTTTGATTATTTCCCATAAAATTCACAAAGTATGTTCATTGTTATGACCATTCCTTTCTTTGATTTGTGACGTTTTTTCTCAGCCTTGAGGCTGAGAAAAATGCCGCCCGCCTTTTGGCGCGGGGGCACAAATGGGTTTGAAAAAGCTGACGTACGCTTTACGCGTGCTTTATTTTCAAACTTTCTTATCCTTATAATTATAAGGGATATCCTTGTTGCAATTATATCACAGGCGAACGACAAATACAAGTGCTCTTTCGTGAGCCTTTGTGCAGATGTAAACCCTACAGCGGAAAATTCAGAACCGCCGTAGGGGAGACCTGTGGTCTCCCGTTACGTAAGGTTATAGCCATACCGTATGGCGGGAAACGCCGGAACAGCGGGAGGGGAAAACCCTCCCCCTACAGTGGAAAATTAAATACTCCTGTAAAATAACATAAAACCATATACGTGTATTTTAATACAAATAACACATATATGGTTTTAATATCTTTTTATAGCGGCACATCCTCATGATTATGCCCTGAATAACGGTAGGGAAGTCCTGCCTCGTATATGTGTGCTGTGTCCGACAGCACAAGACATTTCGCTGACGTGTACCCATATCCGTGATCCTCAAAATGGATCACCGTCACTCCCGTGTGTGTCATGTCAAAGGACGTCCAAAACAAACACGGAGGAATGTTAAGTAAATGCGAAACCAAGGTTACTCCCACTCCCTGATGACAAAACAAAGCAACACGCTCATTTGTCCCATTAACAATACGGTATATCTGCCCTTCGTGCTCATAACCAAGCCCACGTAAAAGCTCATCTGCTCCTGCCGCAATGCGCTCATAACCCTCGCGAGGTGCCAATGCCTCGTCAAACACAGGCGCATCGTACCATCGGCTGTCAGGTAAGGTCATCTCAGACGCCCTGAGCTGCCTTACGTCCCCGTTGAATGACCATCCCACACCGGGTACGGCAAGATCCCTCCATAGAAGATCCTCGCTCGCCCACGGAAGTATCTCCGGAGTCATGCCAAGAGCCTCGCAGGTGGGCTGTGCCGTCTCTCGGGCACGTCCGTTGGGGGATGAGTATATTCTGTCAAAGCCATGGACGGAAAGCCTCTTTCCCACCGCCTTTGCCTGCTCACGTCCAAGCTCCGTTAAGGTGTCCGGGCCGTAGATGGGCTCGCCGTGACGTATTATATAAAGAAGCATAGCTCACCTGTCTTCCCCGTCTGTTGCCTCGGGAATCGGGTATTTGTTTATGTCTATCTTGCCGTGAATGCGCTCGCTGTATTCCACATTCGTGCGGATCAGCTTCAGCATATGATTGTTAAGATTGCATTTTTCTCTTTCAGCAACACCGAGAAGCTTGCGGTAAAGTGTTTCGTCAACTCTTACCTCAAAGCTTACTTTGTTATTTTTTGCCATAATTATATCCCTTTTTATCAAATATACTGTTTCCCATCACGGAAACGTCCATTACCTGTTCACTTATTGCTTCAAAATCAGTCAACTATCGGCTCGTGACCGCAAAGTGCCGTGAGAAGCGCCTGCAGATCATCGTCATCCGTGTATTCAAGCTGTACCGTTTTCTTCTTCGGTGTGCTGATGATCCGACACCTTCTGCCGAGGCTCGTGCTCACCTTTTCCTCAAGATCGGAAAGATAATTCACCTGCGGTGCAGTGTCATCCGCTTCCTCTGCCTCTTCCTTCGCGGTAAGCTTGTTTGCCGCCTTAACAGCCGCCTCAAGCTCGCGCACCGACATTCGTCTCGCTGATGCTCTTGTGGCAAGCTCCCCTATCCTCGACTTGTCACGAAGTCCGAGAAGGGTGCGCCCGTGTCCCGCGCTGAGTGTTCCCTCAGATACCATGCGGAGTACATCCTCAGGCAAATCAAGAAGGCGCAGTGAATTGGCTACCGCACTGCGGGATTTGCCGATCTGTACGGAGATCTGCTCCTGAGTCAATCCAAAATTATCCATTAAATGAGCGTAGCCGCGCGCTTCCTCCGTAGGATCCAGATCCTCTCTCTGGAGATTCTCGATCATGGCGTATTTTGCCGCCGCCAGCTCGTCCGCGTCTATGATCACCGCGGGGATCTCCGAAAGTCCCGCCATCTTTGATGCTCTCCAACGGCGCTCTCCCGCAATGATAGAGTACATCCCGCCGATGCTCTCGCGAACGAGGATAGGCTGAAGCACCCCGTTTGCGGCAATAGAGTCCGCAAGACTTGCCAAGGCTTCGCGGTCGAAGGTCTTGCGGGGCTGATCCTTCTTCGGCTCGATGAGTGATATCCGTATCTTGGTGGCGCCGTCGCTCTTTGTGCTTTCTACTGAGTTGTCGTCGAATATTGCGTCAAGTCCTCTGCCGAGGCCCTTATTTCTTGCCATTTTACTCTTCTTCCTTTACTGTAATTTGCTTTGTCTTATACGCCGACGGTGCGGCGAACGAGCTGCTCTGCCACGCTCTCGTAAGCCTTGCAGCCCTTGGAATATTTGTCGTAGTAATTGATGGGCTCGCCAAATCCCGGTGCCTCGGAGAGAGTCACGTTTCTTGGGATGGTCACGGAGAACAGCTTGTCGCTATAGTAGCGCTTTATCTCCGCAAGCACCTGAGACGCAAGATTCAGCCTGCCGTTGTGCATGGTTATGAGGATCCCCGTAACGGTGAGGTCGGGATTATAGTGCTCCTTAACCTTCTTAACGGAGATCATGAGCTGCGAAAGTCCCTCAAGTGCAAAATACTCGCACTGCATGGGAATAACGACTCCCGCGGAGGCGGTCAGCGCGTTGACAGTAAGCATACCGAGGGAAGGGGGGCAGTCGATCATTACAAAGTCGTATGTATCACCGAGCTTCTCGATGAAGTCGCAAATGCGTCTCTCACGGCGTTCCTCGTCGATAAGATCAAATTCCGCACCGGCAAGATTGATGGTGGAGGGAACCACGGAGAGATTCTTGAATTTTGTCTCGATGACGGCATTTTCGGGAGATTCACCGTCGATGAGAACGTCGTACATGGTGCAGGAGACCTTCTTTTTGTTGATGCCAAGTCCGCTTGTTGTGTTGCCCTGGGGGTCGCAGTCCAACATGAGCACCTTATAGCCCAGCTCAGCCACGCATGAGGCAATATTTATTGCGGAAGTAGTCTTTCCGACACCGCCTTTTTGATTGGCAAAGGCGATAACGTATGGTTTTTTTATCATAGATAAGGAAAAATCCTTTCACGGTATATAAAATGGGAGATTCCAACGATTATAGTATACCACAAATGTGTTAATGTTTCAAGAGACACAGAAAAGTATTTAAATTTATGTTTCACGTGAAACATTAGACAAAGTGAAGAGTGAAGAGTGAAAAGTGAAGAGGTTCGGAACATTTTCGACATAGTCGAAAATGGATCTTGTTGAAAAGCGACGTGGGAATGAAGATTCGCGGTAGCCATACCGTATGGCGAGAGGTGTTAGATACCCACACATGGGCTACCACATAGGGTAGCCCCTACAGAGATAGGGGTTACGTGAAGCGAAGGCTTTTAGAACCGTGTATGTCAACACACCGCACA
>JAFUPK010000155.1 GCA_017481265.1 Clostridia bacterium
CCATTTCAGCCTCGTTTTCAAGCCCCTCATTTTTGTAGAGATTAGCAAGCTCGAGCCACGAGTTATAGGATTTCTCGTATTCACACATATAGATATCGTAGCATATGGCTTTGTTTGAAAGCCCGCAGTGATCATGTGCACCGCGCTTTTCTGCTGTATTGAAACATTCTATAGCTTCATTATATCTGCCGAAATGTTCGTAAGCGCTACCGAGATGAACATAAAGAATACCTTCCTCGGGGAATAGTTCAATTGCTTTTTTTGCGGTCACTTTCAGTTCATCGTAGCAATCGCAATAATATAGTGATTCACAAAGCGCTGACCATTCGTAAGGATTATTTCTATCAGATTCGACTCTATCTTTGAGATAAGGAATTATCTCATTATAGACGCCTCCTGCTTCGCGTTCGATCCTCATTTTGAAATTAAGCGCACTGTAATATGACTTGGGGTCCTCGGTATAATCTCTTGAAAGTATTTTATCATACCATTCGAGAGCTTTCCTTCGTGAATTCACATACATTACGTCATTAAGCAATGCGTAATTATACATATCTCTCATAGTCATTTCATCTGAATTTATCAGCTTGCGAAATTCGAATTCGGCAGCAAGAAAATCTTCGGGAAGGTCAGTTTTTTTATATACCGCCGCAAGACGCTCGGCATAATTTCGGTATGCTACGGAATTTGATTTATAGAAATCATCAACCGTAACGCAGTAAAGTTTTGCAAGCTCTGGAAGACGGAGTACATCGGGAAGAGCATTTCCGCACTCCCAACGTGAAACGGTTTGTACGGTGACACTGAGCGCTTCGGCAACCTGCTCCTGTGTAAGTTTCTTCTGATTTCGAAATTTTCTTAAATTATCTGAAAATAATGTAGACATTGTTTTACTCCTTCGGGGATTTATTAGAAGCTTCTGTCTATATTATATCCCAAAAAAGTATCCAGTGTCCATATCGCGTTTAATGATGTTATTCTCTTTTTATGTTAAGTTGAGATAGGAAGAAAAAATAATCTTAAACCAATAGAACCTAATTGAAAACGATAGTTTCACAGATATATTGTTTAATCATTACCGTCCATCCCCCCGATGGGTGGCTTTTATATCAAAAAAGGAGGCTTACTATGCCAAAAACAAAAATCATAGCCGTGGCGAATCAAAAAGGTGGCGTCGGTAAAAGTACCACTGTGTACAATCTCGGTGCCGGACTTGCGCTGCACGGCAAAAAAGTGCTTCTTGTGGACACAGATCCGCAGGGAGACCTCACAAAGATGCTCGGACACAGAAAACCGCATGAAATGGAACTTACCCTCGGAAACGTTCTTAACGACGTGACCGAGGGTATTCTTGTTTCCGAACATGCCGAGATCTTATCACACAAGGAGGGATTTGATTTCATCCCCGGCAACCGTACCCTATCGGCTGTCGAAGTCGGACTTGTCAACGTAATGAGCCGTGAAACGGTGCTCAGACGTTATCTCGACGAGGTTAAGGATAATTACGACTACGTGTTGCTCGATTGCCGTCCCGCGCTCGGTATGCTCGTTATCAATGCCCTATCCGCATCCGATTACGTTCTCGTTCCCGTACAGGCGGATTATCTTGCCACCGAGGATATGACAGAGCTGATCGGTACGGTACAGCAGGTCAAACGACAGATAAACCCCAAACTGCAGGTCGGAGGAATCTTTCTCACGATGGTAAACGATACGAACTTCCGTAAGGACATTGTAACAGCCGTTAAGGAGAACTTCGGTAAGCACCTACCCGTTATGGATACGGTAATACCGCTGACCGTGAGACTTGCAGAGGTAAGCACAGCGGATAAGAGTATCTATTTACATGATCCAAGGGGACGTGCGGCACAGTCGTACCGTAATTTAGTAAAGGAGGTGTTGGAAATTGGTGAAAAACAGCGCATCAAATCTGCTCACATCGGTAGATAGTCTGTTTACTACTCAAAGTGAGCGCGACGAAGCAAAACGTGAAACTGTCATGATGCTGTCCCCGGCTGAGATCAGCGACTTCCCGAATCACCCTTTCAAGGTGAGAATGGATGAAAGCATGACCGAGATGGTGGAAAGCGTGAAGCAGTACGGTGTTCTGCTCCCTGCTCTTATTCGACCGAAACCGGACGGTGGTTATGAAATGGTGTCGGGACACAGACGAAAGCGCGCAAGCGGGATTGCGGGATGTGAAATGCCGTGTATTGTGCGTGAACTTACAGACGATGAAGCCACGATCATTATGGTGGATTCAAATTTACAACGCGAGACTATTTTGCCGTCTGAGAAAGCCTTTGCATACAAGATGAAATTGGATGCTATGAAACGGCAAGCAGGTAGACCAAGTAATTCGGCTCCAGTGGAGCCGAATTTGAAAGGAACACGCTCAAATGAAGAATTAGCCGCCAATAGTCCCGATAGTCGTGCTCAAATTCAACGTTTCATCCGTCTCACAAACCTCGTTCCAGAGCTTCTTGATATGGTAGACGAAGGCAAAGTTGCTATGCGACCTGCGGTGGAGCTGTCCTACCTGTCCGAAGAAGAACAGCGGAGCCTTGTTGAGACTATGGAGTGTGAGGATTGCACACCGTCCCATGTACAAGCCATCAAAATGCGGAACTTCTCAAAGGAAGGTAAGCTTAATGAGGACGTAATCCTGTCCATAATGCAGGAGGAAAAGCCGAATCAGAAAGAAAAACTCAAAATTCCAACAGAACGTATCAGTAAATACTTTACACCGGGGACGCCCGTGCAGAAGATCGAAGATACGATAATCAAAGCGCTTGAGCTTTACCGCAGAAGACAGCGCGATCAAAACAGGTAATTCCTAGCCGTGGGATAAGTGTACCCATTTGAACCTTAGTGTTGGGACTCGTTCTGCTGTTCCCCCTCTCCACACCTCTCCCCCTCGTAACCTGCTGAACCAGCCGAAAAAGAGATAGTATATACTCTGTCGCACCTTTGAAGTTTTACGGTGAATATCGTAAAATATGGGTACAAATGGAGGTGTGCATATGAGAAAAACATACTTGATTACGGTTTTGGTGTTAATTGCAGTAACACTTGTCGGATGTGGGCGTACCGAAGTAGTCTGCGAAAGTACATCCCCCATTGAAATTGCACTTGAAAGCTCGACGGAGCCTGAAACTGCAGCGCCGACGGAAGAATCTTTTTTTTCAGCCGGTAGCGAGCTTTTTTCTGAGATATCGCTAAAGAGTGAGACTATAGCTGAACCTGAGACAACTGCTACCGCTGAGGATATTCCCGTAGAGATACCCCATACAGTTGTAACAGAGCCTCAAACCGAGGTGCCTGAACCAACAACAGAGGTTTTCGAAACTTATCCCCCTACCACAGAATCCACACCAAAAGAACCTATACCCACACCAACCGAAAAGGCAGAAGAAACTACGGCATATCCTGAAACAACGGCAGAGACAACCGATCGAGAAGAAACAACTCCGCCCGAGACTACATGGGAAACGGATCCTCCTCATACAACGAAACCCGAGGAGACTACATCCGAGATAGAAGCTACGGAAACCACCGCTTCTGAACCTACTCCCGAGCCTGTAAGAACTCCTTACGATGTACCGTTTGATATCGAATACATTAAATCAGAGCTTATCGCACTCGGTGAAAGTATGGGAATGACACACCGCACAGTATACAAGGACGGTGAGGTGATTAATCCCGATAACTCATCGTGGGAAATTCCTATAACGGCAAATTCATTTTTCTGCGGAGAAATGCTGAAGCGGAGTCTCCATGATTACGTTACCTCTTACGCCGAGTATCATTTCTACGGTGGAGAACCAATCACACACTTCACGATCTACATTCTTCATCTTTCGGACGGCTACGAAATCTACTTTTTACACTAATCACGGCAATCAGCCTCTCGTAAAAAAACGGGAGGCTTTTGTATTTTCAAAAGAAGAAAGGATCTACACAATGAAACAAAACATCACACAAGCCTCAAAACGCTGGCTGTCACTATTACTTGCAGTAATTATGACGGTCACAATGCTCCCCTTGTCGGCGATCGGCACATTCGCCTTCTCCACGTCATCGGGACAAACAGTTGACTCCGCTTACGGAGCCGCATACGTTGGTTATGACGGTGCTGACTACCCCGTGGGAGCGAACCATTACGCACTCAGATACAACGCAGACGGTTCAACCTATATCGAGCCGAGTCAGATCGGTGCAAGACGAACTAAGCTGAGTATCGTCCAAAACGGTGAGGTAATGCAGGCACTTTGTATCGAATACGGCATTGATATAAGTCTCGGTAACGCCACATACGTGTCTTCAAATTCTGGCAACAGCGCATATTTCAATATGCTGCCTATGACAGCAAGACGCGGCATTATGATTGCAACCATTTACGGATGGCAACCGGGCAAGGCTTTACCCATTGACGGCATTAACGAGGATGATTTCTCCCTTGCTACTCAAGAGATCATTTGGGAGTATCAGCAAGGTATCCGTACTTCTCCTACAACCCGCGTTAATAACGGAAATATCCGTGCAGATCAGTTTTACGATGAGATCAAGGGCAGACCCGCAGAACTTGCGTATAACTGGATTCTATCAAAGATGGAAACACACGCTACAGTCCCCTCGTTCACAAAGTCGGACAGAGACAATGCACCGACACATACGTTGAAGTACGACACAAGCACACAGAAGTATTCACTCACTCTCACCGATACCAACAACACGGGAGTTGATATTGTTTGCACAAGCGGTAGCGGAATTACTGTCAGCAGAAACGGGAACAAATATACCTTTACTTCAAGCAGTATGATAACAAGTGCTGTTACAATGGAGTACAAGAAAAACATCTCCCTTTACGGTGACGAGTTCCTTGTTTGGGGTAACGTTGGTCATCAAACTATGATGACTGGTGTTTCCGACCCTGTCAGATTTTACGCCGCGTTTAATACCGAGACAAACGGTACGGCTAAGATCGTGAAATCCTCCGAGGACGGTGTTATCTCGGGCATTAGCTTCAAGATCACGGGAAACGGGGTTGACCGAACGGTTACAACGGATACAGGCGGTGTTGCAAGTATCGAGCTTCTTCCCGGTACGTATACTGTAACCGAGCAGACTCCGAATAAATACGTACCTCAGCAGAGTCAGAATATCACAGTTACAAGCGGACAGACCTCAACTGTTACCTTTAACAACGTACTGAAAAGAGGTGGCGTTAAGGTTACGAAAACAGCCGAGGACGGACTTGTGTCAGGTATCAAGTTCAGACTTTACGGCACGTCCGACAGCGGTGCATCCGTTGACGAATACACCACAACCGACAACAGCGGTATTGCGATGTTTAACGACATCCTCATTGGCACATATGCCATCGAGGAAGTAGAAACAGCGGCAAAATACGTTACTCCTGCAAAGCAGAGCGTAAACGTCAAGTGGAACGAGAGTGTAGGTGTATCCTTCCACAACGAACTGAAGCGCGGTGACGTTAAAGTCATTAAAGGTGCGGAGGACAATTTTGTAGAGGGACACCGATTCCACCTCTACGGTACGTCCGTTGCAGGAACGGGCGTTGATATGTACGCCGTAACAAATAGAAACGGTATTGCAGAGTTCAATGATGTCCTCGTAGGAACATACACCATCGAAGAAGTAGACACAGCCGAACAGTACATCACTCCAATTAGTCAAAGCGTAACTATCGAATGGGACAGCGTTACCGAAAAGAACTTCGAAAACGAGCTGAAAAGAGGAAACGTAAAGGTCACAAAGACATCAGAAGACGGTCTTGTGTCGGGAGTAAAGTTCCGCCTGTACGGCACGTCCACATCCGGTGCTACAATCGAGCTGTTTGCGACAACCAACGTAGGCGGTATCGCTGAATATAAGGATGTTCTCATCGGTACGTATACCCTTGAAGAAGTAAACACAGCAGAGAGATACATCGTTCCCGTAAGTCAGAAAACTATCGTTGAGTGGAACAAAGTAAGTGAAAAGTCCTTTTACAACGAGCTGAAACGCGGTGACGTTAAGGTCATCAAGACTTCGGAAGATAACGTGCTTACGGGACACCGATTCCACCTGTACGGCACATCCCTTTCGGGCGAGATGGTTGACCTTTACGCCGAGACAAATGCTAACGGTATTGCAGAATTCAAGGATGTTCTCATCGGTACAAATTACGTTATTGAAGAAGTTGACACTAAGGAATGGTACGTCATCCCCGATGTACAGAACGCTGTGGTTGAGTGGAACACAGTTACAAACGTCCGCTTTACCAACACCTTAAAACGCGGAGATCTCTCCGTCACAAAGACCTGCGAGGACGGACTTGGCGCGGGACATAAGTTCCACCTTTACGGCACGTCTCTTTCGGGACTTTCCGTTGATTTGTACGCTACTACCGATGAAAACGGTGTAGCTCATTTTGAAGACGTGCTCATAGGCACGGGATATACTCTGGAGGAAGTGGACACCGCTATCCGTTACGTTGTTCCCGAGTCACAGACAGCGGATATCGAATGGAATAAGGTTACAAACAAATCTTTTGAAAACATCCTCAAAAAGTGGAGAGCTGAGGTTTATAAGTATGACTCCGAGTTTGCCGACCGCGCACAGGGTGATGCTACACTTGCGGGTGCCGTGTACGGCGTATACAATGGAGACGAGCTGATCGACACCTATACTACGGACAGAAACGGGTACTTCATCACCGATTACTACGTGTGCGGGGACGATTGGACTATCCGTGAGATATCCTCCTCCGAAGGTTATCTTCTTGACACAGAAGCGCATGAAGTCGGAACAAGCGCAAAGCTTTATACTGTGGAGCTGAACACGGTCAAAATGGACGTGACCGAGGACGTTATCAAAGGCAGCATCTCCATCATCAAGCATTGCGACGATGGCTCAACCAAGATCGAAACTCCCGAGGTGGGTGCGGAGTTTAAGGTATACCTCACTTCTACAGGCAGCTACGACGATGCTTACGAAACAGAGAAAGACCATCTTATCTGCGACGAAAACGGCTATGCTGAAACAAAAAAGCTCCCTTACGGCACGTACACCGTGGAGCAGATCAAGGGTTGGGACGGACGCGAGATGATGAAACCGTTCTCTGTAACCATTACGGAGGATGGTAAGGTTTACAGATATCTCATCAATAACGCCGTCTTTGAAAGCTATATCAAGGTAGTAAAGGTGGATGCGGAAACGGGTAATACCATCCCCTACGCGGGAGCAGGATTTAAGCTATACAGACCCGATGGAACACCTATCACGCAGACCTTCACCTATCCCGAAGTAACTGTTGTTGATACCTTCTACACTAACGATAAAGGATACCTTGTCACTCCCGAAAGCCTTGAATACGGAACGGGATATTATCTTATTGAAGTTGCGGCACCTCACGGCTACGTGCTGAACACTGATCCCGTGTATTTCGACGTTACGGCTGACGGTACGAAGGATGAAAACGGTATCAAGGTAGTTGAAGTTACAAAGCCCAATATGGCGCAGAAAGGTATTATCAAGCTCTACAAAACGGGCGAAGTTTTCTCCTCAGTTGTGGAAACAGACGGTGTATATCAGCCTGTGTATTCAGTAATGGGACTTCCCGGTGCAGAGTACGAGATTCGTGCTGCAGAGGATATCGTAACACTCGACGGTACTGTTAGGTATACCGCAGGTGAGGTTGTTGATACCATTATCACAGACGAAAACGGATATGCTGAAAGTAAGACACTATACCTCGGTAAATACGAGATCAAGGAAACGAAAGCTCCTCACGGAATGGTATTGAGTGATGAAGTTCATACAGTTGAGCTTATCTATGCGGGACAGGAAGTAGAGATCACAGAGACCTCCGCTGAGTTTTGGAATGACAGACAGAAGATCACCGTTATGCTTGATAAGCTGATGGAGCAGGACGATATCTTCGGTATAGGTCAGAACGGTGAGATCACGTCCGTTGTTTTCTGCCTGTATGCGGGTGAAGAACTCACCGCAGCAGACGGTACGCTTATTCCCGCAGACGGTCTTATCGAAGTTATGACTGTAAACGAGAATGGAACGGCAACTTGCAAGTCCGATCTTCCTTTCGGAAGTTACTATCTCAAAGAAATCACAACGGACGAACACTATGTCTTAAATGAGACTAAGTATAGCTTTACCTTTGAATACGCGGGACAGGACATCATTGTAGTTGAACTCAAAGCCAATGACGGAACTCCCATTGAAAACGAGCTTATTTACGGTGAGATCCACGGATTCAAAAAGGATGACGGCGGTAACACTGTCAACGGAGCGATTATCGGTCTTTTCAGAACAAGTACAACCGAATATATCGAGGAAAACGCAATTCTTACTACCGTTTCATCTGAGGACGGTAGTTTTTCTTTTGTTGGCATTCCTTACGGTGCGTGGATTGTAAGAGAAATCAAGGCTCCTTCGGGATATATTCTCTCGGAGGAAAGTTACCCTGTAACCGTTAATTATCACGGTGAGGTGATTGAAGTTGAGATCGTAAACGAGCGTATTCGCGGTACGGTTCAGCTCACAAAGATTGATGCTGATTACCCCGAAAACAAGCTGACGGGCGCTGAATTTGAAGTTTACCGTGACACAAACGGAAACAAGCAGCTTGACGAGGCGGACGAGCTTATCGGAAAGATGAGTGAGGTTGAAGTTGGTGTGTACAAACTCACAGGCCTTCTTTACGGCGGTTATTTTGTGGAGGAAACCGTCGCTCCCGAAGGATTCTATCTTGACTACACCGCCCATTATTTTGAGATCACCGAAAACGGCAAAACTGTTACCGTTGAAAACGAGGCAGGCGTGGGATTCATAAACACCGCGCGAGTTGGCAGTCTGAAGATCGTAAAAACATCCTCCGATGGTAAAGTTGACGGCTTCTCATTCCATGTGACGGGACCGAACGGTTATGATGAAGTGTTCGTAACGAATGAAAACGGCGAGATCATTATAGAAAATCTTCGCGTTGGTGAATACCAAGTGAGCGAAGTACAGGATGAAGTATCGGCAGATTACGTTCTACCTACGGACAAAATGGCAACTGTATTCGCTAACTCAATCACCACAGTGGAGATGTACAATGTCTTCCGCGATACCCCCAAGACGGGAGACGATAGCAATCTTCCTTTTTGGATCACAATGGCGTGTCTCTCTGGTACGGGAATTGTACTTTGTGTAGTGTTTGAGATGAAGTCGAGGAAGAAGCGGAAGGACGATGAGTAAACTCAGTATAAAATAAGCTCTGTATATAGTTAAGGGAGCAATTCGTACGCTAATCGTAAGAATTGTTCCCTTATTTCATACGCGGACTCTCCTACAGCTCAAACTTATTCGTCGGAGGAAGGCACGTGTTGCCGCGGCACACATAATAAGTCGTCTCTCCGTTAAGAAGTTTGTATTCACCGCCTTCAGTCACCACCGATACATTTGCAAGAAACGAAAGTTCACATGGTAATTCTGTCGTACTGTCTACAGTTTTTGTAACGATTTTGATACTTGTCGGCGGTGCATCATACATCAGCTTTGCGAGCAAAAACATACTGTGCCCCGCAGGATAATCCTCAGAGATTGATGCTAAATAGTTCATCAGCTCTTCCGCACGGCTTCGATACGCCTCGTCGCCTGTCAACTGATACAATCTCACAAAATTGTACGCCATGACGGAGTTTCCGCTGGGAATCGCGCCGTCGTAGGTCTCTTTGGGGTTCATGAACAGCTCATCGCTGTCAGTGTCGGAAAGGAAAAATCCTCCCTTTGAATCTGCAAATCGCTTTACTGCTTCCTCACATAATTGCTTGGCTTTTTCAAGGTATGAGTAGTCAAGCGTGGAGTTATATAGCTCTATGAGGGACACGATATAGTACGCATAATCGTCCAAAAAGCCGTTTTCTGAACGTTTACCGTCTCGGTAACTTGTGAAAAGACGTCCGCTTTCGCACAAATTCTTTTCTATAAACAACTGCACACGTTTGGCGGATTCAAGGAATCTTTCGTTATGCGAAGCTCTGTACAGCATCGCCATTGCCGAGCTCATCATAGAGTTCCATGCGGTCAGTATCTTGTCGTCGAGATGAAGCCTTGCGCGATTTTTCCTATATTCGTACAGCTTCTGCAGTTCCTCTGTAAAGTCAGCGGAAACGTCGCGGCTTTTCAGCAGATTCGGGATATTCACGCCTTCAAAGTTACCCTGTTCGGTAACGTCAAAGGTTTCGGCGAAGCGTTTCCCCCTATCTTCACCCAAAACATCAATGATCTCACGAAGAGTAAAGGTATAAAACTTTCCCTCAACGCCCTCACTGTCGGCATCCTGCGCGCTGTAGAAACCACCGCCGTCAGACGTCATCTCGCGTAGAACATATTCTGCAGTTTTCTCGGCTGTTTCAAGATACAGAGCACTGCCCGTCATACTGTAAGCCGCCGAATATGCTATGATGAGCAGTGCGTTGTCGTATAGCATTTTCTCAAAATGTGGCGCGAGGTAGTATTTGTCGGTGGAGTATCTCGAAAATCCGCCGCCGATATGATCAAATATTCCGCCGAGCCTCATCTGAGTTAGTGTTACTTCTGCCATTTTCATTGAGTCGAAATCACGGTTCAGCTTAGCGTACATCATCAGAAACAGCAGATTGTGGGGAGTGGGAAACTTAGGTGCGCCACCGAATCCGCCGTGTACTCTGTCGAAGGTCTGTCTGAATATCTGTACAGCTTTCTCCGTTAGGTCATCTTGTGTGGCTTTACTTCGGGGGAGCTTTTCGTTTTTCAGATGTTCCACGATCTCATCCGCAGACTGCAAAAGCGTCTCTCTGTCGTGCATCCATTTGTTTGTGATCCACTCAATCAGATCTGAAAATCCCGGCATACCGTAACGGGAGCGAATGGGATAATAAGTTCCTGCGAAAAACGGCTTTTTGTCCCATGTCATAAATATGCTTGTGGGCCAGCCTCCACTTCCCGTGAACGCCTGACATACCGCCATATACACGCTGTCGATGTCGGGACGTTCTTCACGGTCTACCTTGATGGAAATGAAGTTTTCGTTCAGAATACTTGCTGTATCCGCGTTTTCAAAACTCTCGTGCGCCATGACGTGACACCAATGACAGGTACTGTAGCCGATGCTGAGAAATATCGGCTTGTCCTCGGCTTTTGCTTTCTCGAATGCCGCCTCACACCACGGGTACCAATCCACGGGATTCTCCGCGTGCTGAAGCAGATAGGGGCTCGTCTCATGTATCAGTTTATTGCTCATACTTACCTCAATACTATAGATTTCTTTTCTTTAGTATATCCGTTCCAAAACAAGAAATACTATACAGAAAGTGAAATTTAACGGAGACTGAAATGATAACTAAGGACTACTTCAAAGGCTGGTATTTCAAATGCACGGACGAAGATAAAACAATAGCTTTTATCCCTGCGTATCATCAAAGTGGCGGCATGGGTAGCGCATCACTGCAAATCATAACAGATGATGAGGTATATAACGTTCCCATTGGCTCGTTTGAGTGTCGTGAAAAGTCGCTGTATATCAAAGCCGGAAATTGTCTCTTTACGAATAACGGAATTGAACTTGATATTAAAAGGCTCCATGTCAATAGTTGGGGTAGATAAAAAATCAAATAAAACAAAGAATAATAAAAAGCGATAGTAAAAAGGGGTATGAAGCGAAGCGGAATACCCCTTTTTACTATCGCGGCGCGCGCTTGGCGGAGGCGCAAAAGA
>JAFUPK010000156.1 GCA_017481265.1 Clostridia bacterium
GTGATATTTATTTTGCTCATTAGGATCTCCAATCCGTTTCTCTTGGGATATACTAAAGCTTAAAGAAACAAAAAAATAAGACGACCCTCCCATGTAAGAGGCGGCGTCCGCGGTTCCACTCTTGTTTGTAGCTTTATGCCTTAACGCGGCGTACGCCCGAATACAGAAGGGATGGCTCACGGGCGCACAGTAGGGAACACCAAGGCGTCGGTCTCAGCAAAATCCGCGCTCTCTTTGCATGGTGCGATCCTTTTCTTCCCGGTCACAGCCGAAAACAGTATTCTAATATAGTATACTACATTTTTTCGGATTTGTAAACCACGTGTGAGAAAAATTCTTCCTTAAAATGAATCAATTTTGCTCGAGCCTTTTGTGAGAAATATTATCACCGCTGTATAAAACACGCCCGGCAGGCAAAAATAGAAGTGATGTCAAGGAAATGATAATTACTTGAAAGGAATTATAAAGATATGAAAAAGAACAGACAGAACAGAATGCTGACAGCCTGTATGGTGCTTTTGCTTGTTGGTGCGAGCCTTCTTATAGCGGTTGCCAGCGGAGCGGCGAGACGGGAGAAGCCCGCAGTTCCCGAGACAACGGAGAGTGAGACCGAAAGGGAAGAGAAGCTCCCACTTGAGACCATCTTTGATAAGCTTACCGAGACCGAGAGCAAAACAGAGCCGGCGGAAAGCGAAAAGGAAACCACCACCGAAAAGGCAGAGACTGAGCCTAAAGAGACGGAAGCGGCGAACCTCACCGTGGATGACATAAGCTTCATGTCCCCGGCAGAAGGAGCGCTTCTTGTACCCTGCAGCCTGAACACGCCCATGTATTCCGTGACTATGGATGATTACCGTACCCATGCGGGAGTTGACATTGCCGCATCTGTGGGTGACAGCGTTATGTGCTGTGCGGATGGAGTTGTAACTAAGGTCTATGAGGACCCTATGATGGGAATGACGATTTCCGTGGATCACGGTGCGGGAGTTGTGTCTGTGTATCGGAATCTCGCTCCCGAGGCAGCCGATGGGATCGCGGAGGGCGTATCTGTCAAGGCCGGACAGGTGATCGCTTCCGTTGGAGACACGGCGCTTATCGAATGTGAGGAGGAGAGCCACCTCCATTTTGAGCTGACGGTCAACGGAAGCCACGTAGACCCTGCGGAATATATAGAAATGGTGAGCATAAACGACGTTTACGAGGATTGAAAACTGAAAACAGAGCAAGAAAATTGGCGAAGCTGATTTTCTTGCTCTGTTTTTTGGTTTGTTTATATGCTGTTGTAACCATGGTGCAAAGGCTAATTCTTTGTGTAACTTTTTTCTGTGCTTTCTTTCGGCCAAAGCTCGAAAGAAAGGACCAAAGAAAGCGCTTTTATGCTGTGACAACAATATACCGCAGAACCGCGAAAGTCTCGCAAAGCTTAATATACAGACACCTGTTTCGCGCTTTACCTGCTCTGTCAGCTTCTTGAAATGCGGTAAAAACTAATGAGATGTATATACACCTCTCAAAATCTCGCGATCGCACAGCATGGTTCGCTTACGCGAATTGCGAGAGGCACACGTACGGGTTTCCAATCCGGGTAGGGGTTGGCGCCCTCGACAACCCGTAACAATACCGTTTCGTCTGTATCTTATGTCTATGTACCGACGGCCAACCCACGGTAGGGGAGACTTTTCCCCTACCGCTGATGAATTACTGATCCGAATCAAGCACCTTCGTGAATACCGTACCGTCATCAAAGGGCGTAAGAACATTTCCATGCTTCTCTGAAGACTTGTATTCGGGGAAGGCAGACGAGCTCGCGGCATCAAATTTCAGAGTGCCATCCGCTGCTATCTTAAACACATAAATATAAAGTCCGTCGTCGGTACGAAGTGTCAGCGATGTATTTGTACGCTCGTAGTGACCCTTTGGAAGATAAAAGGATCGCTTTGAATATGGGAAAGAAAACGTGCCGTTTTCTGTGTTTAAATAGACCATGGGGATGTATTTTTCATTGAACTTTGTGCAAGCATAAGCTTCGTTGTACGGATCGATGTCGAAATAATACTCGTATGCGTCGTATCCGTTTGTGTCCGAGGTCAGCGCAAAAGCTAAATCACTGTCATCTGCACGGAGGATCTCGCCTCTTTTATTATAATTCTTTACAAATTCAGCGAGAGTATTACCTTGCATATTGCGGTACGGATAGATGGTCTCAACTAACCTTGCACTGCCTGCTTCGGAGTTTTCGGCTATCCTTATTATCACGTAGTATTTGCAAGTCTTACTTGCTATGGTGTAGGAGCCTTTTGCAGTGATGGAGGTGAGTCTTTCGTTTGATTCAAGCATATACTCAGGTGTGATCACACGTCCCACGAGAGCCAATGTATCGACTTCGCCATCAACAACGGTTATGTCAGTCCAACCGTAATCCTTCAAAAGTTCCGTCGTTTCGGAAACTACGTCTTCAAGGCTTGCAGGTTCTGCTTTTTCAGGATCATACTGTAAAGACTCTATGAGCTCGCAAAGCTCTGCAAAATACCCATCATTTGTGGTGAATACATTACTGTGATTAAAAACAACTTTATTTTCATCAACATAAGCCCTGAAAATAACCGTGCTGCCATCACCGTAGAACGTGATAGGAGCGCCGGCACCGGGTGCAGCATCAATAGTCTCATATTTAACGAGGGGAGCGCTCTTTATGGTACCTATGATCTTTGATATAGTCTCGCTATCTTCGACGTTGGCGTACTCACCGTCATACTCATCCGAATCTAAGAAGATCTTTACCACGCTTTCTTTGTCAAAGACGGTATCAGGATAAACGGTCGAGAGAGCTTCGCCGATACTGATAGACGTCGGAATATAGTTGGTATTATCAAGTACTTTCGTAAACTTCGCACCGTCTCCGAATGGCGGTAACGCCTCGGCTGCATCTGCTGAATATTTGTACTTTGGCAGAGGAGAGGACTTTGGCTCGTCAAAGATGAATGCGTTTCCTTCAACATCGAAAACGTATGTATAAAGTCCGTCGGATGTACGGAGCGTCAGCGTTTCATCGGTAAGCTCATATGTGCCGTGAGCTATGTAGCTGCTGAGATAGGAGTAGGTGAAGGTGAACTGTCCCGAAGTCGGAAACAGCGTAAGGCTTGGTGGCAGAGCTTCTTTTGTTCCGAGACAAGTGTATACCACTGCATCGCTCGAAAGCTTTTCCGTATACCTGTGTACCTTATCAAATCCTAAATTTTCTGCTATCACGCCTAAGCTGTCGATGGTCATAATAATACCGTCCGGCGTGAACTCCAAATATCCGCTTAAACCATCGGGTGCTTCAAACCTTGTGCTAACATCCTCGCCGAAATAGTATTTGCCGTCCTTTTCGTGAGCGGTTGCTTCGACTATAAAAATAGATTTATACTGATTTGACACTGTAACAGAGAAGCTGACCGCATTATTTGAAAGGGAACTGATATTGAGCGTTTCGTAATCTTGTCCTGCATTTTTTGCCCAAGTACCCACATGATACTCCGACGGAATGCCGACGGTGTACTTACCCACCATAGCTTTCACCTTTTCATAGGTGCCGTCAGGGTAGTTGCATGTTTCCCTAAAGGACTGAAATGGTGAAATGTTTTGGATTACTGTATCATTGTCGCCTATATGAAATACTCCTAAATACTGTGCTTCTTCGGGGTAGGGCTCTTCTTTACTGATATTGTCAGAAACGGCAAAGGTGAGAGAAATATTATGATTTCTGTTGTCTGTAAATGGGTAACTTACGAGCTCCGAGCCTTTTGAAGCCTCTGCGATAACGCTATATAATGTCTTTGCGGCTTCGTCTTTCACTACGATTTTTTCGTAACCGTCAAAGGATATAACGCAAGTGAAATTGTTGAGAGATTCTATCGGTTCAATGCTCGGGAATGTCACTACCCCGTCAAAATGCCCCTCCACCATTGCCTTAATCTTCTCATAGCTTCCGCTTTTTAGCGCGTAGCCTTTACATATGGTAGTGTGTATCGGGAGCTCCGTCTGTACTGTGTCATTATCAAAGACCCTGAAATAATAACTGTTTTCGAAACCGTTAACGGTGAACGATAAACCTACACCGGACTGTTCGTTTGGCACGTTGAAGTGCTTTTCATTATCTGTGATGCTTGAAGCCACCTCGCGGTAAAGTGCCTTTGCAACGTCTCCTTCCACCGTTATTTCTTCGGTATATCCGCTGAGAGTGATCGTGCATTTTACATCATCAGCTGCTTCGACCTTTTCGATACTATTAAGCACATCAGACGTCGGCAGATCCGGCGTGTCGCTTTCCGCAGGCTTTGTGGACTCGGGAATAAAGCTTTCGCTCGTCACGAAATCTATGATGACGGCGTACTTTTCCAGTCCGTGCGGCACAGGATTGTCTCCCGAAATGTGGAAGTACGTCTCGTATCGGTGCGGTGTGTCCTTCAGTATCTCATGCTCGGAAACGTTATATTCCTTCTCAAACGTACCGCCGGGAGCTACGGGGTATCCGATAAGATTCCATGCGAATTCTTCGGAAAAAGTATAGGTGTCAACGGTCTGACCGTTTTCCTCAACACGGTATATGTAGAACTCCTCGCCGAAGATAAGCTCTTTTTCCGTGTCATTGTGCCAGACCACGGTCATTTTGCCGTTTTCCGTGTCGGTCTTCGTTATCTCTGCCCACACTCCGTCCATGTCGCTTGCAGAGTTTTGTGCTTCAATGCAAAATGGAGGCTCATTTTCGTCAGCCTTTCTGCTTGTGAGGAAGCAGGCTGCAACGATACACAGAGCCAGGACTGCGGCGATTATGATCCATAGGGTCGGCTTCTTATAAGAGAGTACCGCCTTGATGCGCTTTTTGACTCCTACCTCGCCGAAGGCAAGAGGACAGGCGGAAATAAGCCGCCTCGGAGAGCTTGCGGAGATAAGCGCATCGGAATAGGGCTTCTTTGCTTCCTCACCCATGGCGCGGATCACCTTCTCGTCGCAGGCAAGCTCAATATCCCGGCAGAGCATTATGTAGGAGATCCACATAACAGGATTGAACCAATGGAGGGAGAGAAGCAGGAATCCGAGAGGCTTCCAAAGGTGGTCAAGCCGCTTTAGGTGTGCTCTTTCGTGGGAGATTATGTAGGGCGTGTCTCCCGCGGGAGTGTCGGAGGGCATATATATGCGTGGACGGATCACGCCGAGGATAAAGGGGGAATCTATGCGGTCGCAGATGAAAATACTCTTTTCTACCTTTACGCTTTCGCGTACACGTAAGCGTATGCGGAGATAGCTTACAGCGGCGTAGATTACCATAAGGACTGTGCCCGATGCCCAGACAATGGCGGCGATATCCACAGCGGAAACAGAGCGTTCGCTTTCGCTTCCTTCCTCGGCATCGGGGATTGTCACGGTGCCGTTGCTTGGCTCACTGCTGTCGGGGATGACCGTGGGAGGCGTAAAGCCTTCGGGCAGAATTATGCTTTGCGGCGGTGTCTGGGGCGTGGAAAGCGCGGAATTTATGAAGCCGATTCCCGTATTAACGGAGATCGAGCCGTCGGAGCTTTCCGTAACGGTGTCGTTTGCGGGCATAAGGGACATGGGGCTCTCAAAGGTGAATGGCACGAGAAGCCTGAGTCCAACAAGGAGCCAAAGGGCGCAAACGAGAGCACGCGGAGCACGCTTCAGCATCGGCCGCAGAAGAAGAACAGCCGCGGCGATCACGGCGCCCGTGATGCTCATATTCAATATTTTCAAAAAAACAGCGGTCATTTTGTTCCTCCTTCGTATTCGTCTACCATTTTTCTAAGAGCGGCGATCTCATCGGCACTGAGGGATTTTCTCTTGGTGAATGCGGCGAAAAAAGCGGGAAGAGAACCGCCGAAGGTGTCCTCCACGAAGCTTTCGCTCTTTATGGCGTAAAAATCCTCTTTGGAGATGAGAGAGCTTACGGTGCCTTTCTCGTTTTTGAAGAGTCCCTTGTCGCAGAGACGCTTAAGCACCGTGTAAGAGGTGGTCTTTTTCCAGCCGAGAAGCTCCTCGGCGCGTTTGGCGAGAACGGATGATGCAAGTGGCTCACCCTCCCATATAATATCGGCAAATCTTGATTCAACAGCGCCGAGCTGTACGTCTTTCATGTTCGCAGATCTCCTTTCGTTTGGTCTACACTCTGTAGTACACTTTAATTCTACACTATGTAGACCAATTTGTCAATAGGGAAAATGAAAAAAATAAAAAATCTCCCAAAAGGGAGAGATAAGGCAGAATATTTCAAAAAACAAATACTGTATGAGAACAAAAAATACCCGACTGCAGCATCAGTCGGGTATTTTAAAGAGGCTCCATGTCAATAGTTGGGGTAGATAAAAAATCAAATAAAACAAAGAATAATAAAAAGCGATAGTAAAAAGGGGTATGAAGCGAAGCGGAATACCCCTTTTTACTATCGCGGCGCGCGCTTGGCGGAGGCGCAAAAGA
>JAFUPK010000157.1 GCA_017481265.1 Clostridia bacterium
ATTTCAACTAAAATCTAATAGCTCTAATTTTATTTATGAATAATTACAAGATGTTGCCAAAACGTTGCCACGAGGACTTTTCAATCCTCAAAAACCCAGTGTTTATGCGGGTTTTCAGTGTTTTTGGTATCATTCCCACTCAATAGTACCGATCGGCTTGGGTGTAAGATCAAGCAGAACGCGGTTGAGTCCCTCAACCTCATGAGTGATGCGGTATGTTATGTGGTGGAGGAGGCTATATGGAATTTCCTCAATTGTTGCGGACATAGCGTCTGTGGTGTTGACGGCACGGATGATCGCGGGCCAACCTTCGTAACGGCTCTCGTCCTTGACACCGACACTCTTTATGTCGGGGATAACAACAAAATACTGCCATACCTTGCCTGCGAGACCGTTCTTTGCGAACTCTTCTCTAAGAATCGCGTCGGCCTCACGGAGAGCGTGGAGCCTGTCTCTGGTGATTGCGCCGAGACAACGTACACCCAGTCCGGGACCCGGGAACGGCTGGCGGTATACCATCTCATGGGGGAGACCGAGAGCTTCGCCCACAACTCTTACCTCATCCTTGAAGAGAAGCTTGATAGGCTCAACGAGCTCGAACTTGAGATCCTCGGGAAGTCCGCCTACGTTGTAGTGGCTCTTTACAGCCTTTTTACCCTCAGCCTGCTTGAAGCTTTCGAGAATGTCGGGATAGATAGTGCCCTGAGCAAGGTAGTCAACATCCTCGAGCTTACGTGCTTCATCGGCAAATACGTTTATAAATTCGGAGCCGATGATCTTTCTCTTCTTTTCGGGGTCAGATACTCCTGCAAGAAGATCAAGGAATCTGTCAGTAGCGTCAACGTACACAAGGTTAGCATCAAAACCGTCCTCAAAAAGCTTGATTACGTTCTCAGACTCATCCTTGCGCATGAGACCGTGATTAACATGAACACAAATGAGCTGACGTCCAATAGCTTTAATGAGAAGTGCGGCAACAACGGAGGAGTCAACACCACCTGAGAGCGCGAGAAGGACCTTCTTATCGCCAACCTGAGCGCGAACTTCCTTTATTTGCTCTTCGATGAAGGCATCAGCGAGAGCCTTTGTGGTGATCCTTTCCATTGTTTCGGGACGAACATTATTATTCTGCATATATTATCTCCATTCTTCCGCAGGGCGGAAAATAAGCATTCCTATCAGTTGGTGTAGTTGTCGAAGTAGCCCTGAACGAGAACGACGGGTGTGCCCTTGTCGCCGGAGCCGCTTGTAAGGTCGCAGAGGGAACCGATAATGTCGGTGAGCTGGCGGGGTGTTGTTCCTTGGGAAGCCATGTTGCCGACAAGGTTGTCACCCTTTGCCTTAATACTATCGGAGATAGCCTTTTTCAGCTCCTCTCCTGAGAGATCCTTGTAATCGTTGTCAGCAAGGTACTTGAGCTTCAGCTCGTTGGGAGTACCGATGAGACCGTCTGTGAATGCGGGAGAAACAACCGGGTCAGCAAGCTCCCAGATCTTACCCTTGGGGTCCTTGAACGCGCCGTCACCGTAAACCATTACTTCAACATTTGCACCGCAGGCAGCCTTTACCCTCGCCTGAATGTCAAGAACGAGACCCTTGCACTCGCGGGGGAAGAGCTTGATCTTATCCTCTGTGGACTTGTTTGATCCGAGGAGACCGTAAGCCTCGTTGCAGCCGCTACCGTTTACGGGAGAGGTGAGAATGTCATCAAGTCCGCATACTACCTTTGCGCCTGCAGCCTTGAGTATACGCTTTGTGCGTGCTCTTGTGTGAATGTCACAAGTGAGGATACAATCGGCGTAGTCGAGAATAGCGCGGGGCTGGTTTGCGAAGATGATCTCAACTTCAGCGCCTTCCTCGCGGATGATGCTTCCGTAGTAGTCAACGTAGTCAACACCTGTGAACTCGTGGCGGTTTACGCCGAAGAGCTCGCGGTACTTTTCGAGAGTAAGAACATCAGAGTAGGGGTTTACGCCTGCCTCGTCAAGCTTATCGAGGCTTACAAGCTCGTTACCCACCTCATCGGAGGGATAGCTGAGCATGAGGACGATCTTCTTTGCTCCTTTTGCGATACCGCGCAGGCAGATAGCGAAGCGGTTACGGGAGAGGATAGGGAAAATAACGCCGATAGTCTCACCGCCGAGCTTTGCGCGTACGTCTGCGGCGATGTCGTCGACAGAGGCATAGTTGCCCTGAGCACGTGCTACGATAGATTCCGTGATGGAGATAACGTCACGGTCGCGGAGGCTGAAGCCCTCGCTTTCTGCTGCCTGGAGTACACTGTCGGCTACGATAGCTGCAAGGTCATCGCCCTCTCTGATGATGGGACAACGGATACCGCGGGATACTGTACCGACTCTTCTTGTGTTCTGTTCCATATAGTTTGGAATCCTTTCTATAATAGAGGCTTAGATTAACACTTTATGCCCGTGCTCCTTCTCCGAAAAGCTCTTTGAAAAAAACACGTATTTATTATATACTATTTTCAATAAAAATTCAATAGCTGAGAGTTAGAAAGGCAAAATTAAATGATAAAATCTCAAGGAAAAAGTTAAGTCCATTTTTGCGAAATCGCACAAAAACGGACTTATAATCTTAATTATTTGCAGTTTTTAAGTTATTCGACCGAATAATCTCCGTCGATACCCGGAACAAGCGAACTTTCGAACATTTTTGCGAGAGCACAGATCATTGATTCTGTATCATCGGCACCTGCACTTTCAAAGGCTGAATGCATTGCAAGCTGAGCAAGCCCCACATCCACAGAACACAGCGAAACGTGAGCATTGGATATGTTGCCAAGGGTCGAGCCGCCGGGCATATCGGCGCGGTTTGCGTACAGCTGACTCTTTACTCCCGCCCTTTCGCACATGAGTCTGAACAAACCTGTTGAAACACCGTCAGAGGTGTATTTTTGATTGGCATTGAATTTTATTACAACGCCGCCGTTCATATGCACCGCGTGATTTTTGTCGGAAAGCTCAGGATGATTCGGATGGCAGGCGTGGGCATTGTCGCAGGAAGCGAGGAAAGAGCGTGCACACATTCTTCTTATGTCAAGGCTGAACGAGTTGCATATTGCTTCAAGGGTGTCTCTGAGGAATGTGGAGTCGGCACCCTGTCTTGTAAGGCTTCCTACCTCCTCGTTATCGAAAAGACAATACACGGGGATGCTTTCCTTCAGTTCAGCACTTGTGAATGCCTCAAGGGAAGCATAGGCACATTGCAGATCGTCAAGCCTCGGTGCCGAGATGTATTCTCCCCATTCAACTCCGCTTTCGGCACAGTATACCGAGAGATCCCAAGAGATAATGTCATCCTCGTTTACCCCTGCCTTTTCGGCAATCATCCTTTTGAAGCTGCCGACTTCCGATGAAGAGAACAGCGGGATCATGTCAACTGCGTTGTTGTAGGAAATACCGTCATTTAGCTTTCTGTTCATGTGGATGGCTACATTGGGGATCACGGCGCAAGGCTCTGTGCTGTCGGTAAGGATAGTCTTTATCCCGTTTGTGGTCCGTGTGACTACACGTCCCGCAATGCCGAGCGGGCGGTCAAGCCAGCTCGGGCATATCATTCCGCCGTAGCCCTCTGTTGAGAGACTTACTGTGTGATGTCCGATAAGCTCCGGTGAATCCTTGACCTTGAAGCAGGGTGAATCGCTGTGCGCTGCGCTGATCATAAATCCGCCACGGATGTTGTGCGGAATACGAAATGCTATAAGAGATGAGCCACCGCGGGTCACGTAGTAGGTCTTGCCGCTTTCGAGAGATATTTCGTCAGATTCGAATAATCTTACGGCACCTTTCTCTTCAAGGAGCTTTGCCGTGTGAGCCACGGCGTGATAAGGCGTCGGAGAAGCCTTGATATATGAAAAAAGTTTTTTGTTTGTGCTTGTCATTTGTACACCTCAAATAAGCTTGGCAAGAGCATCAATGTCCTCTGCCTTCGTTGCCCAGCTTGTTACAAATCTGTAAGCGGACTTACCGTCAGTAAGAGCCTCCCAAGTGCCGAATTTCACCTTTTCCCTAAGACGTGCGGCAAAGCTGTCATCAAGTATTACGAACTGCTGATTTGTAGGAGAGTCGATGTGGAAGGGAATGCCCTTGGAGATAAACAGAGCCCTCAGCTTGTTTGCCATTTCAATTCCGTGAGCTCCGATCCTCTCGTAAAGAGAGTCTGTAAACAGCGCATCAAACTGAACACCGATTATTCGCCCTTTTGCAAGCATGGCACCGTTCTGCTTTACGATGGTAGCAAAATATTTCGGCATATTTCCTTTAGTGAACACTACAGCCTCTCCGCAGAGCGTTCCGACCTTTGTCCCGCCGATATAGAACACATCAGAGAGTCTTGCAATATCACGGAGCGTGACGTCGGTGTTGCTGCTCATGATGCCATATCCGAGACGTGCTCCGTCAATATAAAGGGGCAGAGCCCACTTTTTGCAGATATCCGAAAGACGTGTCAACTCGTCAAGAGTATAGAGCGTGCCGTACTCAGTGGGATGAGAGATATATACCATCCCCGGGAATACCATATGCTCATGGCTTTCGTCTGCATAAAATTTTGAAACCAGTGCGTCTACGTCCTCTGCTCTTACCTTGCCGTTATCATGGGGGACAGTCAGGACCTTGTGACCTGAAAATTCAATTGCGCCTGCCTCATGAGCAGCTACGTGACCGGTGTCTGCCGATACAACTCCCTCATAAGACTTAAGCAGGGAAGATATTACGATCTTATTGGTCTGCGTGCCGCCTGTCAAAAAATAAACATCAGCCTCGGGAGTGCCGCAGGCAGCTTTTATCTTTTCCTTTGCCGCTTCGGAATATTTGTCATTGCCGTAGCTTACGAGAGTTTCGAGATTTGTTTTGATTATTGCTTCAAGCACCTCGGGGTGAGCGCCCTCGGTGTAGTCACTTTCGAAGGATATCATGTCGTTACCTTTCCTTTTTATTTTGTGTATTTGATAATATTATAATACCCCTTTGCCTCTGTGTCAAGAAAAAACATTCGGTACCGTCACAGATACCGAATGTAATTCTTTTTGCTATTCAGCCTGACCTTCCGCTTTTTCTTCGCCTTCATCAAAGTCTATCTTGGAAAGACGCTCGCGGGCATGAAGATCATGCCTCAAAAGTCTGTAAAGTGAGGCTGTTATGGGAACGCCGATAAGCATTCCGAGGATTCCGAACAGACCGCCGCCCACAGTGATAGCGGCAAGTACCCAAAGTCCCGGCAGTCCAATGGATTTGCCGACCACCTTGGGATATATGACATTACCCTCGATCTGCTGGAGGACAACGATAAATACTATAAACAGCAGTGCCTTTATAGGAGATTCGGTAAGGATCATGACAGTACCTACGGCAGCTCCTATATAAGCACCCGCAATGGGGATGAGAGCCGTAAAACCGATCAAAGCACCAACCATCGCCGCATAGGGGAAACGGAATATCCACATTCCGATGGTACAGAGTACGCCGAGTATCACAGCCTCTGTACACTGACCGACGATGTATCTTTTGAAGCAAAGGTTTGTGACCTTGCCGACATAATTTGCTTTAGCAGTGATCTTTCTCGGCAGATAGCATTTCATTAAGCGCTGAATCTGTGCCGTAAGACGGTCACGGTCCACAAGCAGATATACAGCAAAGATTATGCTGATAAATGCGGTTACAAGTCCTGAGAAAACTGAGCTTACAGCCTTGAACACAATATCAGTGACTTCGCCGATGCCCGTGGCAACGTAGCCTGCGATGTTCTGGAGATGCTCCTTCCAGTCGATGCTGTAGAGCTGCTGGAGCCAATCCTCGGGGAGACGCTCCTTCACGAAATCGCTGTTTAAGATATCCTCGATTATTGGAGGAATCTCAAGAACGAGGAAGCGTACGCAGGAGATAAGCTCGGGGATGACAAGGCCGATTATAAGAGCGATCACACCGCACAGCGTGACAAAGGCGAGAAGCATACACACGGCTCGTCTGCTTTTGCTCAATGCCTTCACGTGTATGTGCTTGGGAAAGTAGTACCGCTCATAAAAGCTCATCAGAATGTTGACAATGTAAGCAATTACCAAACCGATGAACATGGGTGTTGCGGCGCCGATCAGCTTCACCAGAAGTCCGGTCAGCGGCTTCCAATAGAATATGCAAAGATAGAGAAGAAAAATACTCAACGCTATCTTGAGACATGACTTAAAGTTTATTTTCATTGGGATGTTGTTTTCCTTTCGCGGCTTGACACAGCGTGCCCGCATTTTAATACGTATATTATACAGCAAAAGCTTCCCGATTTCAATAGCATGGCTGAAATACTTTAAACGGAGCTGTTATTTACACTTTGACGATTGACTTTGACGTGAAAAAATAATATAATGATAAAAAACAATAAAAACTATAAATGGAGGTAATCATGGAGCTTTGGGAAAAGACAAAAACCTCTGAGTTGATCTTCGACGGTGTGGTCGTGCATCTTTATAAGGACACAGTCGAGCTTCCGGGAGGTGTGGAGTCTGTACGTGAATACGTGAAGCATCTGGGTGCAGTGTGCGTAATTCCCATAACAGATGACGGCGAGGTGATTCTTGAACGGCAGTATCGTTATGCGGTTGACAAGGTTCTTGTGGAAATACCTGCGGGAAAGCTTGACTATGCCGGTGAGGATTTCAGAAAGGCAGCACTTCGTGAGCTTCGCGAGGAAACGGGAGCTGTCCCGCGGGAGCTTATCGACATGGGCGATTATTACGGCTCTCCTGCCATTATGGGGGAACAGATACGAATGTTTATGGCTCGCGGTCTTTCATTCGGAGAGGATCATCTTGATGAGGATGAATTTCTTGAGGTGTTCCGCCTTCCTCTTTCAGAGGCTGTGGATATGGTCTTGAGAGGTGAGATATCCGACGGAAAGACTCAGTGTGCTGTCCTTCGTGCAAATGCTATGCTGAATAAAGAATAAAAATAGAATATAATCTCGAAAAATGTAAATATTTTTAGATCTTCCACTTGACCTGCGGATAATTATACAGTATAATATTTTATGTAGTTTTAGCATTTGCAGGACGTATTGTTGATTTGGGGGTGAGAAGGTGTATATTATCAGACGTGTTCTGGCAGTATGCCTTCTTGCCTTTTTTGTTTTATCCCTATCCGTATCAGCCGCAGAATATTCCGACGGTACCGTGCTTTACAGGCAGCGCTTTGATGTTCTGTCTGCGCCGGGAAACGGTGGTATTCGGAAGGGTACTGACGGCGGAGACAGCTTTTCTCTCCACATTGAAAAAGGTGCCCTCAGGATCGACAATCACAGCGATACCAAATCCTATACGCTGTTTCCGTGTGAGCTTCCCGGTGAGGATCACACCATAGAATTTGAGTTTTCCTTTGAAAGTGTAGAAAGTACCAACGCATATGCGGCATTTATGCTTACCTGCCGCGGTGATGCTCCGGATAATATAACGAGTGTCATCATACGTGCAAACGGAGAGTGTGACGGATTCGGCAAGCTTGGTAAGGAAATTTCGGCAAATATAGCTTCAGGTCAGCGCACATTCGTAAGGATACCCGTAAGTGACGGTGATTACTACGAAATGACAGTCGTGTCAGGCGGTGTGAGTGAGACCCTCAGTCGCAGGACTGTCGGCGGCATACCGAAGGGAAGCATCGGATTTATGGTAAGAAATTCGGATATAAATGTTTATGATATAGCCGTCGTAAAGGGTACAAATTATACAAGCAAGCTTGGCGAACTCAGCTATTCGAGCTCATGGAGCGACAGCTCTCCATATAAAACAGGCGATGCCGTTACTGCCTGCGAGGATGTGGATGTTTATCTGAGTTCTCCGCAAACCGGAGATAGTACGGCTCTTATTCTTTTGGTATCAGCTCTTTCGACGGCATCTGCTTTGGTGATTCGCAAACGGCGCGCTTGACTTAAAAGAATATATACTTTGATGAGACTTATAAGCACTTACGGTACGCATTCGATTGTATGCTGTGAGTGCTTTTGTTTGCGTGATCGTGTAAATTGGCGAAATTAAGAAATATTTGGCTTTTAGCGGACTTAAAGTCGGAGTGCTTACTAAAAAATCGAACGAATTAACACAATCTTCACAACTAATCTTAAATATCCTATTGACTTTAGGCTCGGATAGTGGTAAATTATGTTCAGTGCTTAGCACTCGATGCTTATAAGTGCTAAATCATAAGCCAGTATGGAGGTAGAATAGGTGACGCCGGTGAGACGGTCTGAAGCTGATAACCTCAGCGACAGAAAAAAACAGATCCTCAAGGCAATTGTTGAAGCTCATGTTGAGCTGGGCGAGCCTGTTGGAAGCAAGTATCTTACCTCAGGAGGTATAATTACCTGTTCCTCCGCAACCATACGAAATGAAATGGCTGAACTTGAGGAAATGGGATACCTTGAACAGCCGCATACCTCTGCGGGACGTATTCCGTCGGAAGCAGGGTACAGACTGTACGTTGACTCCCTTCTCGAAAGGTACCGGCTTACGGAAGCTGAGATATCTGAGCTGAAGCGCAATCTCCGCGGCAAGCAGAACGAGCTTGATTCGATCCTCGATTCTGCGGCGCGCCTTGCATCGAGGCTTACGGATTACACAGCACTTTCACTGAAGCCGAGACAAAGAAGAATCACGGTTTCGCGCTTTGAGATCCTGCCTATTGACGAGCATACCCTCGTTCTCGTTATGATCATCGGAAGGATCGTAAAAACAAAGTACATCAGAAGCGACTATCCCGTGAATACCGATGCGGCTTCGCGACTTTCCACAGTACTAAATGCCTGCATTTCGGGAATGACCTCAAGTGAAATTACTATTCCCATCATGATGGAGATGGAGAGGGCAATGGGAGAGTATGAGTATCTTGTTTCTCCCGTTGTTAAGTCCGTTTGTGAGCTTATTTCTTCCTTTGACGGAGGAGAACTTAGATTCGACGGAATTAACAGGCTTCTTTCGTATCCCGATTATTACGATACCGACAGGCTTCGCGAAATGCTTGAGCTGTTCGAGCGTAAGGATGACCTTTTGCAGGTGATCTCAGAGGGAGCTTACAGCGAAAGTGATGCAGGAAAGGTCAAAATATACATCGGACGAGAAAATCTGGTTAAAATAATGGATAACTCGACTTTGATATATAAGACCATAAAGCGCGGCGATACTCCGGTGGGTGCTATTGGAATAATCGGACCCACAAGAATGAACTACGGACGCGCGATCGCACTTATCGACCACTTATCGGACGGTGTTGCGGGAATGCTCACTGACGGTGGCGACAAGAATGATAATATATAGACGACACATAAAGAAAGGCACGATTAAAAAATGGCTGAAGAGATAAAGAACACAGAGTGTGAGACAGAAGCCGAAGAAGCTTGCGTTGAAGATGTTGCAGGCTGTGAGGAAGAAGCTCACGAAAAGAAATGCCGCGGAGAAGGCAAAAAGCTGAAAGCAGAGATCGAGGCTTTAAAGGCGCGTCTTGCTGAAGCCGAAAAGAAGGCTGAATCCGATGCGGCAGAGGCGGCTGATAAGTACGCACGTCTTGCGGCAGAGTATGAGAACTTCCGCCGCCGCAGTAAGACCGAGCGTGAGGCTGTTTACGGCGATGCTGTAGCTGATACAATAATGGGTATCGTTCCTCTTATTGACAACCTCATGTATGCAGATAAGTTCGGCGGAGGAGCTGACAACCCCGAGAAGTTTGCAGAGGGCGTAAGACTTATCCTCGGAAAGGTTCCGGAGATCCTCGGAAAGATGAACGTTTCCGTGTTCGGAGAAGCCGGGGAGACCTTTGACCCCAATCTTCACAATGCTGTAATGCATGTTGAGGATGACAGCTTCGGCGAAGGCGAGATCACAGACGTACTTCAGTGCGGATACAAATACGGCGAAAAAGTTATCAGATATGCAATGGTCAAGGTTGCTAACTGATTTCAAAATATATCATAAACTATAATTACAAAATCAATTATTTGGAGGCAAATTATTATGGGAAAGATTATTGGAATAGATCTTGGTACCACTAACTCTTGCGTGGCAGTTTTCGAGGGCGGCGAGCCCACAGTTATCCCCAATCCCGAAGGAGCGAGAACAACTCCTTCCGTTGTGGCATTTTCCAAGACAGGCGAAAGAATGGTAGGTCAGGTTGCTAAGCGTCAGGCTATCACCAACCCCGACAGAACCATCATGAGCATAAAGCGCGAGATGGGCGCAAACTACAAGGTAACAGTAGACGATAAGAATTACACTCCTCAGGAGATATCCGCTATGATCCTGCAGAAGCTTAAGAGCGATGCAGAGGCTTATCTCGGCACAAGCGTTTCTCAGGCTGTTATCACCGTTCCCGCATACTTCTCCGATGCACAGCGTCAGGCTACTAAGGACGCAGGTAAGATCGCAGGTCTTGAGGTTCTCAGAATCATCAACGAGCCCACAGCCGCTGCTCTTGCATACGGCATGGATAAGGAAGAAGAGCAGAAAATCATGATCTATGACCTCGGCGGAGGTACCTTCGACGTATCTCTCCTTGAGATCTCCGACGGCGTTTTCGAGGTTCTTGCAACTGCAGGTAACAACAAGCTCGGCGGTGATGACTTCGACCAGCGTATTATTGACTGGATCGCAGAGCAGTTCATGAAGGAGAACGCAGGCATCGACCTCAGACGCGACAAGATGGCTCTCCAGAGACTCAAGGATGCGGCTGAGAAGGCAAAGATCGAGCTTTCCGGTATGTCTACGGCAAACATCAACCTCCCCTTCATCACAGCAGATGCTACAGGTCCCAAGCACTTCGACGGTAACCTTTCAAGAGCTACATTCAACGAGCTTACAGCAGATCTTGTTAAGGCTACTATCGAGCCCACAAAGCAGGTTCTCCGCGACGCAGGTCTCCAGCCTTCTCAGATCGACAAGGTTCTCCTGGTCGGAGGCTCCACAAGAATTCCCGCAGTTCAGGATGCTATCAAGGCGTTCATCGGTAAGGAGCCCTTCAAGGGCATCAACCCCGACGAGTGCGTAGCTATCGGCGCGGCTATTCAGGGCGGCGTTCTCGGCGGTGACGTCAAGGACCTTCTCCTTCTCGATGTTACTCCTCTTTCTCTCGGTATTGAGACTCTCGGCGGCGTATTCAACCGTATCATTGACAGAAATACAACGATCCCCGTAAAGAAGAGCCAGGTATACTCCACAGCCGCAGACGGACAGACCTCTGTTGAGATCCACGTTCTCCAGGGTGAGCGTGAGATGGCTGCAGGCAATACAACCCTCGGCAGATTCATTCTTGACGGTATCACTCCTGCTCCCCGCGGTGTTCCTCAGATCGAGGTTACATTTGACATCGACGCTAACGGTATCGTTAACGTAAGCGCAACCGATAAGGGTACCGGCAAGGAGCAGCACATCACCATTACTTCTTCCACCAATATGTCCAAGGAAGACATCGACAAGGCAGTTCATGAGGCTGAAAAGTTCGCTGAGGCTGATAAGAAGCAGAAGGAAGCTGTTGACGTAAAGAATCAGGCTGAGAACATGATCTATCAGAGCGAGAAGTCTCTCGGTGAGCTTGGCGATAAGGTAACTGAAGCTGACAAGAGCGCCGTTCGCAGTGCTATTGATAAGCTCAAGGAGACAGTAAAGGGCGACGATATCGAGGCTATCAAGGCTGATACAAAGGCTCTTGAAGAGGCATTCTATCCTCTCGCACAGAAGATCTACGCTGATGCACAGGCTCAGCAGGGTGCAGGCCCCGATATGGGACAGAACCCCGGCGCGGGTGCTGATGGCACATACTATAGCGCAGATTTCGAGGACAAGAGCGACAACTGACCTCATTTTTACGCATAAGATCACATCTGAATATGGGCGGAGAGACCTCTCCGCCCATTTGCAGGTATTATAGGAAGTTGATCTGTGCGGAAAAAGGGAAAATGAAAGGATCATCCTTAAAAAATGGCAGAAAAACGCGATTATTATGAAGTGCTTGGCGTATCAAAGGATTCGTCAGCAGATGAGATAAAAAAAGCATACAGAAAGCTTGCCAAACAGTATCACCCCGATATGAACCCGGGTAACTCTGAGGCTGAGATCAAGTTCAAAGAGGTCAATGAAGCATATGACGTCATCTCCGACAGCGATAAGAAGGCAAAGTATGATGCATACGGTCATGCGGCGTTCGATCCTGCCGCAGGTGGCGGCGGTGCAGGATTTGGCGGTTTCGGAGGCGGCTTTGGTGACTTCGATTTCGGGGACATATTCTCAAGCTTCTTTGGCGGAGGAGGGACTTCCTCACGCAGAAACGGTCCTGTCAGAGGTGACGATATCAATGTCCGTGTTACTCTTTCCTTTGAGGAAGCCGTGTTCGGTGTAAAGAAGGAAATATCCTATAACCGCATACAGAAGTGCTCCGACTGCGGAGGCTCAGGTGCTGAAAAGGGAACCACTGCTAAGACCTGCTCCGCCTGCGGAGGCTCGGGTCAGGTGAGGGTTCAGCAGAGAACACCTCTCGGATATATGCAGACTACAAAGCAGTGTGACACCTGCCGAGGCACGGGTAAGATTATCGAGAAGCCTTGCTCAAACTGCCGCGGTACGGGATATGTCAAGGTTACAAAGAAGCTTGACGTAAATATTCCTGCAGGTATTGACGACGGACGTGTAGTTGCACTTCGCGGTCAGGGAAGCGACGGCAGAAACGGCGGTCCCGCAGGTGACCTTAACATAATTGTAAGTGTCCGTCCTCACGCAATCTTTGAGCGTGACGGCTACGATATTTACTGTGAGGTACCTATTACCTATACGGAAGCTACGCTCGGTGCCGAGATCGAGATACCAACCCTTGAAGGCAAACAGAAATTCACAATTCCCGAAGGTACACAGACCGGTACTACGTTTACATTGAAGCAAAAGGGAGTTCAGTACGTCAATTCAAAGAACCGGGGTAATCTTCACTTTACCGTAAATGTTGAAGTACCGAAGAACCTTTCCGAGGATCAAAAGGAGCTTCTCCGCAAATTTGCTGAGTCCTGCGGTGAGAGTAACCACTCAAAACGTGCTAAGTTCTTCAAAAAATTCTTTAAATAAACTCCTTCACAGAAAGGTATGCCGATAATTATGGAAAACAACACAAACTGGATACAGATAAAGGCAGAATGCTCTGTTGATGATCTCGATACTGTCTGCTCGGTCATGTGTATGATAAACAGCGGACTTATGATCGAGGATTATTCCGATGTTGAAAGCGTTCTTGACGGTGTATACGGCGATCTTATCGATGAGAGCCTCCTTAAGGCGGACAGAACGAAGGCAGCAGTGTCTATTTTTGTTCCCGAGTCTTCCTCACCTGCCGAGACAGAATATCTTCTCGTTTCCCGCCTTGCAGAGCTCGGCGTGGATGCAAAGGTCAGCCATACCTCCGTTTGCGAGGAGGATTGGGCTGATTCTTGGAAGAAGTATTTCAAGCCTATCAGAACCGGAAACAGGATCGTTATCGTTCCCGTATGGGAAAAGTACGATGCGGCTGAGGATGACATTGTGGTACTTATGGATCCCGGTATGGCGTTCGGTACAGGTACACATGAGACCACACGTCTTTGTGCGGCGCTTCTCGAGGGATATGTTACTGAGGGATGCCGTATGATCGACGTCGGATGCGGCTCCGGTATTCTCGCTATCTGCGCTTCCAAGCTTGGTGCCGGATACTGCTACGCCTGCGACATAGATCCTTACGCTATCAAGGTGGCAAAGGAGAATGTTATTCTGAACGATACTCCCAACATTACCTGCGAGGTGTCCGATCTTGTGCGTGAGGTAGATCCCGAAAGCGCAAACTTTGACGTTGCGGCTGTAAATATAGTTGCAGATGTAATTATACGACTTGCTCCTGATATCGGCAGATTTCTAAAGGATACGGCAACGCTTATCGTCTCGGGAATCATCGCAGAGAGGGCAGAGGAAGTTCTCGCAGCTCTCCGTGCGGCTGGATTTGAAGCGGAGCGTGAAATGTTCGAAAACGGCTGGTACGCCGCAGCTTTAAAAAAGGCATAAGTAAAACACACTCCCATAATGAATAAAGGAAGGTCAAGCCTATGCATTTGCAGGAATCGGGCCAGATGTACCTGGAAACTATATATATTCTCACACGTGAAAGGCAGGACGTAAGATCCATCGACGTGTGTGAATACATGGGATATTCTAAGCCCAGTGTAAGCCGAGCAGTAGGACTTCTCCGGAACGGAGGCTTCATAAACGTAGACGACGAGGGATTTTTGTCCCTTACCGATGCGGGACTTGAGGTGGCAGAAAAATGTACGAGCGTCACAACATTCTTTCGGGACTTCTTGTAAGACTCGGAGTAGATGCAGAGACCGCCACCGAGGATGCCTGCAAGATAGAGCACGTCATTAGTGATGAATCCTTCGAGGCAATCAAGAGATATATAGAAGAGCTGTAAAATAAAAATGATCTGTTCGCCGAACAGATCATTTTTATTATTGGCATTCAATCGTTGGTCATATCCCCGTTTCCGCTTATGGGAATGGCTTCACCGCCCGTAGCCTCGGGTTTGAATATACACATGGCGAAATCCTTATTTCTCGCAAGTATCTCGCGGAAATCGCGGATGTACTGACCTCCGTAGGTGTTGAGATCGGCAGCAACTCCGTAGGCTTCAATGCCCAGCTTGTCCGCAATGTACAGCGCACGGTAAAGGTGATATTCCTGCGTCACGATTATGACTTTATCGGCACCGAATATCTCCTTTGCTCGCCACACGGTCTCATAAGTTGAAAAGCCTGCGTGATCCATGAATACATCCTCGGAAGGTACACCGTTTTCGATAGCGTAGCTTTTCATAGCGGCAACTTCATCGTAATCTTCACGTCCGTGGTCTCCGCTCATGAGAAGCTTTGGTGCCGCACCTCTTTTGTAAAGCTCAACACCTGTGATAAGACGGTCACGAAGCATCTTGCTGAGGCTTCCGTCTGCCTTTACCTGACAGCCGAGAACGATGATACAGTCAACGTCCTCAAGTGCGGATGCTTCATCGGGAGAAAGTATATCAGCCTTACCTACGTGCTTTACGTAAGCATCTATAGAGAATACAGCTACAGCGCCGAGGATCGCAAGACCGAGACACACGGCTAAAATGATAAGTATAATCTTTCTTTTTTTCATCTTTGCCTGTATATCGATGGCTTTTCTCACACCTCGGGGATAACGACCTCTACTTCACGTCCCAGCTTGGCGGACTTAACGATAGAGTCGATGATCGCCTGGTTGTAGATGATCTCCGAGGTCGGAACGATCATCGCATCCTCCTTGCCGTAGATCGCACGCTCGATAACTCCGCGGCACTTACGGTAGAAGAGAAGAGGCTCGCCCTTGGGGATGTAGGGCAGGGGAGTTTCGGTCTGTACACCGCAAATGTCGCGGTACAGCTTGAGGCCGGGCTCAATAGTTCCGTTCCAACAGTCGCAGGAGGGAATACGGAGAGCACCTTCTGTACCGAGAATGATGGTGTCACCGGGAGTATCGGCGTGCATTGCCCATGAGATACGGAAGTCGATTATAATACCGCCTTCAAGACGGATGAAAGCCGCGCCGAAATCGTCGACCGAGAATCTTGAAGCATCCTCACCGTTGTACTTCGGATCCTTTCCGAAGAAATCGGAGGTATATGCCGAAACGGTCAAAGGCTTCGGATGACCGAGAGCGTTCATGACCATGTCGAGGGAATAGCATCCGATGTCGCCGAGTGCACCGACGCCGCCGGTCTCCTTTTCAATAAATGTTCCTCCGGGAATACCGCGGCGGCGTCCGCCACCTGTCTGTACGTAATAGATCTTACCGAGCATACCGCTCTGGACGATATCACGCACGTACTGCATACTGTAGTCGTATCTGGGCTGGAATCCGATGGAAAGAACCTTGCCGCTCTTCTTTTCGGCACGCATTACCTCAACAGCCTCGTCGATAGTAACTGTAAAGGGCTTTTCAAGGATAACGTGAAGACCGTGCTCGAGAGCGTAGATCGCGGGACCTGCGTGCTGAGTGTTGTAGGTGCAGATGCTGACGAGGTCGAGCTCAGGCTCGTTATCTATCATTTCCTTGTGGTTAAGGTAGCATCTGCAGTTTTTTACGCCGTGGTAGTCGTGCATCACGGATTCAGCCTTGGTGGGGATAAGGTCGCAGGCCGCGATGATCTCTACGTCGGGCATCTGCAGATAGCTTGTGATGTGCCCCTCTGAGATTCCGCCTGTGCCGATAATACCGACCTTGATCTTTCTCTCCGCCTTGATTTCTTCTTTAGCTTCTTCTTGCTTGAACTGACTGAGAACTGCGTCTGACATAGTGTTTTTCCTTTCTTGAAAGCTTATATTTCGGGAATCTCGATCTCTATCTCGCGTCCGAGCTCAGCAGACTTAACGATACCTGAGAGAATTGCCTGATTATATATGATCTCTGATGTCGGAACGGGAGCTTTACCGTTCTCCTTTGCAGCATCAAGGAAGTATCTGATCTTCTGATACCAAAGATCGGACTCTTCGCAAAGCGGGATCTTTGTTTCGGTCTGCTTTCCGCAAACATCGTGGTAGAGAGTCATCTCACCGCCGACAGAACCGTTCCAGCAGTCTGTGGAGGGAATACGAAGCGCGCCTTCCTTACCGAATATGATTGTATCACCGGGAGTGTCGGCGTGCATTGCCCAGGAGATACGGAAATCAAGAATAATACCGCCTTCGAGACGTATAAATCCTGCAGCAAAGTCATCTACCTCAAATTTTTTTGCAAGAGCATAGTCATAATGATATCCCTCGGGTCTCGTTCCGAAAAAGTCGGATGTATATCCCGAAACTGTCAAGGGCTTCGGATGACCGATAGCGTTCATGACCATATCAAGTGAGTAGCAGCCGATATCTCCAAGAGCACCTATGCCACCTTCGTGCTTTGTGATAAAGGTACCGCCCGGAATACCGCGTCTGCGTCCACCGCCGGTCTGGATATAGTAGATCTCACCGAGTGTTCCGGATTCGACGATCTTTTTGATCATCTGCATATTCTTGTCGAATCTGGGCTGGAAGCCTACCGAAACGAATTTACCTGTACGCTTTTCTGCTTTCATTACCTCAATGGCTTCTTCAAGAGTAACGGTGAAGGGCTTCTCGAGGAGTACGTTGAGACCGTGCTCAAGAGCGTCGATGGCACAGGGAGCGTGCTGGGTGTTGTATGTACATACACTTACAACATCAAGCTCAGGCTCACTGTCGAGCATTTCCTTATGATTCTCATAGCATCTTACGTTACTGAGACCGTACTGCTCCATACGAGCCTTGGCTTTGCCCGGAATGATATCGCAGGCAGCGATGATCTCAATGTCATTCTGCTTCAAATAAGCTCTGAGATGACCGTTGGATATTCCTCCTGTACCGATAATGCCGACCTTGATTTTTTTGTCGGGTGTCTTTATTTCTTCTTTAACTTCTTCTTGCTTGAACTGACTGAGAACTGCGTCTGACATAGTGTTTTTCCTTTCTTGAAAGCTTATATTTCGGGTATTTCGATTTTGATTTCGCGTCCGAGCTCGGCAGACTTAACGATGCCGTCAAGGATCGCCTGATTGTAGAGTATCTGGGATGTGGGAACGGGAGCTTCACCGCCGGAGATGACCGCATCAAGGAAACGGCGTATTTTTTCGTACCAAAGATCGCAGGAGGGAAGAAGCGGGATCTTTGTTTCGGTCTGCTTTCCGCAAACGTCGTGGTAGAGAGTCATCTCGCCGCCGACAGAACCGTTCCAGCAGTCTGTGGAGGGAATACGGAGCGCACCTTCCTTACCGAAGATGATGGTATCACCGGGAGTGTCGGCGTGCATCGCCCATGAGATACGGAAGTCGAGGATGGTGCCGCCTTCGAGTCTGATGAAAGCTGCAGCAAAATCGTCAACTCCGAATCTTTCGGCTTCTGTAGGATCGTACCAATACATTTCGGGACGCTTTCCGAAGAAATCGGAGGTGTATCCCGTAACTGTCAAAGGCTTCGGGTACCCTATAGCGTTAAGTACCATATCAAGGGAGTAGCAGCCGATATCTGCAAGTGCACCGATTCCGCCTGTCTCCTTCATAATGAACGATCCTCCGGGGATACCTCGTCTGCGTCCGCCGCCTGTCTGTATATAGTAGATCTCGCCGAGAGTACCTGACTCAACGATCTTCTTGATCATCTGCATATTCGCATCAAATCTGGGCTGGAAGCCGACAGAAACGAATTTTCCCGTACGCTTTTCGGTGCGCATTACTTCAATTGCTTCTTCAAGGGTCACGGTGAAGGGCTTTTCAAGAAGTACGGGAAGTCCGTGCTCAAGGGCATAGATGGTAGGACCTGCGTGCTGAGTGTTGTAGGTGCAAACGCTGACCGCATCGAGCTCCGGCTCATTGTCGATCATCTCTTTATGGTTTGCGTAGCAACGTACGCCGTAAAGCTCCTTTGATTCAAGCTTAGCTTGAGCTCTGCCGGGGACGAGGTCACAGGCGGCAACGATCTCAACGTCGGGTTGCATCTTATATGCATTCATGTGAGCACCGGAAATGCCGCCGCAACCGATAATACCTATTTTGAGCTTTCTGTCTGATGTTTTCTTTTCTTCGATAGTTTCTTGCTTGAATTGACTGAGTACAGCATCTGACATAATGGTGGTTTCCTTTTTAAAGAAAAAGGAGAAAAATACACGTAATGTATTTTTCTCCTTTGATTTCATGGATTTAAGCTTATGCTTATTAGACTCAGATCTCGGGGATCTTGATCTCAACTTCGCGTCCGAGCTCGGAGGACTTGTTGATACCGTCGATGATAGCCTGGTTGTAGATGATCTGAGAAGAAGGAACGGGAGCTGTGCCGCCGTTCATAGCCGCGTCGAGGAAGGAACGGATCTTCTGATCGAAGAGAGAGCCTTCACTTCTTACGAGCGGGATCTTTGTCTCGGTCTGCTTGCCGCAGATGTCGTGGTAGAGAGTCATCTCACCGCCAACGGAACCGTTCCAGCAGTCTGTGGAAGGAATGCGGAGAGCGCCTTCCTTACCGAAGATGATGGTGTCACCGGGGGTGTCAACGTGCATAGCCCATGCGATTCTGAAGTCGAGGATGATGCCGCCCTCAAGACGAACGAAAGCTGCACCGAAATCGTCAACTGTGAAACGAGCTGCATCTGCACCGTTGTACTTGGGGTTCTGACCGAAGAATGCGGATGTGTAACCGGAAACGGTCAGCGGCTTCGGATAACCGATAGCGTTGAGGACCATATCGAGGGAGTAGCATCCGATGTCACCGAGAGCACCGATACCGCCTGTGGACTTCTCGATGAATGTGCTTCCCGGAATACCGCGGCGGCGTCCGCCACCGGTCTGGATGTAGTAGATCTCTCCGAGCTCGCCGGACTCAACGATCTTCTTGATCATCTGCATATTACCGTCGAAACGGGGCTGGAAGCCGATAGAAAGAACACAACCGCTCTTCTTCTCAGCCTTCATGATCTCAACAGCTTCGTCAAGAGTAACTGTGAAGGGCTTCTCAAGGAGTACGTGGATACCGTGCTCGAGCGCATAGATCGTGGGCTCAGCGTGCTGAGTGTTGTAGGTACAAACGCTTACAACATCGAGATCGGGCTCGTTGTCGATCATGTCCTTGTGATTGAGGTAACATCTTGCACCCTCAATACCAAACTGCTTCATCTTCTTCTCAGCCTTGCCGGGAATAAGATCCGCTGCTGCGATGATCTCAACATCGGGCTGATTGAGATAGCTGTAAAGGTGGGATTCTGCGATCCAACCTGTTCCGATAATACCGACCTTGATCTTCTTGTCGGAAACCTTCTTTTCTTCAACCACTTCCTGCTTGAACTGGCTAAGTACTGCATCTGACATAGTTAATGTCCGCCTTTCGCTAAAAAATTTCTTTGTGACCTCAAGGGTCTAAAAATCGTTTTGTGTGGATTACCACTCAAGTCCCTTTACGTATGCAATGGACTTTGCAGCACACTCAAGGGGAGTTGTGCCGGGAGTGGGATCGTCCTGCTCAACTACTACCCAGCCTGCACCTGCCTCAACGGATGCCGCAAGGATAGCGGGCATATCCTGAAGACCGTGACCGACAGGTCTGAACTCGAATGTTGCTTCTTCAGCCTCGGATTCCTCCTCGTCGATACCGATGAGAGCGTAGAGGTGCTTGGGGAGAGAGCCTGTCATATAGAAGTCCTTAAGGTGAACAACGGGAGCTCTGCCTGTGAACTTCTTGATGTAGGTTGCGGGAACCTCACCGCCGATGTTTACCCAGCAAGTATCAAGCTCGCTTGCGAGAACCTCGGGTGTGAAGCTGTCATAAAGAACCTCAAGCATATACTTGCCGTCGATAGTGTTCTTGAACTCGAAGTCGTGGTTGTGGTAGAGAAGGTGCATGCCGCGAGCCTGAGCGCCTTCACCTACAGCCTTGATGAGATCGTATGTAGGATTCTTAACATCCTCGCCCTTCCAACGAGCTGCGCCGGGACGGCGGTCGTCTACGAGGTAGGGAATAACAACGTACTTAACTCCAACTGCCTGCCATCTGTCGAGTGCAACATCTACACCGTCACAGATATACTCGTCTGTAGTAACGTGAGCAGAAATCGGAACGAGACCGATCTCCTCACACATAGCCTTTACATCAGCGGGATCGTTGCCGTAGAGACCTGCAAACTCAACGCCGTCATAACCCATTTCCTTAACAGCCTTGAGAGTGCCCTTGAAATCCTTTTCCATTTCATCTCTGAGAGAATAAAGCTGAATAGCTACCGGTAATGCCATAGTAACCTCCAAAAAGTAAAAATTGCATAATGCTTTGATTGGCTTAAACAACAATATAAAGCCATAACACTATCTCTATTTTATAACATTGTCACACCAAAGTCAAGCATTTGGCGAAAATCTTATTGCGAAAATAATATATTTTTCCCTTTGGTGACTTATTCATGCAGCATAAATAAGGATTTTAGAAACTATATTGAAGAAATCTCCCGATAAAGTAATATTTATATTAAAATCATTTGCAAAAACTGAAATTGTGTGATATAATACTAAAAGTATGTGCGGGCAGACCGCCTTTAAGCTTAACCTTACGGAGGAAATAAAGATGAGCACAGATCTTAAGACAATACTCGGTAAATTCGGATTCGATGAAACTCTTGTTCCTTACGGCAACGGTCATATAAATGACACCTATCTTATCAACACAACACCCAAGTATATCTTCCAGAAGATAAATAAAAATGTTTTCCCCGATCCTGTCGGCGTCATGGAGAATGTTAAGGCAGTCACGGATCATCTCCGTAAGAAGATCATTGCAAACGGCGGAGATCCCGACCGCGAGACTCTTACTGTTGTTCCTGCTCTTGACGGACGTCCTTATTGCTGCGACGATAACGGCGATTACTACCGTATGTACATATTTATCGAGAATGCACGCTCCTATGATCTCGTTGAGGATCCCATGCAGCTTTACCATGCGGCAAAGATGTTCGGTAACTTCCAGAACATGCTCGCTGATTTCCCTGCTGAGAAGCTTCATGAGGTAATCGTAAACTTCCACAACACCAAGTCCCGCTTTGCTGACTTCAAGAGAGCTGTAGAAGAGGATAAGGCAGGAAGAGGAGCTACGGTTGCAGAGGAGATCAAGTTCGTTCTGGACCGTGAGGCAGACTGCTCTGTTGTCGTTGATGATATTGCCGCAGGACGGATTCCTCTCAGAGTAACTCACAACGATACAAAGCTCAACAATGTGCTTCTTGATGAGGCTACAGGCGAAGGCGTTTGCGTTATAGACCTTGATACGGTAATGCCCGGAAGCCTCCTTTACGATTTCGGCGACGCGCTCCGATTCGGCGGTTCAAGCGGAGCAGAGGACGAGAAGGATCTTTCAAAGATATGGTTTGATACCGTTAAGTTTGAGCATTTTGCACGCGGCTTCCTTGAAGCGTTGCCCTCCATCACACCCCGCGAGATCGAGCTCCTTCCTTTCTCTGTAAAACTTATGACGCTCGAATGCGGCTCGCGCTTCCTTGCTGACTACCTTAACGGAGACACCTATTTTAAGACTCATTATCCCGAGCACAATCTTGTACGCGCTCATACTCAGTTCAAGCTTGTAAAAGACATCGAGGACAAGTACGATGAGCTTATGGCGATCGTCAAAAACATCTGTGAAAACAGATAAGCTTAGAATTTGTTCAGCTAAATTCAGGTCTCCGTTTTTTGCGGAGACCTTTTTGCATATATGAAAGGAGAAAAAATTGAAATCAACTGATACAAAAAGAAAGCACGGCAGATCATTTGTCCTTGCGTGGCTTTTCGGAGTATTGTCCCTTGTGCTGGCGGTAATACTTGTGTTTGCGGCATTTGTTATAGTCAAGCTGGAGAGAAATAATCTGTTCTCGCGAAGCATATTAACAGGAAATAACTATTTCATGGATCAGCTTATGTATGACCTGTCAAATGACGTACCGGAGCAGGACAGGGAGGAGCATTCATTAAATAATATTTACGTTGATCCGTTGGCTGACGAGTATGTGAGGGAGTATCTTGTATATGACGAGAACGGCAATCTTTCTATAGTGGCTGAACCTGTTGATGCGGAAATTGCAGCGAGGGTTAAGCGTATCGTAGATGCCGTCAGGTTAGAGGCACCTGTTTATCTTGACAGTATAACGCTTTCGAATATGATAATAAACAAGCTGTATGCTATATACGAAAGCAGAGGAATAAACCCGGACTCTGACCGCGAAGCCGAGGAATATCTTACACAGTTCGGAATAGTCATAGAACTTGACAGTGTCGGAAATGGAAGTGAATATCTCATAGAAGTACCGTATCTGTCGCAGGAGGGAATACTGCCAAACGGGTGCGAATCTGTTTCGGCAGTTATGCTTCTTCAATATTTGGGATTTAATATTTCTCCCGAAGAATTTGTGGATGAATATCTTGTGTGCGGAGAGACCTCCATACGCTTCGGTTGCAGAGTGGGTCCCAACCCCAAAGAGATGTATGCAGGAGACCCGCGTAGTGAGAATGGAGGTTTTGGTTGCTTTGCTCCGGTCATAGTGAGAGCGCTTAACTCATATCTCCCGAGTGGTTACTATGCGAAAAATACTACAGGACTTTCTCTCGAGACTCTCAAGCGAAGATATATAGATAACGGTATACCGGTTGCGGTTTGGGTAACCGTGGGAATGGAGGAGGTAGACCGCATCCTCCAGTGGCAATCCGAGGATGGTGAGGAAACGTATCTCTATCCTGCCAATGAGCACTGTATGGTATTTGTGGGATATGATGAGGATGAGTACATATTTGCTGACCCGTATAATTCAAATGGGATTGTCAAATATCCGGTAGATGACTGTGTACTGGCTTTCAATATGCTCGGAAGCCAATCTGTGGTCATACTGAGTGCGTCGATGGCAGCACAGGTGAAATGATTATTTCGGAGGAATGTCATGTACGAATACATAAAAGCTGTTGGAAACAGCGGCTATATCGAAAGTCCCTCACGGGTGGGCGTGATAAAGACCGCCGACGGAGAGGCTGTCCTTATAGACAGCGGAAACAGCAAGGGTGCAGGCGTCAAGGTGCTTCGTGCTCTTGAAACAGAGGGACTTGTTCCGAGGGCAATACTGATCACTCACGCACACGCGGATCACATAGGCGGAAATAAGGTCATCTGTGACAGAACGGGATGCCTCGCGTACGCTGTTGGCACGGAGTATGCCGTAGCGAGAGACCCGATGATGAATCCCACTCTTTTGTACGGTGCGTACCCTATGGCAGAGCTGAGACATAAGTTTTTGCTTGCGGACAAGTCTCCTGTTCAGCTTCTTACCGAAAGCGTACTTCCCGAGGGCATGGAGATACTGCCTCTGCCCGGTCATACATATGATATGGTGGGATTCAGAACTGCCGATGGGGCTGTATACCTTGGAGATGCCCTGGCATCCCGAGAAACAATTGACAAGTACAAGCTTGTACTGGCAACTGACATTGGACGTTATCTCGACACCCTCCGTCAAATCGAGAAAATGGATGGAGAAATATTTATCCCATCCCACGTTCCGCCGTGTAAGAATATTGCATCTCTTGCGCGGTACAACATCGACTCAGTTTTTGCAGTTGCCGAGACGCTTTGTGAGCTTTGCAGAATTCCGAAAACCGCAGAAGAAGTGACAGCGGCGGCATTTGATCATTATGATATCCCTCCAACCTTTGAACAGCTCGTCCTTGTAGGTACAACTGTAAAGGCATATCTCTCATGGCTGCACGACGAAGGAAGAGTAACTCCGTATATTGATGGAGCTTTTGTTAAGTGGAAAACAGAAAATTTACAAATTTAATTACTAACGTATTGAAAAACACGTCTTGATTTGTTAAAATATCTTTGGAAATCTATGATATCATAGGAGGAAAGTTTGAAAATAAAGCACGCGTAAAGCGTACGTCAGCTTTTTCAAACCCATTTGTGCCTTGCCGCCAAAAGGCGAGCGGCATTTTTCTCAGCCTCAAGGCTGAGAAAAAACGTCACAAATCAAAGAAAGGAATGGTCATATCTATGAAAAAAGCACTAAGTCTTATTCTCACTCTCTGTATGCTTTTCGGACTTACAGCAGTTTTTGCATCCGCAGAAGAAGCAGAAATGCCCTTTACCGACGTAAAATCGGGTAAATGGTTCTACGATGAAGTAAAGTACGTGTGGGAAGCAGGTGTCATGACAGGAAAGTCTGACACAAAGTTTGAGCCTAATGCCAACATGACAAGAGCAGAGCTCGTAA
>JAFUPK010000158.1 GCA_017481265.1 Clostridia bacterium
GCTTGTATTTTTTGTCGCCGTTTCTGTTTTGGCGGGAATTCTGACACTATTCTCCTGCGATGGGATCTTTATAGTATGGCGTTTTGTTATGTGTCCGCCGTTTACATTACCGCTGCTGTTCCTGCTTGCACTCGATATATTACTGTGTGGGATATTTGGAGTGATGCTTGCCTGCCTTGCCGTAGGAGGAAATGTCGGTGACAGCTTGATATGGTGCGTGGTTTCCTATATCCTCATCTTGTTTTGGTGTCCGCTTTCCTTGCTTGCTCGGGCATACATCCTGTCTGTTGCCGATCTTGCTGCGGCTTCTGTTTGCTTTATCAGGTCACAGAGATGCTGCAACGGATTTAAGTATATTCGTGCGACTATTTTGGCTGTCGGACTCCTTATTATTGCATATTTTGCGTACATCAGCTTAGGTTTAGCATTACGGGCATAAATAATACGTATTTTTTTGCATATTCTTTATAAGGTATTGACAAAATCGGATAAATGAATTATAATAGTTTCGGTAATATATAATTAACCGGAGGAAAACAATGAAATTTATTAAATTTGCATCTCTCATTCTTGCTGTCACATTCCTGACGATCTTATTGCCCGCTTGCGGAGAAGTAGTTACCGTAGATAATGTTCGCCTCGGTGTTATTCTTGTAAATACCAAGGGCGAGAAGGAAGCCTTTATTGATACCATGGTCTCAGATATTAAGTCTGCAGACGGTGAGACTCCCAGCGTTCTTGATGCTGTAGTTCAGATTCTTGAGGAAAACGGAATTACATACAAGCTCGACAGTGAAGGCGAGTCTATCAGAACTATTAAGGCAAAGTCCGAGAACACCAGAAACGGTTACTCCTATTATTGGGAATTTACTGTTGACGGAGAGCCCGGAAAGAGAGCAGGTGATATGCCTGTTACAGAGAATGCTATTATTGTTTACTCCCTTGTTCCTTCTAAGGTAGCCGGAGGCGATGACGATGAGACATCCGAAGACGGCGAGGATGTTGTTGAGGATACCGAAGAAGAGACCGAAGAGGCTGCTGAATAAGATTAAAAAAACGACCGTGTTTACGGTCGTTTTTTGATGCGCTTTAAAAGCGTAACGTTGCCTTGATAAACAGAACACCGCAGGAATAATTCTCTGCGGTGTTCTGTTTAATGCTGTTTTACTGTTCTTCAAATCTGTCACAGCAGGGATCGACCTCGGGTGGTGCTGCGGGAGCTTCGGCTTCCTTTGTGACATCACCGATTCCTGCAGTCTCGGAGAAAAGTACGTTAGCTTTTACTGCATTTACGGCATCTGTGGGAATAATGATCTTAGAGGCTTTTCCGTCAGCCATCTTAACGAGAGCCTCATACTTCTTGAGCTCGAGAACTGCAAGATCCGGAGCTGCCTCACGGAGAAGAGCAAGACCCTTAGCTTCGGCTTCCTTTGCAAGGAAGATTGCCTGGGCTTCGCCCTCAGCTCTTGCTATGCGTGCATCGCGTTCACCTTCGGCGGCGAGGATCATAGCCTGCTTTTCACCTTCTGCACGGGTAATTGAAGCAGCCTTGTGACCTTCTGCCTGAAGAAGAGTCTCACGTCTGTCGCGCTCTGCCTTCATCTGCTTTTCCATTGCATTTTGTATCTCTGCGGGAGGCATTATGTTTTTCAGCTCTACGCGGCTGACCTTGATACCCCACTGGTCTGTAGCTTCGTCAAGGATCGCAGTCATCTTACCGTTGATGGTGTCTCTTGATGTCAGTGTGCCGTCAAGCTCAAGCTCTCCGACGATGTTGCGAAGAGTCGTAGCCGTAAGATTCTCAAGGGCGCTTATAGGGTTCACAGCTCCATATGTGTATAGCTTTGAGTCATAAATGCGGAAGAAGACTACGGTGTCGATCTGCATTGTGACATTATCCTTAGTAATAACGGGCTGAGGTGGAGAATCGAGGAACTGCTCCTTTAAGGTAATGCGCTTTGTCACCTTTTCAATGAACGGTATCTTAATGTGAATACCTGCTCCCCATGTTGTCTTGTATTTTCCGAGAAATTCGATAACATCCTCATTTGCCTGAGGAACGATGCGGATGTTTGCAATGATGATAAGAAACAGTACCGCGATAATTGTGATGATGACACCTGTCATAATTTTGCCGCCTTTCTTATTAGAATTATATTGTTTAGAATTATATTGTTATCAGGTTGCGCTTTACTCTGCAATGCGTCGAGCCTCGAGATAATATCTCTTGCTTCTTGCATCACCCATGGAGAAGGTCTTTCTCGGCATGGGACCGTTTTTTATATAGGTGAATAGCTTCGACTTGTCAAAACCCTCGAACATAAATGCCACCGAATTCTCATTTTCGGCAAGCGCACGGAGCTCGCTTTCTCCGTGGATATAGTCGCAAACGCCTGCATTTTCGGTAAGGTATGCGTCAATGAAATTCTGCAGCGTGCCTACAGTCATGTCATGGGTGGTTTTGGTGAAGCGAAGAGTATTTTCTGCATCTGCAGTAATGAGTCTGATGCTTTGATCACCTGCGCCATCCGAGGTGATTTCACCAAGCGCAGACAAGAGCTTTTTGACATCTACACCTTTGAGTATTCTGTGGATAGGCTCAAATTCAATTGCTTCATCGTAAATTGAAACCACCTCACAAAGTGCATATCTTGCGGGGTGATGCATAGCCACTTCTTTTCCGAGCTTTGCCTTTATCATCTCAAAATGGCTCTTAGCCGCGGCAAGCGAGTGATTTCCGTCTCCTACAGCATAGGGAAGTGAAGCAGAGCTTTCATTTTTTGATATTGCCTGTACAAGCTTTTCTGTGAGCTCTCCTTCAATAGCATACCCCTTGATATGTCCGCCACCCTGCATCAGTTCAAAGTCGTAAAGCACGTTTTCTTCATTTGCAAGGGACTTTGCTGTTTCAAAGAGTCCGGTTACGTCATCGGCAAAAACCATGATGTGGGGAAGCTCTATAACAGCCTCTGCGCGCAGTGCGCGTCTTGCCGGGATACGTTCTGCTACGGTCTGCTCGGTTGCGCGGACAGCGGAACTTGAATCTGCGGCATAGTCGTAATGCTCAAGGTCAAGCTTTCCGAGAATACCGCGTCTTATCTTACCGTCAGACAGTGTGCGCTCAATATAGATATATCCATTTACTTCTTTGGTAAGGGGGGAACTTGAAAGCGCTGACATCTTAGACTTGAAATCAGCGGTTTTTTCTGCTTCACGGTCAGTTCCGAGGAACGCTTCCGGAAGTATATAATCATATGTTGACGGTGTACCGTTTATTATGCTCTCTGTTTGATTCCAATAAGAGAGATCCGAAGTGAACTGGTCGCAGGCGATGACAGACCATTTCTCAAATTCTTTGCTGCTCTTAACATAGTCAGGAAGAAGAATATCGGCTGTGGAAAAGATGCATTCTGGGGTCATTTTTTGAGCCTCGCTTTTTGAGAGTTTATAGATTTATTGAATAGATTATAGCATTTGAAGTTCTTGTTGTCAATATACTGTCGAAGAATCTCATCAAAACTAATGCCTATATTTGTTGAAATGTTACATTGACATTCTTCACGGGAATAAATATAATATATAGTGAATTTTTATATTTTGAGGTTTGCTATGGATAATTATATAAATAACTGTGTCAAGGTAGTCAAGTTTGGAGGAAGCTCACTTGCAGACGCTGAGCAGTTTAAAAAGGTACGTGACATTATTCTCGATGATCCCTGCCGACGTTATGTAGTTCCCTCGGCTCCCGGAAAGCGCTTCAAGGAGGACGATAAGGTTACGGATCTTCTGTATGCCTGCTATAATCTTTCTGCTCAGGGAGAGCCTATTGATGATGTGTTCAATAAGATCGTTGAGAGATACGATTCTATCGTAAACGCACTTAATGTCGATCTCGATCTCTCCGATGAATACCTTCATATAAAGTGGTCCATCAAGCATCACGCCGGACGTGACTATGCGGCAAGCCGCGGTGAGTATCTTAACGGTAAGATACTTGCGTCCTACCTTGGCTATGATTTTGTAGACCCAACAGTGTTTATCAAGTTTGCCGACGACGGTCTTTTTGATTCCGAAATGACAAACACTCTCCTTTCTGCAAAGCTTGCTAAGCACGAAAAGGCGGTAATTCCCGGATTTTATGGCTCCATGCCCAACGGAACCATCAAGACCTTCTCTCGCGGCGGTTCCGATATCACAGGCTCCATCGTTGCAAGAGCTGTAGGTGCTGACATTTACGAGAACTGGACTGACGTTGACGGCTTCCTTATGGCTGATCCCCGTATCGTTGATGATCCCAAGGTCATCTCCACTATCACATACAGAGAGCTTCGCGAGCTTTCCTATATGGGTGCAGGCGTTCTCCACGAGGATTCTATTTTCCCTGTACGAGTTGCAGGAATTCCCATCAATATCAGAAACACAAACAACAAGAACAGCCGCGGTACTATGATCGTTCCCGCTTCCGACGAGTTTGATACCTCAAGCATAATTACAGGTATTGCAGGTAAGAAAGGCTTTTCCGTACTTACTATTGAAAAGGCACTTATGAACTCTGAGACAGGCTTCGGTCGCAAGGTGCTTGAGGTCATCGAGGAGGAGGGCATCTCCTTTGAGCATCTTCCTTCCGGTATCGACACCATGAGCGTTGTTCTCAATACTCATGAGATAGACGAGCACAGAAAGGCTATCAAGGAAGCTATCTGTGAGGCTGTAAATCCCGACGCCGTGTCCATTGAGGACGGTCTTGCACTCATTGCTGTTGTGGGTCGTGCTATGCCCAAGGCAAAGGGAACTGCTTACAGAGTGTTTAAAGCCGTTGCAGAGGCTGATATAAATATCAAGATGATCGACCAGGGCTCATCTGAGCTCAATATCATCCTTGGTGTTGATGAGGCTGATTTCAATGCCGCACTCAATGCTATCTACTACGAATTTGTTAAGTAAGAAAATCAAGACCACCGAGATTATCGGTGGTCTTGAATAAATTATGCAAGCTTTAGCGGCAGCTTCTTTCCGCCGAGTATGTGAAAATGCATATGATGAACGCTTTGTCCGCCGTCCTCGCCGATGTTGGTGATTATGCGGTAGCCTTTTTCGAGTCCTTCAGCCGTTGCTATTTTCGGTATGCACTCAAAAATATGTGATATAACAGAGCTGTTTTCCTCGGTGATCTCGTTTGCCGAGCTTATGTGGCACTTTGGAATAACGAGAATGTGTACGGGTGCCTCCGGGTTGATGTCGCGGAAGGCAAGGATGCTTTCATCCTCATAAACCTTTGTGGAGGGGATATCTCCCGCTACGATCTTGCAAAAAATACAATCCATATTGTAACCGATCCTTTCATGTGTTTTGCATCTATATGATATCACAAAACACGAACTAAATCAAGACTTTAGATAACCTTTTGAAGCTGTGTATCGGCAGAAGGGAGCTGTTATGCGTAAAATATTTGATATACATACTCACATATATCCCGAAAGGATAGCCGCAAAAGCCTCTGTGAATCTCGGACATTTCTATAATTTCGTAGTTGAGGGTGAAGGAACCTACGCGGCTCTCGAAAGAACGGGGGCTGAGTCCGGAGTGTTCGGATTCCTCCTTCTCGGAGTTGCTACAAACCCCACTCAGGTGGAAAGTGTAAACGATTTTATTGCAGAAACCGTTAAGCTTTCGAGAGAGAGAGGGTTTTCTACCTACGGATTCCTCGGAATGCATCAGGATCATCCCGATTTTAGTACAGAGCTTGACCGAGCTGTTGCAAAGGGACTTTCGGGAGTAAAGATACATCCGGATATTCAAGGTGTCGACATTGATGACAAGCGCCTTTATGAGCTGTATTCACTTATTGAGGGTAAGCTCCCTCTGTATCTGCATATGGGTGATGACAGACCCGAATATCGATTCTCGTCTCCCTCAAAGCTTGCGAAAGTGCTTGCCGAATTTCCTCGCCTTACCGTAGTGGCGGCTCATCTCGGCGGTTACCGCGCATGGGATGAGGCTGTAGAGTGTCTTGCGGGACGGGAAAATGTTTGGTACGATACCTCAAGTGCGCTTTGGGCAATGACTCCCGAATATGCCGACAGCATCATATCAAAGCTCGGTACCGAAAGACTTATGTTCGGCACAGATTACCCTGTGAAGAATACTGATGAGGAAGTACGGCGTGTGCTTGCGCTTCGTTTGACCGAGGAAGAAAGAGAAGCTGTATTTTATAAAAATGCACTCAGATTTTTCGGTGCCAAGGAATGAAAGGCTGAACGGTAGCTGGCGTGAAAGTACAAATAATCTTAGTTTAAGAAAAAGCTGTTTCACGCGCAAACAAACACTAAAAATCAATAGTCCGATTTTTGTCTGCTTCGCAGACACGTGTTTAGCGTGAAAGGGTTGTATAGTTATCACATAATGTATTGCTGTTTCACGCGCAAACAAACACTAAAAATCAATAGTCCGATTTTTGTCTGCTTCGCAGACACGTGTTTGTTTCATATTTTTTTGTGCAGCCGTAGGCTGAATGGAGATTAATATGAAATACTTATCATACTGGGACAAGCTGTCTGAGGAAAGAAGACCGATAATACTTTACGGAACGGGAAACGGTGCCGATAAGATACTGAATGCTTGCGAAAACTATAACATTAAGGTGTCGGGCGTTTTTGCTTCGGATGGCTTTGTAAGAGACCGATATTTCCGTGACATGAAGGTCTTTTCCCATGATGAGATACGCCGCACCTTCGGCGATGATATTGTTGTCCTTCCTGCATTCGGTACCGTGAGAGATGATGTGATCGACTTCTTTTGTAAGCTTGACTCACTTCACGATATGATAATACCTGAGGTGCCTTTGTACGGCGGAGGAATCTTCGACGGCGAGCATCTTGATGCCGAATATTCAAAGCTTGAGACTGTATATAATGCATTGTCGGACGAATATTCCCGCGAGCTGTTTGCTGACGTGATCAGATTCCGCCTGACGGGAAAGCTGCAGTATTTAAGCAGGTGCGAAGCGGTACGGGATTCATATAAAGCTATGCCTTTTTCAAATAGGGTTGAGACAGCTCTTGACGGTGGTGCCTTTAAAGGAGACAGCGCCGCTGATATGCTTGCATCGTTTCCGAATATTAAACGCATCTTTGCACTTGAGCCCGATCCCTCCACCTTTAAAAAGCTTTCGTTATTTGCTGATTCGACAGAAGGCGCGGTCGTCCCCGTAAATGCCGCGCTCAGTGACCGTGTCGGCGAAAGCGACTGTGTTTCATCGGGAAGTCGCGGCAGCGGAATTTCCGGAAGGAACCGTCGTGCGAAAAATATCGTTATACGTACAGAGACCGTCGACTCCATTTGCCATGACGAAAAAATAGATTTTTTGAAGCTTGATGTTGAAGGCTTTGAGAGGGAAGCCCTTAAAGGTGCATCGAATACCCTTCGCAGAGACAGACCTGCCCTTGCAGTGTCGCTATACCATAGAACAGATGATATTACCGACCTTGCTCTTTTGTCGGCAGAGCTGCTCGGAAAATGCCGTATGTACCTTCGCCGCCCAAAATGTATTCCTATGTGGGATCTGACTTTATTTGCCGATCCTGTTTGAGAACGATCAATATTACACTAAAGGCTCACGAACGATTCGGGAGCTTTTTTCTTTGTTGACCAATCTCTATTGAAAAAATGCAAAAAATATAATACAATTATGCATTGGCTTTGACAAAGAAGCATTTTTGTGATATAATTAAAGTGTATTATTGTCTTTTTTTGCGAAGCATTGCTTGATGATGGACAGGAGGTATTTTTGATGAAAGCTTTTTTTCTTGATATACTTCATAATATCAAGATGATATCACTTCCCGATATAATTGATATAGCTTGTGTTTCGGTGCTTTTCTATTTCCTTTATAAATTTATGAAGGACCGTCGTTCGGGAAAGCTTGCGGTCGGTATTATCTTGCTTATTGCGCTGAAGTTCGTCAGCGAGCTGTTTGATATGTATGTTATACAGTTCCTGCTTCAAAATATTTTCCAGGTAGGACTTATTGCGATTGCTGTAATATTTCAGCCGGAGCTCAGAAGTGCTCTTGAGAAGGTTGGCGGACAGCCGCTTAAGGGTCTGAAGAGCATTGGCGATAATAATACTGCACCCACAGAAAAAATGATACAGAATATTGCAGATGCCGTTTTTGATCTCAGTCAGTCTAAAACAGGCGCACTTATCGTTTTTGAGCGTCTTACCCGTCTCGGTGATCTTATACTTACGGGAACCGTAATTGATGCCGATCCTAACGAGCTTCTCATCAAGAATGTGTTTTTCAATAAAGCCCCGCTTCATGACGGTGCGCTTATCGTGAGGGACTGTCGTCTTTATGCCGCAGGATGTCTGTTACCCCTTTCGTCAAATATGGATATCGTCAAGGATCTCGGCACACGTCACCGTGCCGCTATCGGTATGAGTGAGAACAGCGATGCAGTTGTTGTGGTGGTGTCGGAGGAAACCGGAACAGTATCTCTTGCAATTGAAGGAGTGCTTTACAGAGGTTATAACAAAGAATCTCTCATATTTTCACTCAGACGTTGCCTTATTTCCGAGTCCGAACGTCAGCAGAGTAAGCTTTCCTTCGGTAAGCTTTCCCATAAGAAGGGACGCGGCGCAAAAATCGCAGATACATCAACAGAGGAGGCAGCTGAGAATGAATCAAAATAATAACGGCGGCGTTATTCGCCGTGCCGTAAACGAAAAAAATACTGTCTCATCTTCAAATACGCATTCGAGAAATTATCTTCCTAAGATCCTGTGTGTTGTTGCGGCATTTGTCCTGTGGCTTTATGTCATGCAGGTCGAGAGCCCCGAGTATGAGCACGAGATCACATCCGTTCCCGTCGCGCTTGAAAATGAGGGAATCCTTCACAATGATGCGGGACTTTCAGTATATGCAGGAAGCGGCAGCAGGATAAACATTACTGTTGCAGGAAAGAAGAGTATCGTAACAAAGCTTTCCGCAGAGGACGTAAAGGCATATATAGACCTCAGTAAGGTAAAGGAGGCCGGTCGTCATTCTCTTGAGGTATCCTTTGATCTTCCTGATGATGTAACGCTTGTCGGAGGTGAGCCGTCCACGGTCAATGTTTATGTTGATGAGACAGCCAGTGTGTCTCTTCCCGTAAGCGAGAAGCTCGTTAATTTCGTTCTTGAGTCACCTTATGAGCTGGGAGAGATAGATTTTGAGTTCGATACCGTTACCGTTACCGGACCAAGTAACAGGATCAATGATCTTGCAGGTGCCGTTGTATCGATCAATATGGATAACCGCAGATCCTCCTTTGTCACAAACTCCGCAATTACTTTGGTAGATAAGCTCGGTAACGCAACTGATATGAATTATCTCAGCCTTTCCGAAAGCGAGATGCAGGTAAGCGTTCCTATTTATCTCACAAGAGAGGTGCCCATAGAGGTCAGATTTAAGCACGGACTTGTAGCAGATGAGCTTGTAAATGTGACCTGTGAGCCTGCGAGCATTACCGTTAAGGGTGATGCTGCAAAATTCGATGACGGTACAGCGCTTGTGGAAAAAATAGAAATTGACGAAAGAATGATACTTTCAACACCGTATACCGAGCTTCGCGAAGTTGTACTTCGAGATGGACTTACAGTATCCTCGGGAAGCACTGAGGTTCGTATTTCCGTTGAATACGATAGATCTGTTCGCACCCGTGAGATCGCTGTAAGCGACATCAAGGTGACCGGTGCTCATGCCGATCTCGAGTATGAGGTGATCAACGAAAACATACTTGTTGTGCTCAGAGGAAAAACAGGTGAGCTTGAAAAGATCAAGGCGACCGATCTCAGTGCAACTGTGGACCTTGAGGGATTTGACTCCGAAAGCAGTGGTGTCGTTACAAAATACGCCGCGATCACTGTTGATGCAGAGGATTCCGACGGCGTTTTCGTTCTCGGAACATATCCGGTTCAGGTCAAAATAAATCAAAATGAAGCATAATACAAAGCTAATTATAGAAAATATAAGTGTTCCGTACATTGAGGGAATGACAGCAGCAGATGCAGACGGTAAGGCTTGTGAGTCGGCAGATAAAAAGCTCCGCAGAATGTTTTCTGCGAAGGCCGGATATCTCAAGATCTACAGAAAATCAATTGATGCGCGCAAGCGTAATGCGGTAAGATTTGTGTACTCCATCTGTGCGGAAATGGCTGTTTCGCGTGAAAAGGTAAAGGCTTTCGCCCATGACGGCATAAAGCTTTTCGAAAACTCGGTGTACGAGCATACAGCAGGTAATAAAAAGCTATGCGGCCGTCCTGTTATCGTGGGATTTGGTCCTGCCGGTATGTTTTGCGCTCTTGCTCTTGCCGAAAACGGGTACAGTCCTGTCGTTTATGAGCGCGGCGGCTCTGTTGAAGAACGTGTAGCTGCTGTTGAACGCTTTGTGAACAGCGGAGTTCTCGATATCGACTCTAATATCCAATTCGGCGCAGGCGGAGCGGGTACGTTTTCCGATGGAAAGCTTACGACCCGTATAAATGATCCTCTTGGAGCTTATGTGCTTGAGAAGCTGGTGTCTCTCGGTGCACCGGAGGATATACTTTATAAGGCAAAGCCACATATAGGTACAGATGTCCTTCGTGAAGTAGTAAAGCGTACCGATGAGCAGATCAGAAGCCTCGGCGGTGAGATCGTTTATAACAGCAAGGTCTCACTTGACGGTGAGAGAGCATACACAGACGGTGGTGAGCTCGACTACGGTGTTCTTGTACTCGCTCTCGGTCACAGCGCAAGAGATACATACGGAGAGCTTCTTTCAGGCGGCTATCTTGTTGAAGCCAAGCCCTTTTCGGCAGGCGTCAGAATAGAGCACCTGCAGGAAGAGCTTGATCGCGCCATGTTCGGCGATCTCGCAGGTGATGATACCCTCGGGCGTGCCGAATATAATGTCTCACTTCGTGAAGGTGAGCGTGGAGTTTACTCATTCTGTATGTGCCCCGGTGGACAGGTCGTCGGCGCCGCAAGTGAAGAGGGCGGTGTTGTCACCAACGGTATGAGCAACAGACTCCGCGATGGAAAAAATGCAAACTCGGCTCTTGCAGTGTCGGTCTTGCCGAGTGATTTCGGCGGTGATCCTGCAGGCGCAATAGCTTTCCAAAGAATGCTTGAGCAAAGGGCTTTTATCGCGGCAGGTAATGATTACAGTGCGCCCATGCAGACTGTCGGAGACCTTCTTGACGGTAAAAAGGGAAGTATGCCTTCGCGCATCGAACCTACGTATATGAACGGTAGGGTCACTCCCTGTGATCTGACAGAGATATTACCGTCATTTATAACCGATCTGCTTAAAAGCGGTATCAATTACTTTGGAAAGAGGATACGCGGCTTTGACAGTGCCGATGTTCCGCTTACCGGTGTTGAAACACGTACATCGTCACCTGTGCGTATTATGAGAAATGATAGATATACCGCCATAGCTCACGACAGGATATATCCCTGCGGCGAGGGGGCGGGATACGCAGGCGGTATTATGAGCGCCGCCATTGACGGACTTAAGGTCGCACGGGCCATCATGGAGGAGTATTCTCCCGATTGATCCGGCTTAGCTGCAGACTTGACCGATTTTGTTTTGGAGATAGATCATGCTGAAAACAGCCGAAGTAATTAGCACAGAAGGAAAGTATGCCGTTGTCAAAAGCGAACGTAGTGCCATGTGTGACGGGTGCCATAAGAGCTCCTGCGGAAGCTCATGCGCTATGGGTGCAATAATGGGTACGGATAAGTCTGTAACGGTAACTGCATTAAATAGGGCAGAAGCCTGTGTGGGTGACACGGTGGAGCTTGAAACTGCCGATTCCAAGGTGCTTCTCTATGCACTTGTGGTCTTTATTTTACCCATTGCCGTAAGTATGATCTTTTACGGTGTTACAAAGCGTATTTTTCATAGTGAGTGGCTTTCTGTCCTTATGGCTGCTGTCGGGTTTATCCTTACATTCATTGGCGTCGGCTTTGTTGAAAAATGCAAACGCGGTAAGGATTGCGATATTGTTATTACTCGAATTATCAAGAAGCATGAAGATAACGAATGAATTTTTAATTGAACCGGGATATAGATCTGATGTATTATAATAAGTTAAACAAATGGAAGTTAAACTGTATATCCGACCGACACCCTGAGGAGGTCGGAAGGATATCCGAGAAGCTTGGAGTCACTTTACCGACTGCAAGGCTGCTTGTCAACCGCGGATGCATGAATGCAGATGATGCAAAGCGGTTTATCGGCAAGGAAGAAGAGCAGTTGTATGATCCTATGCTTATGCTGGATATGAGGACTGCCGCTGAGAGGGTAGCTGATGCCGTAGCCGCCGAGGAGCGGATCATCATTTACGGTGATTACGATGTTGACGGAGTTACTTCAGTCGCGTCGTTATACCTTTATCTTAAGTCTCTCGGCGCAGATGTGGGTTATCACATTCCATGCCGTATGACAGAGGGATACGGTATGTCTCTTTCTGTCATCGACAAGCTGCGTGATGAGGGCTGTGAGCTTATCATTACCGTTGACACAGGTATTACTGCCGTGGAAGAGGTAAGTTATGCGCAGAGCATCGGTATCGACGTGGTAGTTACAGACCATCACGAATGTCATGACACAATTCCGGACGCTATCGCTGTGGTAAATCCGCGCAGACCTGATTGTCCGTATCCTTTTAAGGAGCTTGCGGGTGTCGGTGTCGTTTTCAAGCTGATGTGCGCCATTGAATCCGTCATGAATCCCGAGGATCCCCTTGCTGTATGTGTAAGACGCATTTCAAGGGAATACTGCGACCTTGTCGCACTCGGTACTATCGCTGACGTAATGCCTGTTAAGGATGAGAACAGGCTTATTGTCAGCTATGGACTGTCACTTATCGAAAAGGGATCTCGTCCCACTATCACTGAGCTCATAAATGCATCGGGCTCGGAATCCAAATATAACACTAAAAAGCGCATAACCGCCGCATATGTCGGTTTCACGCTTGCGCCGAGGATCAATGCCGCAGGCAGGATCAAGAACGCGTCCATTGCCGTTGAGCTTTTCCTTGCGGAAACTGCCGATGAAGCAAAGCGTCTTGCAAAGGAGCTTTGTGTTATCAATAAACAGCGCCAACAGGAGGAGAACAGCATAATCGAGGAGGCATACGCAAAGATCGCCGCTGAGCATGACTTCGAAAACGACCCTGTCATCGTCCTTGCAGATGAAAAGTGGCACCACGGCATTATAGGAATTGTGTCCTCAAGAATTACAGAAAAATACGGACTTCCGTCTATTCTTATTTCCTTTGACGGCAATGGAAGCACACCTGCAGCGGACGATGCCGGTAAAGGCTCCGGCAGAAGCATCAAGGGGATCAATCTCGTGGATGCTCTTACAAGTTGCTCGGATGTGCTTGAAAAATACGGCGGACATGAGCTTGCAGCAGGACTTACCGTGAGCCGCAAAAATCTTCCCGAATTCAAGCGCCGTATCAATGAATACGTTCGTGAGAATACACGTCCCGGTGACGGCGAGGTGGTTCTTGAGGCTGAGTGCTCCCTTGAGCCCGATGACATTACAATGCAGCTCGCAAGTGAGCTTTACTACCTCGAACCATACGGTACATCAAATCCCGTGCCCGTGTTCCTTACGGAGGAGCTGTATGTAAGTGAGGTCATTCCGATCGGTGGAGGAAAGCATACAAAGCTGATCTTACGTTGCGGTAATATGATCATAACTGCAATGTGCTTCCGTATGTCAAGCACTGAGCTTGATCTTTATCCGGGAGACTTGGTGGATGTGCTTTATAATCTCGATATAAATGAGTTCCAAGGAACACGAACCCTGCAGATGATAGTTCGCGATATACGTCTCAGCGGAAAACAGCTTTCTTCTGAGATAAGAGATCATGAGATCTTCGATAGCCTGTATGCAGGTAATGTGATCTCCATGACTGATGCCGAAAAGAGGGACTCTGTGCCTGACCGAAACGATTTCGCGGCTCTTTACAATCTTCTCAAAAAGGAACTGAGAGTCGAACATGAGGTTTTCAGCATCCGTGCACTTGCTCATCTTCTTCAATCATGCGGATATATGATCCCCTATGTAAAGCTGAAATTCATGCTTCTCATTTTCCGTGAGCTTAACCTTATAGGAGTTGAGGAGCTTGATGCAGAGCGTGAGATTTATTCCTTCCGCTATATATTTGTGAAAAATAAAACAAGTTTAGATAAATCAAACATATTCCGCAAGCTGAAGGCTGAGCTGAGGATCAGCGAATCAGGTGCGGGAAATTCCATTTGAAAGTAATAACTATGGACGGTATCAAACAAACAACCCCCAATATCGACTCTTTGATAGCTAAGCTTGCAAAGAGCGGCAGAAATTACGATATTGCTAAGATCAACAAGGCATTTGAATATGCCGCGTCTCTTCATGAGGGGCAGTTCCGCAACAGCGGCGACCCCTATATAATCCATCCCATTGCGGTGGCGGAGATCGTTTTCTCCCTCGGACTCGATACGGATTCCATCTGCGCTGCATTTCTTCACGATACCGTGGAGGATTGCAGTGAAAAAACGAGCCTCGAGGAGCTGAAACGTCTCTTCGGCTCCGATGTAGCCATGCTTGTGGACGGTCTTACCAAGATCAAGGACATCAATATTATTGATAAGGAAGAAGCTCATATCGAAAATATCCGTAAGATGCTTCTTGCCATGTCTAAGGATATCAGAGTAATATTCATCAAGCTTTGCGACAGACTTCATAATATGAGGACTCTCGATGCAAAGCCTGAGGCAAAGCGACGTGTAACCGCTCTTGAAACTATGCACGTTTATGCGCCTCTTGCTCACCGTCTCGGTATACAGAAGATCAAAAAAGAGCTTGAGGATGTAGCACTGTTCTACCTTGATCCCATCGGTCATGCGGAAGTTTCCGAGGATATCAAAAAGAAGTACGGACAGAATGTCAATTTCATCGAGAATACAAAGCTTTATGTATCAAAGAAGCTTGAAGAGTATAAGATCAACTTCACTCTTGAGGGCAGAGTAAAGACCGTTTATTCCATCTATCGCAAGATGTTCAACCAGAACAAGAGCTTTGATGAGATATACGACTTTTACGCTATCCGTATTATCGTTGATACAGAGCTTGAGTGTTATACGGCTCTCGGTATCATCCATGAGCTCTTCAAGAGCGTGCCGGGCAGATTCAAGGACTACATTTCCACGCCTAAGCCTAATATGTATCAGTCACTCCATACAACTGTAATCGGACGTGACGGCATCCCCTTTGAGGTGCAGATACGTACCCGTGATATGCATCAGATCGCTGAATACGGTGTGGCGGCTCACTGGAAGTATAAATCAGGTGAACGCAGCAAGGAGGAGATCGACAAGAAACTTTCATGGGTCGCAAAGCTTATCGAGGCTGAGGATGGAGTCATAGATTCCGAAGAATTCCTCCATGCTCTAAAGATAGACATCTTCCATGATGAGCTCTTTGTATTTACCCCCAAGGGTGATGTTATCGCTCTTGCGCAGGGTTCGACACTTATTGACTTTGCGTATGCCATCCACTCTGCGGTGGGCAATAAGATGGTCGGCGCCACCATTAACGGAATAATCGCCCCCATTGACCGTGTGCCCGAGACCGGAGACATAGTTGAGATCATTACCTCGTCGGCGTCAAAGGGACCGAGCCGCGACTGGCTTAAGATAGTTCGTACAGGTGAAGCTCGTAACAAGATCCGTCAGTGGTTCAAGAAGGAGAAGCGAAGCGAGAATATCCTTGTCGGACGCGCTGAGATCGACCGCGAGTTTGCAAAGTTCAGAGGCAGACCTACCGATCAGCAGAAGAACGAGGTCATTGCAAATATTGCAAAGCGTATCGGTATGCAGGAGTCCGACGATATGCTTAATGCTATCGGATACGGAGGGCTTACCGTTTCCAAAATATCCTCAAAGCTGAAGGATGAGTACGAAAGACTCTTCAAGCCTGACGATGAGCCCATCGTAGCTCCGGAGCAGGTCAAAACATCAAAGCCAAGCGGACGATTCCGTACAAACAATGGCATCATAATTGACGGTGAGTATGGCTGTGCGGTCAAGTTCGCACGATGCTGTAATCCTCTTCCGGGTGACGATATTATTGGATTTATTACAAGAGGGTACGGAATCTCCGTTCACAAAAAATCCTGCAAAAATATCACAAACGGTGTAAAGGATCCCGAATTTGCCGAGCGTCTCATCAAAGCGGAGTGGGATGCAGAGGCGGAAAGCGGAACGGCTCAAGGACTCTTTGAGGCAGTCATTCAGGTGTTCGCTGAAAATCATATATCTCTCCTTGCCGATATTACCACATCTCTTGCCGAGATGAAGGTCGTGCTCCTTTCTGTAAATACGCAGAAGGGCAAGAACGGCGAGATCGTCGTCAATCTTACGGTCGGCTGTAAGAACAGCGAGCATTACAATTCGATCGTTTCAAGACTGAGAGGGCTCAGTCATATTATCGGCATTACAAGAGGAGTCGGCTGATGCCGAAGATTTATAATGATCGTAGTATTACAGCGTGTTTTAAATTCAGAGGTCGTCATAGATGGAGAATCCGTTGCCAAAGGTGGCAAGGGGCTTCTCCTTCTTGCGGGATTTGAGCGTGGCGACGACGAAAATGATGTAAGCCTTATGGCAGAGAAGATTCTCAAAATGCGTATTTTTGAGGATGAAGGAGGGAAAATGAACCTATCAGTTTCCGATATCGGCGGAGAAGTGGTCATCGTTCCTAATTTTACACTGCTTGCCGCTTACCGCAAAGGCAACCGTCCCGATTTCATGAACAGCGCACCTCCTGCTGAGGCAAATGCTCTTTTTGAAGCCTTCAAGTCTTATATGGCTCAGCGGATACATTGCGAAGCCGGTGTTTTCGGTGCAGATATGAAGGTCTCTCTGTGTAATGACGGACCTGTTACCATTACAATGGACAGCCGTGTCTTGAAAAGAGAACGGTAAGGGTATTTCTTGTTATGAAGATCATCATAAACGGTAATGTTAAGCCGTATTATATACAGATGCTTGTGATGCTCTATTTCCCGGGTGAAAGGTTTCCCGAGGATGATGCTTCCGATGACGGAAGGCTTTGCGAAATATCTGTTCTTTCCGATGATACGGGTACGGATGCAGGTGCCAGTGTAAAAGCTGACGGCAAAAAAGCCAATGGAGCATCCCGTCTTCCACACGGCATTTTCCCTGAAGAAAAAGAGGCTCAGTATGCCGCAGGTGCGGCACTTCTGGAGGCATTTACTGCGCTGACGGGTCACACGCCCCCTTGGGGAATGCTCACGGGAGTAAGGCCTGCAAAGCTTGCTCTTGATCTGCTCGATAAGGGGTATTCCGCAGAGGAAGCAGTAACATTCTTTACTGAAGTGTATAAGGCAGCTAAAGACAAAGCTGTGCTTGCCACTACGACGGCTGAGTCATCAAAGCGCATCGTGACCGAAGACAGACGCAGGGAATGCAGTCTCTACATAGCCATTCCTTTTTGCCCCACAAGGTGCTCATATTGTTCATTTGTGTCCTACACATCTCCGAAGCTTCTTGCTATGATCCCGGATTATCTTGAAGTGCTTGTGGAGGACGTTAAGCACAGCCTCCGTATGATAGATTCTCTCGGACTTCGTCTTGCAAGTATCTATATCGGCGGAGGAACACCTACGGTCTTAAGCGCATCACAGCTTGAGGCGCTTCTTGCCGCATTGCAGAATGTTTCTCATGGTGTAGATGAATTCACCCTCGAAGCCGGGCGCCCCGATACGATCACTGATGAAAAGCTACACATTGCCAAGATCTATGGAGCGACTCGTGTCAGCGTGAATACTCAGACTCTTAACGAGGCGGTACTTCGTAATATCGGCAGAAGCCATACCACGGACGATTTTTTCAAAGCATATTCGCTTGCTTGCAAGCATGGCTTCCGCGATATAAATGTTGACCTTATCGCGGGACTCCCCGGTGATACAGTTGAAAGCTTTATGGATTCCGTTGACCGTGTTTGTGCTCTCGATCCAACTAATATTACCGTCCATGCATTCAGCGTAAAAAAGTCTGCTGAAATGAAGACCTCGGGACTTGATGTCTATGACCGTGACGGAGAGATAGCCGGTGAGAGCGTAAGATATTCTGGACAAAAGCTCCTGTCGTCAGGGTATATTCCGTATTATATGTACAGACAGAAAAATACGGTGGGTAATCTTGAAAATGTAGGGTACTCGCGTCTGGGTCATGAGGGACTTTATAACATATTTATGATGGACGAGATACATACCGTCTTTGCTTGCGGTGCATCATCCGTAACGAAGCTTGTGGGCGAAAATGAGAAAGGCGAGACAATAATAAACCGTCTTTTTGAGCCAAAGTATCCTTATGAATATCTCCGTTCCTCCGCTGATGAACGCACGGCTCACAGGGAAGAGATATTAAGAACCGCAAAGGCGTTTTACAGCACCTATGGTATAAAGTAAGTTACACATCAAATGAAACAAGGAGGTCGTCAATGAAGCTTATTTGTAAGGTAGTAAAAAGTATCGATGAGGCTGAAGCATTTATAGCCGTATGTGAAAACGATTTCGAGAAAAGGCTCCGTGCTGCGGCGCATAATGCGCTGTCTCGCGGCGGCAGATTTATCACGCTTTCCGGCCCTACCTGCTCCGGAAAGACAACAACAGCTGCCATGCTTGTTGATGAGCTTAGTCTTGCCGGTCGACGTGCTGTTGTCATCTCAATCGATGATTTTTATCTTGATGACCTCCATTTTAAGACAGATAATGAAGGCAAGCTTGATTTCGATTCAGTAAAGACCATTGATCTTGAGTGCCTTTCACGTGTGGTTGAGGCTTTGCGTAAGGGCGAAAGTGCCGAGGTACCTATCTTTGATTTCTACTCAGGAAGAAGAAGCGGATACAGAACCGTTGTACCTGAGGATAATGACGTATATATCTTTGAAGGCATACAGGCTGTGTATCCGGAGGTAACAACACTTTTTGGTGACAGATATACCTCAGTGTTTATCTGCGTTTACGATGACGTAATGTTCAACGGCGTATATTTCTCGGCAAGCGAGATACGCCTGCTTCGCCGGATCGTTCGCGATTCTGTTTCCAGAAACACTTCTCCTGCAGAAACTTTGGCGTATTGGGACAATGTCCGTGAAAATGAGGAAGAGAACATTTTCCCCAATGCTGATAATCCGCACGTGTGTATAGATTCGTTTCTCATGTATGAGCTGTTTGTTATTGCTCCCATTGCATATGAGAAGCTTTTATCCGTAAGTGCGACAGATTCGGGATATGCTCTTGCAAACAGCCTGCTTCTCCGTCTTGCCAAGATTGACGGAACTCATTTTAACAGCTCTCTTGTGCCGAAGGATTCTCTTTTCAGGGAGTTTGTCGGCTCGGATATGTGAATTAAAGTAATTTGTGAGGTTTTATGGAAAACAAAAAGAATAAAAACAGTACGAAGCTGTTCTTTGCGGGAGTCCTTGTACTGACTATATCAAATCTTATAATTAAGGCGATCGGAGTCCTCTTCAAGATCCCCATGAATCATATCGTAGGGGATCAGGGAATGGGCTACTACAGCTCTGCATATACCATATACACCTTCTTCTATATGGTCTCCACAGCAGGACTTCCTGTGGCTATATCTCTGCTTGTGTCGGAGAACCGTGCAAAGGGTAAGCTCAATCAGGTAAAAAAGGTATTCAAGATCGCAATGTTACTGTTTCTTGCGGTCGGTATCATCGGTACTGCAGTCATGTTCTTCGGAGCCCATGGATTTGCGTCCCTTCTTAAAGCTGAGCCCACGTACTTCTGTATCATTGCGATAGCTCCTACTTTGTTCTTTATCTGCCTTTCAAGCGCGCTTCGCGGATATTTCCAAGGGTATCAGTCCATGCTTCCCGTGGCAATATCTCAGCTTATCGAGGCTCTCTGTAAGCTTTTCCTCGGTATAGCTTTTGCTACATATGCTCTTAATAAGTACGGAAGCGGAAAGGAGACCATCCACTACGTAGCCGGATATGCGGTTCTCGGACTCACCATCGGTGCCGGTCTCGGTATGATCTTCCTCATGCTCTCAAAGCTGTTCTTTAAGAGCGAGAGATATGATGCAGAGTACATTGAGGTTTCGGGAATCAATGAAGAGACAGATTCATCTAAGTCGATCCTAAAGCGTATTGCACTTATAGCACTGCCCGTAACTGTCAGTGCGTCTGTAATGAGCCTTACAAACCTCATTGATATGGCACTCATCCAGAGACTTCTTCAGTCCTTCAGGGGTATGACAGAAGCTCAGGCAACATCAGTATACGGAAACTATACTTCTCTTTGTGTGCCGCTCTTTAACCTGCCGCCTTATCTTATCTACCCCATTTCATATTCCATCGTTCCTATGATAAAAACAGCAGTAGCATCGGGTGATAAGAAAAGAGCACAGCTCGTTATGGAAAGCTCCCTGCGCGTTGCCGTTCTTATAGGTATTCCTTGCGGACTTGGTATGGCGGCTCTCGCAAAGCCTATACTCCATTTCTTTGGCTACCGTTACTGGTCGGTGGTTTCGGCAGCGCCCCTTCTTGCTATTCTCGCGCCTTCCACATTCTTTATTTGTGTCCTTTCCGTTTCAAATGCCATCCTTCAGGCTAACGGATACGAACGCAAGCCCGTTATCTCAATGCTTGCGGGAGCTGCGGTCAAAATTGCCACAAATACCGTTCTCATTCGCTTTATCGGTATGCCCGGAACTCCCATCAGTACATTCCTTTGCTACCTTACCGCAACTGCGCTTAATATTTATTTCGTTGTAAAGCACGTAGGACTCAAGCTCAGATTTTCCCGAATCTTTGTCCGTCCCCTCGTCGCAGGTCTTATTTGTGCTGCTGTTGCCCTCGGTGTAAATACAGTGTCCTCTGAATTCCTTGCCCATGACGTTACATATGCTTATGAGCAGTCAGATGTCAACGGTGAGGCGTTTACTCTTACACACAGTGCAAAGAGTGCATATTTCCACGATGCTTCCTTTATGGATGACGGAACAGCAATTGATGTACGTGATGGAGTTAAGGTCATTCTCGCTGAGCACGAAAACGGCTTTGAGGAGACACTCAAAGCAAACGGCACCGCTGCAGTATATGAAGTCTATGACTTCGGAGATGACACATATGTTATCAGCGTGGATGCAGACGGAGCATATTACATTGACGGCGAAAAGTGTAACCTCACAAGTGCAAGCTCTGAGGATGCCGATCTTACCGAGTATTCCGTTCCCGGGTCTGCTGTATCTATCGGTATAACCGAAAAGAGCGGTGAGCTTTCCGGATGTGTGACCGAGAGCTTTAAGTATGAGCTTGGCGATGATGAGCTGAAGCTTACATACCCCGGAAGAAACAATGGAAAGATGACATTAAAATGCGAGATCGACGGCGACAAGGCTGTGATTAACGATTCAGTTTCAAGAAGCGCCACCATCGTATCCATCGCTGCCGCAGCACTTGTGTACTTTATCGCAATTTTTGCTATACGCGCCATTACCGCTGATGATGTCAGACTTCTCCCAAAGGGTGCAAAGATCGAAAAACTTCTTAGAAAGGTCAAGCTTATCAAATAAAATGAACAAAGCAGAAATTACCCGTATTACGGAAAAGGAAAGATATAATATTGATGACCTCAGAGCAGTTTTCGCTTATCTTAGAGGCGAGAACGGATGCCCTTGGGACAGAGTACAAACTCATGAGACTATCCGCAAGGATCTCATTGAAGAGACCTATGAGGTGATCGAAGCAATAGATAACGGTGACTCGACTCTTATGCGCGAGGAGCTTGGTGATCTTCTGCTTCAGGTCGTGTTTCATGCAGGCATCGAGGAGGAGGCCGGCAGATTTAACCTCGACGATGTTATAAACGATCTCACTTATAAGCTCATCAGTCGGCATACTCACGTCTTCGGCGATACCGAGGCTGACGATCCGGATAAGGCGATAGATGCTTGGGAGGCGGCTAAGAAGATAGAGAAAAAGGACAGAAAGACGGTCATAGATTCAATGAATGCCGTGCCTCCCGCACTTCCTGCACTCATGAGGGGGCAGAAGGTCATCAAAAAAGCAACGAAGGATGGATTTGATGCTGCGGAACTTGCCAAAAACGGCGCCGATTCTCTGCGTACACTTGCTGACATGATCGAAGGGAAGTGCAGTGTGGATAATACCGCACCAATATCTGAAAGCTTAATGACGGTCTGTGCATATGCTCAGCTTAACGGCGCGGACAGTGAAGAGCTTTTGACAAAACACATTACAAAATTCATTGAATCATATAAATAAAAAATAAAAAATCTCAAAAAAAGCAGAAATCCTATTGCATATTGTCCATAAAGATGATATACTATGTTAAACCCCAAAATTTTGTGTAAAGGAAGATTTAACAATGAACAGAACACAGTTGATCAGCGCAGTTGCTGAAAAGACCGGACTTAAAAAGAAGGATGCAGAGACTGCAGTAGCAGCTGTACTTGACGCAGTAGAGGCTTCTCTTGTTGCCGGTGAGAAGGTTCAGCTCTTCGGCTTCGGAAACTTCAGCGTGGAGGAGAGAGCAGCTCGCCAGGGTAGAAATCCCGCTACAGGCGAGACTATCACTATTCCCGCTTCCAAGCAGATCAAGTTTGCTCCCGCATCCGTTCTCAAGGCAAAGGTTAACGGCTGAGCATCGTTTGCAGATGACGTCGGAGGATCAGTATGAGACTTGATAAATATTTGAAGGTCACCCGTATAATCAAAAGACGCACCGTGGCCAACGACGCTTGTGATACCGAACACGTAGAGGTTAACGGCAGACGGGCGAAGGCTTCCTATGACGTCAAGGAAAACGATGTGGTAAGGATCACGTTCGGAGAAAAAACATTAACCTTCAGGGTCCTTGCTGTAAAGGAACACGTCCCCAAGGGCGATGCTTCCTCACTTTATGAGATAATTGACGAATAGATTCGGAATAATATTCATATGCCGCTCATACAATTGAAAAAAACATTGGGAGCGGCATATGAATAACGATTCCTATAAAGAACAAAGCGTATTTTTAACTGACAGGTCAAAGCTTGAGCTTACGGGCATATGTGACGTGGAAAGCTTTACCGACACATCTGTCATAGCTGTTTCGGTTCTCGGAAACATCTCCATTGAAGGGGAAGAGATAAAGATCGAAAGCTTCAGCGTTGAGTCCGGACGTCTTGTGATCGTGGGAAAGTTTGATTCATTCTGCTATTTCGGCAAACAGACGAAAAAACGCAGACTGTTTTCATCCCGTGCAGAAGATTAAGTATGGAAGTATACATCTCCGATCAGCTCAGAGCCTGTGCCGCATTTGCTGTCCTTGGCTTAGTAAGCTGTGCAGTATATGATATTTTGCGTACGCTGAGAGTAATGATATTCTGCGGGAACGAATCGAGGTCACCGATAAAATGGATTGGCAGATTTCTTGATCTTTGCTTTGATCTCTTATTTATGACCTTTGTTTCGATATCATTTACGGTTCTTGCTTATTGCTATTCTTATGGTAAAGTCAGATGGTTCGGGTATGCTTGCTTTGCCGTATGCTTTGTACTTTACAGAATTACCGTCTCAAGGCTTTACAGATCGACACTTCTAACCGTTTTTTTAAAAGGCAAGAAGCTTGCCATTCATCTTGTGTTGCTGTGCGTAAGACCCGTAAAGCTAATGCTTCGCTTCACTTTAACAATTATATTTTGGGTATTTTCGAAAACGTTCGGAGTGCTTATACGAAATATCATTTCAGCAAGGGATAGATCCCGCTTGGAAAAGATACTTCCTGCTCTTGACGTTGACGTTAGGTTTTGATTTCAGAAAGGCAGGTACGGTCCGATGAACAAAATAACACGAAGCTTTATAGTCCGAATTGCATCGCTCCTTTTTGTAGCCTTTTGCTTTCTGACTATCATAAGGCTTCAATTTGAAAATAATGAGGTCAAGGCGCAAATAGAAGACATGAGTCAGCAGATAGCTGTAGAGTCGGACGCGTGTGAGGAGCTCAAGCGTCTTAGTGAACAGCCCTTTGACGATGATTATGTTGAGCAGGTCGCACGCGAAGAACTCGATTACCGCGATCCCGGCGAAATAATCTTTTACAACGATAATTGACTGCCTGAGAGCTCTTGCGATTTACCCTGTATTCAGGATTTTATAAACACTACGGCGCGGTCGGACAGTTCAGTCTGAATACCGCGCCATTCTTTTTGAGGTCATATATGAACTGCAAGGATACGATTAGAATCATTCCCGCACAGGCTGTGAGCTCCTGCGTTGAGAAGCTGTTTTTGCGAGCAAATAAGGAGTTGCCCGAGTTTGTCAGAAAGTCCATTGCTACAGCAAAGACAACGGAAAAGAGTCAGCTTGGGGCATCTGTGCTTACTATTCTTGAAGAGAATCTTGAAAGTGCCAAGAGACACGATATTCCGATATGCCAGGATACAGGTATGGCTGTTGTTTTTGTTAAGCTTGGAAGAAATGTTCACATCTCGGAGGCTTCTCTTGAGGATGCAATAAACGAGGGCGTTCGCCGTGCTTATGTAGACGGACTTCTTCGTCTGTCTGTAGTAAAGGATCCTCTTTATGACAGGATCAATACGGGAGACAATACTCCTGCTGTTATACACATCGAAATGAGCTCCGATCCTGAAAATGACGATAAGCTTATTATTACTGCCGCGCCCAAAGGCTTCGGAAGCGAAAATATGAGCTTTATCAAAATGATGACACCTGCGGCAGGCGAGGACGATATAGCGAAATTCGTTGTTGATTGTGTTGCGAATGCAGGAAGTAATCCTTGTCCGCCTATATTCGTAGGAGTCGGTATAGGAGGTAACTTTGAGAAGTGTGCGCTTCTTGCAAAGAAAGCCCTGCTTAGAGAGTCCAGAAATCCCGATCCGAGATACGCATCTCTTGAAGACCGGCTTCTTTTTGAGATCAATAAGCTTGGAATTGGCCCACAAGGGTTCGGCGGCGATACTACGGCACTTGCAGTTATGATAGAGCAGGCTCCCACTCATATTGCAGGTTTACCTGTAGCAGTTAATATAAACTGCCATGTTTCAAGGCATGAAACAGCCGTTCTTTGAGAGGTGCTCGGTGAATAAAAAAGTCATTACAGAATCAAAGGAGCTTTTTGCTCGATGTGAGGCTTTGGCAAAGGTAAATAAACGTGCGGTCATCGTAATTGACGGACGTGCGGCATCGGGAAAATCCACGCTTGCCGACAGTATTGCCCAAAGTCTTTGCGGGCACGTTGTCCACGCAGATGATTTCTTTCTTCCTTTTGATATGCGTACCGCTGACAGGCTTTCGCAGGCAGGCGGCAATATTCATTACGAGCGCTTTGCCGAGGAAGTCGTAAAAAAGCTTGACGGCGATTTTGACTACGGTGTGTTTTCATGCTCGGAAGGTAAGGTCACTCATCACAAGCATATTCCGGCACACGGTCCCGTTATAGTAGAAGGCGCTTATTCTGCTTTGCCGCTGTTCGGAAAGTATTATGACCTGCTTGTGTTTGTCAGTGCTTCTTTTGATGCTCGGATGGAAAGAATAATCCGACGTAACGGTACCGAAAGGGCAGAAGTATTCAGAGATAAATGGATACCGTTAGAGGAGCATTATTTCGAAACATTTGCCATTGAGGAGAATGCAGATATTATTTTTGATACTACTGACGCTTGACGTCATAAGCTAATATTTTTGGAGGAATCTATGGAACTTAAAGGGAAAAAAGTAAACTTTCTCGGAGACAGTATTACCGAGGGCGTAGGAACGAGCTGTGAAGCTGCAATGTTCCCCAACATTATAGCTAAGGAAGCTGAGCTTGCCGTTGCACGTAATTACGGCGTTAGCGGTTCCAGAATTGCACGCCAGAAGCTTGCGGAGGGTGAGGGACGTGATCCCAGAGATTATTGCGAGCGCTTTGAAGAGATGGATGACGACGCAGATATCGTTATCGTATTCGGAGGAACAAACGACTACGGACACGGAAACGCAGATTTTGGCGGAGATTCCGACAGAACCCCCGATACATATTGCGGCGCGGTTCATTATCTCATGGAGGGACTTCTTAATAAGTATCCCACAGCAGATATCGTTTTTCTAACACCTATTCACAGAGACGGTGAGACCATACGTAATATGCACGGACGTGTTCTTAAAGAATATGTGGACGAGATCCGTGTAGCAGCTGAGCAGTATTCGATTCCCGTGCTCGACCTCTTCGCATCAGGCGGTATATATCCTCAGTTTGAAGGACAGAAGAAGGCTCTGTGCCCCGATGGACTCCATCCCAATGATGCAGGAAACCTCAAAATTGCTCGCAGGATAATCTCTTTCCTTAAAACCCTTTGATAAAAGAATTCCGTATTACCATGCAAGGTAATACGGAATTCTTTTATTTCATGAATTTCTCTTTAGCGGCTGTGACCTCTTTAATAAATCTGCGGTCAAGCTCGGAAAGCTTGTAGTCTTTACGCTTTATGAGCACGTCCTTGTATATCTTCTTGTCGGCAATGACCTTCTTATGTACGAGATAAAAGGAGCTGAGCAGCTTTTGCGGGATCGGAGAAACCCACATAAAGGTGTTTGGAACAGATGACAGTATCTCAAACTGACTTGATCTGTCAAACACATATATCCTCTTGTCCACATATTCGGAAAGCTCCGCTTTCTTTACGTCAATAAGCGGGAGAGACGGCACATAGGGGTCTCCGTGAATAATCTCAATATAGTCGGACAAGTCCTTCGGAACAATGACCTCTTTGTCTGCAAGCGGATGCTTTTTCGACAGAAGAAGCACGTAGGAAAACTCAGTAATAAGCTCGGAATCAAGTCTCTTTTCCTCGAAAAGCGAGTTGAAATATTTGTCAAAGGCAGACTGGTAACGTATGATACCGAGATTGTAGTCCTCGCGAACAATGTTGTTTATCGTTCGCATGGAATTAGTCTCCTTGTAAAAAATATCTGCGGGTGTGTCGGTCTTTATGTATTTTGCAAATTCCGAAAATGCATAGGAGATATATGTTGTTCTCGGAACACAGACAGAGAAGGACTGCTTGCCTGTTTTTCCGTTTTTATAAAGGTTTTCAATTGCATCTACCTGTGATATGATGGGCTTTGCGTACTGAAGGAATTCCTCACCCTCCGGAGTGACAGTGATACCTTTTGATGTGCGGCGGAATATAGTAATGCCAAGATTTTCTTCAAGCTCTTTAATTGCCCGGCTGAGGTTAGGCTGACCGGTATAAAGATTCTCTGCCGCCTTGCTGATTGATTTTGTCTTGGAAATTTCAACTGCGTATTTTAAGTGTAATATGTTCATTATGATCTCCATTCAGTCATAAGACTGCGCAAGCATGATGCTTTCTCTATATGATACCATATTTTCCGGCTGAGCACAAGGTTGTTTTAGAAATTATATTTTCAGTCCTACTTATTGCGACATAAATTTAACGATTCTTGCTTTATAATAATTACATACCGAGCTTGATACGGAGGTAGGGCAGATGGTGCTTTATGCAGATGTGCTGTTCCTTATAGACTTCAGCATGGACGTTCTTGCTTTATGGTCGGCTTCTCGGATCACTCATTCGCCTGTAAGACTGCCGCGCATCATAGCTTCAGCCATATTCGGCGGCATAATATCGGTGGTTATTACGGTGGTAGGTGCCGGCAGAGCGGTCTCTGTATTTACCGGAGCAGCCACGGCATTCATCATGAGCTTTATTGCCTTCGGGAAGGGTAAGCCTTATCTTGTTCTGAAAAGATATATTGTTCTTTGGATATGCGGTATTATTCTCGGCGGGATCATGACAGCACTTATGTCTGCAGGAAGCTTAGATATAGTTTCCGGAGAAGGAAATGACAGCGGCGAATATATTTTGCTCATCCCCTTCGGCGCGATGCTGCTCTACGGTCTTATATCGGTGATCACGCGTATGCCAAGAGCAGAGAGCGTTCAGCTTGAGCTTTGGTACCGCGGAAAAAAAGTCAGCGTGTCTGCTATATGCGATACAGGTAATCTTCTTGAGGACCCGTTCAGCGGCGAATCCGTGATAATCGTCAAAAGGGAAGAAGCGCAAGCACTGTTTACCGCTGAAGAACTCGACTATCTCAGTTCATACTCACAGTATGTACCGGAAACCATCTCACGGCGCTTGCGGCTAATCCCCTCGAGCTCTCTTGGCGGCGAGTCGCTTTTGAAGGCGGTCAGGTTAGACAGAGTGTATGTGGGAGGGAAGGACTGCAGCGCGGTTATTACCTTGACAGATAATATACATAATGACAGCTTTGGAGCTATTGTGTCATCGAAGCTTGTGTAACAGATCACTTGGAGGTCAGCATGAAACCAAAAAATCAAAAATATAAGAAAAATGCGGGAAAGCTTCTGCGCAGTATCGTAAATGCAATATTCGGTTCGTCGGAGGTCTGGTATATTAACGGAGCCGAAACTCTTCCACCGCCGCTGAGTCCCGAGGAAGAGGCGTTAGCTCTTGCACGGCTCGGGCTTTCTCCCGAGTGGTCAGAAAAGCTTATAAAGCATAATCTAAGGCTTGTTGTCTATATATCAAAGAAGTTCGATAACGTGGGAACCGGTATCGAGGATCTGATATCCATCGGAACAATAGGTCTGATCAAGGCGGTAAATACATATAAGCCCGAGAAAAATATCAAGCTTGCTACATATGCTTCAAGGTGCATCGAAAACGAGATACTCATGTATATAAGAAAGAATGCATCTCATAAGGGGGATCTGTCGATCGACGAGCCTTTGAATACGGATTGGGACGGAAATGAGCTTTTGCTGTCCGATGTGCTGGGAACAGAGGAGAATTCGGTAAGCGAAGACCTTGAACGGAGCGAGGATGAACGGACTGTTCGTGAGGCAGTTGCAACCCTCGGAGAACGTGAAAGAGAGATAATCGAAATGAGATACGGGCTGTACGGAAAAAAGGAAATGACCCAAAAGGAGGTCGCCGAGCGCCTCGGTATCTCACAGTCATACATCTCACGGCTCGAAAAGAAGATCATCAAGGGCCTGAAGGAACAAATAATGACGAAGGTATAGTATTTAATAATAAAAAATGCAAAAAAACCGTAATTTAAGCTGATTTTTTTGCAAAAAGCTCTTGCAAAAGCCGAACAGATATGATATAATCATTACTACGTGAGTTAAAGTTTGAATGAGGTGAAAAACATGAAATCTGGAATCCATCCTAAGTATGAAGAAGTAACGATCCGTTGCGCTTGCGGCGAAACCGTAAAGACTCGTTCCACCAAGGGCGATGCAAACGGCGAGATCCGTGTTGATATCTGCTCTAAGTGCCATCCCTTCTTTACAGGTAAGCAGAAGTTCGTTGACGTGGGTGGCCGCGTTGACAAGTTCAAGAAGCGTCTTCAGATGAGCGGAAGATAATTTCGTACTGTTTTGTCCGTAGATATGTCGGACAGGATAAGCGGATCGTGATCTGCATCCTGTCCGACTTTTTCTCTTTTTGGAGGCTATATGAACGATAATATTGAAACAAAAAAAGCGATACTGTGCTCGGTTTATTCAACAGAGGAAGCAGCCTCTGCCGAGGCGAGCCTCGCAGAGCTTGAACGTCTCCTTGAAACGGCAGGCGGTGAATGCGTAGCGGTGCTGACGCAGGTGAGGGAAGCACCTGACAGACGTACCGTTATCGGTAAGGGCAAGTGCGAGGAGCTGTGCCGCCTTTGCAATGATCTTGAAGCTGATATAGTGGTCTTTGATACTGATATGTCTCCCTCACAGATCAAAGCACTGGAGGATGAGATAGAACGTGACGTTCAGGTCATAGACCGCAGTATGCTGATACTCGATATATTTGCCGCCCATGCAAGAAGCGCCGAGGGTACATTACAGGTAGAGCTTGCACAGCTTAAATATACGGCTCCGCGTCTTGTTGGCCACGGGCGGGAAATGTCGCGTCTGGGAGGTGCTGCTTCCGGCTCTATCGGTTCAAGAGGACCCGGTGAGACCAAGCTTGAGATCGATCGCAGACGTATAAGAGCGCGCATCACTTCTCTTGAAGCAGAGCTTGAGAACGTAGCCCGTGCAAGAGATGTTATACGTAAGTCACGCGAGAGAAGCGGCCTTAAGCGAGTGGCTATTGTCGGTTATACCAATGCGGGTAAATCGACGCTTCTCAACAGGCTCACCGAGGCAGGTATACTTGCGGAGGATAAGCTGTTTGCCACTCTCGATACAACTACAAGAAAATATACACTTCCTGCAGGCAGTGAAATACTCCTGACGGATACCGTCGGTTTTATTCGTAATCTTCCGCACCACCTTATTAAAGCATTCAGGTCAACGCTTGAGGAAGCAGTCTATTCCGATCTGCTTCTTATTATAATCGACGCTTCCGACCCCGAATTTGAGTCTCAGCTCAAGGTCACGGAAGAGCTTCTTGCCGATCTCGGAGCTGCAGACAAGCCTAAGCTGTATGTAATGAATAAATGTGATGTCTGCGAAATCTCAGATGTTCTTCGGGAGATATCGGCAGACGGAGAGAATACAGACTTTGCTTCTATCTCAGCGGTAACGGGCGAGGGTGTGGATACGCTTATAGAAAAGCTTGAACGGATGCTCGGACAAGGCAAGAAGCGTGTGAGGTTCTCTCTTCCCATGTCTGCGGGAGCTGTACTGAACGAGATATATTCAAACGCCGAAAATGTTGAAGTCGACTACACACCGGAAGGAATGGAAGTGAAGGCGACGGTTGACGAAAAGCTTTACGGCAAGTTCTCTCGTTATATAACGGAGGAAGAATGATGGCTGATATAAACGTTAGCGGACGGGTAACGCTCTATAAGCGAGCCGAGGTGGAGATAATTGAAAAAAAGTCCCGTTTCATCGGTCGTGCCACTCCCGTGCGCAGCGAAGCTGAGGCAGCAGAATTTGTTTCCGAAATGAAGAAAAAATATGCAGACGCAACACATAACGTCTATGCCTATTATATAAACGGAGGAGCTGTTGCAAGATGCAGTGACGACGGTGAGCCCCAGGGCAGCTCCGGCTATCCTACGCTTAACGCTCTTAAGACCTGCGGGGCATCGGATCTTTGCGTAGTAGTTACAAGATATTTCGGAGGCACTCTTCTGGGGACTGCGGGCCTTGCCCGTGCCTATGCCGCCGCCGCAAGGGCAGCTATAGAAGCTGCGGGCTTTGCGGTGTATGAAAAATTTACCGTTGTAATGATCGAGATCGGATATTCCGAATATCAAAAGCTCACTGTTTTGCTTAAGAATGAAGGGATACCCGAAGAGGATACCGACTTCGGTGAGTTTGTTACGGTCACCTGTGCTATGATGGACGACAAGCTTGAGAAGATCGCTTCGTCTGTTCGTGATATGACCGGCGGAAAAGGCAAATTTGAGATCATCTGCGAAGAAGAAAGACTTAGACCGTTGGTCGACAAAAAGTAAAAAAAGAAGTATTTGCGTATATTATGTGTATCAAGCGGCAATACACCATTTTTCGTATGAAAGGATCTATGAGATATGCCCACAGGTTCCAAGACCGTTCGCGATATTTTCTATGACCGTGAAGAGAAAACTCTGTCACCGTATGCCTTTCTGACAAAAAACACCCGCGGAAGAGAACGTCCCATCGTTCCATGCGTGAACAGGACGGAGTTTCAGCGTGATCGTGACAGGATAATCCATTCGAAATCCTTCCGCCGACTTATGCATAAAACTCAGGTGTTCCTGCTTCCTGCAGGTGAGCACTACCGCACAAGACTGACTCACACGCTTGAGGTAGCGCAGATCGCAAGGATCATCGCACGTGCGTTGCTTCTTAATGAGGATCTGTGTGAAGCAGGGGCTCTCGGACATGACCTTGGTCATACCCCCTTCGGTCATGCAGGAGAGCTTGTAATGCAGCAGTGCTTTTCTCCCGACTTTACCCACTATAAACAGAGCCTGAGAGTGGTTGAAAAGCTTGAAAACAACGGTAAAGGACTTAATCTTACTTATGAGGTAAGAGATGCCATTGTAAATCACACGGGAGATAATACAGCAGTTACTCTTGAGGGCGCTATAATGCGCTTCGCTGACAGGATCGCTTATATCAATCATGATATAGATGATGCCTGCCGTGCGGGAATACTGTCCCTTGACGACATCCCGAAGGAGCTTAGGAATGTTCTCGGTACCTCCCATGGAGTACGTATCAATACAATGGTAACCTCCGTGATCGAGGCAAGCGCTGATTCCGATAAGATCAGGATGACTGATGAGGTCGGACAGGCTACCGATGAGCTTCGTGATTTCCTGTTTAAAAACGTGTATTATAATCCGAAAGCTAAAAAGGAAGAGACCAAGGCTAAAATATTACTTAAGCATCTCTTTGAATATTTTGAGCATGAACCCGAAAAAATGCCGGGAGTATATAAAGAACAGCTTGAGTATGAACCCGTAAAAAGGTGTGTTTGCGACTATCTTTCAAGTATGACGGACAGGTATGCCATAAACCTTTTCAAGGAGCTGTTCATCCCGAACATTTGGCAGCCGCCCGGAGAGATATAGTATTTTTAACGCTTCACATTGAAGCAGACTGGAATAATAATGATACCGAACAGCATAATTGAAGATATCCGTTACCGATGTGATATCGAGGACGTTATATCTTCGTACGTTTCTTTGAAGCGCGCAGGCTCCAATGTAAAGGGCTTGTGTCCGTTTCACAGTGAAAAGACGCCGTCCTTCGTTGTTTATAAGGACACACAGAGCTTTTATTGCTTCGGTTGCGGAGCGGGTGGCGATGTGATAAGCTTCATCATGAGGCAAGAAAATCTCGACTATGTCTCAGCCGTTGAGTTCCTTGCAAAGCGCGCAGGGATCGCACTTCCTGAGTTTGACTCTCATACAGGGTACAATGATGGTCCCGGCAGAGCACGAATATTGCAGATGAATGTTGAAGCGGCAAAGTATTTCCGAAGTATGCTCTTTGACGAGAATACAGGTGCTCCCGCAAGGCAGTACCTTAAAGGAAAAAGAGCTCTTGAAAGCTCCGTTGTCAAGCATTTTGGACTCGGATATGCACCGCTTGGATGGAATAATCTAAGAGACCATCTGCGTTCTCTCGGATTTACCTATGATGAAATGGTTGCAGCTAACCTTTGCAGTAAGGGTGAAAAAAGCTGTTATGACTTCTTCAGAGGAAGAGTCATGTTTCCCATAATCGACGTGTCGGGAAATATCGTTGCCTTCGGCGGACGCGTTCTCGATGATTCGAAGCCAAAGTATTTGAACTCTGCCGAAACTGCCGCATTCCGAAAAAACAAGAACCTATTTGCTCTTAATTTCGCAAGAAATTCAAGTGAGGACACAATGATAATCTGCGAAGGCTATATGGATGTTATAGCCCTCCATGCCGCAGGCTTTACAAATGCGGTAGCTACTCTCGGAACTGCCATCACCTCCGAACACGCCCGTATCATAAAACGGTATGTTTCGAAGGCTGTGCTTGCTTATGACGGCGATGAAGCAGGAAGAAAAGCCGCTGACCGGGCAATTAGGCTTCTCGGAGAGGCCGGCGTGGATTCAAGGATCCTTGTTATGAGGGATGCCAAGGATCCGGATGAGTTTATTAAAAAATTCGGTCGTGAGGCATTCCGAAAGCTGATCGACGAAAGCAGATCGCGGTTTGATTATATTATCGAGACGGTTCTTAAAAAGTATAATCTTGAGAATGCCGATGATAAGATCAAGGCTGCAGGGGAGCTTTGTGCTGAGATCGCTTCTGTCTATTCCAAGGTGGAACGTGACATATACATCCAAAAGACCGCAACCGCTCTGGCAATCGACCCAAAAAGCGTCAAGCACGATGTGGACAGGCTTATCGGACGTAATGCAAGCTACGAGAAAAAACGGCAGACCGAGGAGCTTATAAGAGTGACCTCGGGAATCTCGGACAGAGTGAATCCCGATTATGCCAAAAGCCCGAAGGCAGGAAGGCTTGAGGAGGAGATACTCGGTATTCTCATGCTTCATCCCGAGTACGTGAGCATAAAGATCGACGATGGCGTGCTTTGTGAGGATGATTTTTTTACGGGACTCGGTCGACGGCTCTTTGCTTTTATAAAAGCTAAAATGGAGCTTGACGGATTCTCCATCGGTATGCTTTCCGAGGAGTTTTCAAACGATGAGGTCTCACGTGCCGTCAGTATGCAGACGGCTCGACGCGATCTGTCAAACGATACTGATGCGTACAAAACGTATTCTTTATCCTTGCGGAACGAGACTTCCAAAAAAAGCGATATGTCTCTTGAGGATGTGATACTCAAAAAGAGACAAACCAAGTAAGAACTGACATCAGTCGGTAAGGCTATTAAGATATACCGCATAAGCGGACAAAAACGGAGACTTATGAACACAGAAAAAAACACAGTAGAACAGCTTCTTGAAAGCGCAAAAGAAAAGGGAACAGTCAGCGAGAATGATATTCTTCAGCTTGCAGAGCAGAGCGGATTTGATAACGATCAGTTCGATAATCTCTGTGAGATGATCGAAGGAAACGGCATTGAAATAAATTATGCCGAGGCAGAAGCGGAAGCTGAGATATCTCAGGAGGAGGTAAACGGAGATATTGAAAAGCTTCTCGCCGATGAAGGTGTGGCGGTTGATGATCCGGTCAGAATGTACCTCAAGGATATCGGCAGAATCCCCCTTCTCAACCAGGAAAGAGAGCAAAGGCTTTCAGAGCTAATAGCTCAAGGTGATGAAAAGGCAAAGAATGAGCTTGTTGAGGCTAACCTTCGCCTTGTAGTCAGTATTGCAAAGCGTTACGTAGGCAAGGGAATCTTCTTCCTTGATCTTATTCAGGAAGGAAACCTTGGTCTTATGAAGGCTGTAGACAAGTTCGATTACACCAAGGGATACAAGTTCTCAACTTATGCAACATGGTGGATCAGACAGTCCATTACCAGAGCCATTGCCGATCAGGCTCGTACCATTCGTATTCCCGTACACATGGTCGAGACGATCCATAAGGTTTCAAGAACCTCCCGTCAGCTTCTTCAGGAACTTGGACGTGAGCCTACTATTGATGAGATCTCCGAAAAGCTCGGAATGAATGCAGAGAAGGTCCGTGATATAATCAAGACCGCTCAGGAGCCTGTTTCACTGGAAACTCCTGTAGGTGAAGAAGAGGATACACACCTTGCTGACTTTATTCCCGACGATTCATCCCCTACTCCATCGGAAGCAGTGTCCTTCCAGCTTCTTAAGGAACAGCTTGATAAGGTCCTCCACACACTATCTCCCAGAGAGGAAATGGTCATCAAGCTCCGCTTCGGATTTGATGACGGACGCCCCCGTACACTTGAAGAGGTGGGCAGCGAATTTAATATTACTCGTGAACGTATCAGACAGATTGAGGCAAAGGCACTTAGAAAATTACGTCACCAGAGCCGTTCTAAGGTTCTCAGAGGCTTCCTGAGCGACAACTGAGAACTGTTCAACAGCGATCCCGGCTAAAATCATGCGTTGCGGCGCAAAAAAGGTATGGTCACAGATATGATGATTGATAATTCTGCAATTAATTCCGATAACGGTACCGCCGATGAGTTTAATGAGCTTCGTGGCTCTGACGATGTCATGCAGGCGATCGATATCGAAAGCGAACAATCTGACTTCTTTGATGATGACTTTGACATGACCGACATCTCTGTAGATGACGGTGAGTTCATGTCGCCTGAAAATATATCCGAGATTGAAGACGATGTTAAAAATAATACCTCCGCTGAGAATATGGAGACTCTCCTGTCTCAGGAAGGTCTTGCTGTGGATGACCCTGTCAGAATGTATCTCAAGGATATAGGCAAGATACCTCTTCTTTCAGCTGAAAGAGAAATGGAACTTGCAAGTCTTATGCAGCAGGGTGATGAAGCTGCAAAGAATGAGCTTGTAGAGGCAAATCTGCGCCTTGTCGTCAGCATCGCCAAGCGTTATGTAGGTAAGGGTATGTATTTCCTTGACCTTATACAGGAAGGAAACCTTGGTCTTATGAAGGCTGTGGAAAAGTTTGACTACACCAAGGGATATAAATTCTCTACATATGCAACTTGGTGGATAAGGCAGGCTATCACAAGATCAATTGCCGATCAAGCCCGCACTATTCGTATACCCGTACATATGGTAGAGACGATACATAAGGTGTCCAGGGCATCAAGACAGCTCCTTCAGGAGCTTGGACGTGAGCCTACTCATAAGGAGATAGGAAACCGCATCGGACTGAGTTCGGATAAGGTCAGAGAGATCCTCAAAATTGCTCAGGATCCTGTGTCTCTTGAAACTCCCATAGGCGAGGAGGATGACAGCCACCTCGGAGATTTTATTCCCGATAATGACACTCCGGCTCCGTCTGATGCCGCATCGTATCAGCTTCTCCGCGAACAGCTCAGCAGCGTTCTTGCTACTCTTACACCGCGAGAAGAGCTTGTGCTTAAGCTTAGATTCGGACTTGATGACGGACGTACCCGTACTCTTGAGGAGGTCGGACAGGAGTTCGACATTACAAGGGAACGCATTCGCCAGATAGAAGCTAAGGCTCTTCGTAAGCTAAGACATCCGAGTCGTTCCAAGAGACTTAAGGATTATCTTAACTGATCACATCCATTCCTCCGATGCTTTAGGAGATATAAACAAAAAAGCCGTCTTTGTTTTGTGCATCATGTCTAATAGGCTTTTTGCGAAGTTCACTTAATAAATAAAAATGCATAACGAACTTGTGTCAAAAGCTTAAAACGCCTTGACAAATACAGAGACTGGGTGTATAATATTCAAAGGAATTATATACGCAAATGTACAGAAGTACATATTATTTGAGAGGAGTTCCTATAATGAAGAAGATTTTAAGCATCATTATGTGCCTTGCCATGTGCCTTGTGCCTATCCTTACCGGTTGCGCATCCGGCGGCGAAAGTGAAGAAACAGGTGCGGTAGCCGATACTGAGGTAGTACGTTATCCTATGACTCTGTCTCTTTGGATCCCTACCAATGAAAATACTACAGATGAAGCTATCAAGCTTGTTGAAGCGGAAATAAATAAGCTTACCACAGCTAAGTATGACACTGCTATTGAGCTTCATGCCATTGCAGAGGATGATTACGCAAAGGCTATTGAGGATAAGCTTACAAGCATCGATGATGTCAAGAAGGCTCTTGAGAGAGCTGAGAAGGAAGCTGAACAGCAGAGAGTAGATGATATTTATTCCGGTATCGTTCGCGAAACTACCGAACCCGAAGAGGAAGAGGTTGAGACTGTATTCGAGGCTCAGACAGAGATCGATGAATACGGCCAGAGCGTTACTGTTTATCCTCCTGTTGCAGATGACCAGATGGATATTTTCCTTGTAAAGGGTTATGAAGAATATCTCGGATATATAGCGGATGAGCTTATACAGCCGCTTGATTCCGAAATGTCCGATATCGGTAAGAAGCTTTCTTCTTACATATATCCTCATTTCCTTGAGATGGCTGACATTGATGGACTTTACGGAATTCCCAATAACCATGCACTCGGTGATTATCAGTTCCTCCTTATCAATAAGAGACTTGCTGAGGAATGGAGCTACAGCCCCGATGAGCTTACTACGCTTCTAAATTGTGAAGACTTTATCAAGGATATGGGTTCACTTAAGGCAGCAGGCGAAGCAAGCCTTGCCGGAGTTACTCCCCTTCTCGGTGAAGCTGAAGCAGCTAATATGATTTTCTTTAACGGTGACGGAAACTTCTCCCTTGGAGCTGAGCCTTCCGTTCTCTGTGTACAGCTCAAACCCTCTATCGTAGGTATTACTGCAACTGAAGATCTTATGCCTCAGAGATTTTTGGGTACTGACTACGCAAGAACCATCGCTATGATGAGAAGACTTGAGGAAGCCGGATACGTTGGTGACGGTGTTATTGACGAAAATGAAGAGTTTGCTGTTGGCGTGGTTACAGGCGATCATACTGATATTGAAAAGTATGAGGATGATTATCATGTATTCTACCACGGTGTTCCTGTGGCTACAGAGGAGGATGTATTTGAATCCCTGTTCTGTGTGAGCACATATTCCAAGGATCTTTCTCGTTCCATGGAGATCATTACTTATATCAATACAGATCCTACGCTCAGAACGATCCTTCAGTACGGTGTGGAGGGTGTTCATTGGAAAGCTGATAAAACAGCTGACGGCGAGGATACCATTGATGTAATTTCAAATGATTATATCATGAATATCATTGATACAGGTAACGTATATCTTACATATCCTGCCGAAGGTGTCGGTAAGTCTTATTGGGAGCATTCCATGCAGCAGAATATTGATTCACTTCTTAATCCTTACTTCAGATTTGAGTATGTTACAGAGGATAATAAGAAGATATTCAATACTCTCAAAAACATTGCATATGATTATTTAAAGAAGATCGAAGGCTTGACAGCCAATGAGCTCACAACTAATATCGTTGAGTATCAGCGAGAGCTTCTGAAGAATAAGACTGTAATAGCTATTCTCGATAAAGAACCCAACGATATTGTGACTGATACTTTCTATATGCAGCTTGATATGTTCCTGAAAACTAAATAAGATGACAGTTTCAGACCGTGTTATAGTGGCACGGTCTGAATTTATATAACCATGCAAAGTTCTTACAATTTTTATATAACGGAGAAATGTATGAAGAGAGTTATTATTTTATTGACAGTTGTCAGCTTGATCCTTGCTGCCTTTTTTACGGTAGTTAATGCTGAAGAGCTTCCTTTTGATGATGTAAGGGAATCGCATTGGTTTTATTCAGATGTTGCAAAGGTTTATGAACTTGGTATAATGGAGGGCAAATCTCCTTCGATCTTTGCTCCCAAGGTCGTAATGACCCGTGCTGAGTTTGTAACATTGCTTTCAAGAATTGCGGAAGTTGACCTTGATGGTATGGCAGAGTCTGCAGCAGAGAAATTTACCGACGTAAGGTTGGATGCATGGTTTTCCCCATATGTAGGTTGGGGAGCAGCGACCGGTATAGTTAACGGATATACGGATGGAACATTCTTACCCAATAATCCTGTCAGCCGCCAGGAGCTTGCGGTCATGATCGTGCGTTTTATGGATCATGTCGGTCTTAAAAACACCGAGGATAATTCGCTTATAGATTCCTTTGAAGATAAGAAGTCTATCGGTTCTTGGGCACGAGAGCAGGTTGAGCTTCTCAGACTCACCGGACTTGTCGGAGGAGACGAAAACGGGAATTTTAATCCCAAAAAGACTGCTTCAAGAGCTGAGGTGGCTGCGATTGCAGGCAGATATTATGATCTTGCAAATGATTATTTCAATGATTTTGCTCCTGCAGAGCTTACGTTAGAATTAACCGTCGCATATGACGCGGTAGTAAGTGAAGCCGATCTGGAGGCTTTGCTTGCTTCCTCCGTTGAGAATGCCGACAGCTATAAGGCAATGGCTTTTGTTGATGCTGAGAGCCTTAGGGATAAGCTTAACGCGCTTGGAGAAGCTGTGCGCAATGTGGAGGTCGAGGTTACTTTCACCCGCGGAGAAGAAAGCTGTAACGGCAATTATATTCTTAAGTTTACCCGTGAAAGCGCACCTGCTCCTAATGATCCGCTTGATCCTACCCCCGATAATATTGGTGTTCAGTTCTTTGATGAGACAAGCGGCATCAAGATTTCGGATGCGATACATTTTGCAGATGCGAGCGGCAATTCTTATCTTTCCACGGGAACGGGAACTCACGGCGGACACGAAAATAAGCTCGTACGTACACCGTACGGCACATTTGTTGTGTACCTTACCGGTGAGAGAAACGATGATACTCATGATTTTGTTTGGGATCAGTTCAAGGTATTTAAGGTTACATCCGAGGGAGTTTCCGTAGTCCTTGAAGCAGAATATCCTCATTCTAACGGAAGCTGCTTGCCTACAATATTTGCAGGTGATGCCGGCAAGCTTTATGTTACGGTCATCTCCTGTGATAACTTGAAGTATCATTCAGATAACCTCCGTGAGGGGGCTTGGCTTGACGTATACGAGATCGACGCGAAGACCTGCGAATACCAAAAATATTCGGCAAATCCTGACTTTGAGATTTCTAAGGTACACGGTTACGGATATTCTCAGCCTGTTCCCGATATTATAAACGGTAAGATATACGCACTGTACACAGGCGGCGGAGTCCCGGGATATCTTGCGTGGTTCGCCTATGATATCGACACTCACACATGGGATACCGAGTGCTATACTGTCGAAACTGATTTCAGGCTTGCATATTTCTATATGTTTGCTGACGGAAACGGTGGCTTTTACGGTCTCGGACAGCGGGATATACTTTGTTCCGATCTCGGTACTTATCTTGGACTGACCTTCCAGAGTTCAGGATATGCATGGGATGCACTGTATCTCTTCCATATTAAAGACCCTGCTAAGGAAGAGTATGAAATTCAAGTTGTCAGAGAGTCCGAGTACGAACAGACCGATGAACCGCAGGCGGCACAGGGACTCGGAGGATCAGCTTACAGAGATGATAAGGGAAATATCCATATTCTCTATGCTCATACAAAGAAGCGCGATACTGTGAGATACCACGCTGTTTATGATAAGGATCTGAATGTCATCAAAAATGAGGTGCTTAAGCTTACAAACGATACAAAGAAGAACAGCTATACTCTTACAATGACGCAGGCTCCCGATGGAACATATTATATTTTTGCTGTAAACAACTATATGACTGTGAAGGCTGCTAATGTGGAGATCTGGTCTTCCACAGACGGTCTTACCTTCACTAAGCTTATAGATTCGATTCCGCTAATGCGCGATAGCGAGACACAGTTCGTTCCTCAGCTCAAATTCATTACCTCAAATACCAGAAATAATTCAACCATAGACGGCACAGTTGGCTTCCTTGTCTTTGAATATCTCGACGGGGAGTATAAGTATTATTACTTTGCTGTGGATTTCGGTAAGAAGAACTAACCTTAAAAGTAAAAAAGATCATGCAAATGGGTGATGTTCTTAGCGGAGAATTTATGCTTTGAGCAAAGTGCAAGTATCGCATTTGACTAGTCAAACGCAAATATGGGCTAAGCCCAAACCCTTATAACGACAGAAAGAGATAACAAATCGGTTCGTAGCCGAAATGTTATCTCTTTTTCTGTTGGTTTAATGAAATCGTTGCGCGGCAACGATGAA
>JAFUPK010000003.1 GCA_017481265.1 Clostridia bacterium
ATAATGAATACAGAATTTCCGGATAAATATATAACCTTGGGTTTGAAAATAGCTTATTACCGAAAAAAAGCCGGTTATACGCAAGAGTATTTCGCTGAGCTGATTGATAAAAGTGTAAACTTTGTAGGTCAGGTTGAAGGCACCGGCACTGTGCGCGGTATTTCGCTTGAAACCTTGTTCAAGATCGCACAAGTATTAAAAATACCACCTTCTAAATTGCTTGAGGAAGACTAATCAATATAATACGAAGCCTCTCTGCTGTGATGCAGAGAGGTTTTTTTGTCCCCGTAAACCACCAGCAGTGCTGGTGGTGCCAAAAAGCTTTAGCTATGAGTAGAATAACTATTTTAGATAAAAGAAAAAATAATGAAAGAGAGTAATGAAAGTTTTCTTAGTTTATCTTTTGTTGCCGAAGGCAACAAAAGATAAACATAAGCCAAGGAGGTGAGCGAAGCGAGGAAACTTCGGCGTTTGAGATGGTTCCTTCGAAGGATATTAACCATATTTATGGTAGCAGGGCAAATAGTGCATTGGAAATAAATCCGGTGAGCCTATAGGCTCGGCTGGGAATATGCCCTGGAGGGGCAGTGCAAGCCACCGGCACGGCGGTGGTCATGACTATGGTTTCGGTTTATTCTCAATCTACTCCCCTACGGTGTTTTTCTTTCGTTTGTTTGATGCTTTTATGAGATACTAAATCTATCATAAAAGGGATGCGCGCTCTGCGGAGCGCTTTTCCGGCATATAGGGGGATTCCGACATCTGCGGATGTCGGCTCGGGACTCTGTCCCAAGACCCTGCGCCCTTTTGAAAAAGGTCGATCAAAACTTTCGAAATGGGTGAAGACTAAGCTTTATGTGCGGCTTTTTAAAATACATTTCCGCCGAAAGAGGAAATGTACCGAACCTATTCACTTTTCACTTTTACTTATTACCTCAAAAAACCTCTCTGCCTTTTGGCAGAGAGGTTTTGGTTATTTAATAAAGCTTTGCGCCTGCGGGGATGCGGTCGTCAACCATAAGAAGATTGAGCTTTTCTGCGCCTTCTTCGCTGTGGACAGCGGAGAGAAGCATACCGCAGGATTCAATTCCCATCATAGCACGGGGAGGAAGGTTTGTGATAGCGATAAGAGTCTTGCCTACAAGCTCTTCGGGCTCATAGAACTCGTGGATTCCGCTGAGGATGGTGCGGTCTGTGCCGGTACCGTCATCAAGTGTGAACTGCAGAAGCTTCTTCGATTTCTTTACAGCCTCGCAAGCCTTTACCTTAACTGCGCGGAAATCTGACTTGGAGAATGTCTCAAAGTCAACGAGATCCTCAAAGAGAGGCTCGATCTCCACCTTGGAAAAGTCGATAACGATGGGCTCTGCTGCCTTTTCCTCGGCGGGCTTTGCTTCCTTCTTTGCGCCTCCGTCGAGACTCTTCATTGTGGGGAAGAGAAGCACGTCGCGGATAGCCGCAGAGTCGGTAAGAAGCATACAAAGTCTGTCGATTCCGTAGCCGATACCGCCTGTGGGAGGCATACCGATCTCAAGAGCATTCATAAAGTCCTCATCGGTACGGTTTGCTTCCTCATCGCCCTGAGCAAGAAGTGCTTCCTGCGCCTTGAATCTCTCTCTCTGGTCGATGGGATCGTTAAGCTCGGAGTATGCGTTACACATCTCCCAGCCGTTCATGAACATCTCAAATCTCTCAACGTACTCGCCGTCGCCGGGCTTCTTCTTGGTAAGGGGAGAGATCTCAATGGGGTGATCCATAACGAATGTAGGCTGGATAAGATGCTCTTCAACGAACTCCTCGAAGAAGAGGTTGAGAATGTCGCCCTTGCTGTGGCGATCCTCGTAATGTACGCCCTTTTCGTCAGCTATCTTGCGTGCTTCTTCGAGAGTCGTGATCTCGCTGAAGTCAACTCCGGAATACTTCTTTACAGCGTCGATCATTGTGATGCGCTCAAAGGGCTTGCCGAGATCCATCTCGATGCCGTTGTATACGATAGTGGTAGTGCCGAGAACTTCCTTTGCAACGTGGCGGAACATATTCTCGGTGAGATCCATCATTCCGTTGTAATCGGTGTATGCCTGATAGAGCTCCATAAGAGTGAACTCAGGGTTGTGACGTGTGTCGAGACCCTCGTTTCTGAATACGCGTCCGATCTCGTAAACTCTTTCAAGACCGCCGACGATAAGGCGCTTGAGGTAGAGCTCAAGGGATATACGGAGCTTGAAATCCTCGTCGAGGGCATTGAAGTGAGTCTCAAAGGGACGAGCCGCCGCACCGCCCGCATTGGAAACGAGCATGGGAGTCTCGACCTCGATGAAGCCCTGTGCGTCAAGATACTTTCTTATTGTGCTGATGATCTTGGAGCGCTTGATGAAGGTGTCCTTTGCCTCGGGATTCATAATAAGGTCAGTGTAACGCTGACGGTATCTTGTATCGGTATTGGTGAGACCGTGGTACTTTTCGGGGAGGATCTGGAGGCTCTTTGTAAGGAGCGTGATCTTCTCTGCGTGAACGGAGGTCTCGCCTGTTTTTGTTTTGAACACTGTACCGACGATACCGATGATGTCGCCGATATCGAGCTTCTTGAACTTCTTGTATTCGTCCTCACCGATGGAGTCGCGGGCAACGTAGCACTGTATACCGCCCTTGAGGTCCTGAACATTGCAGAAAGAAGCCTTACCCATGATACGCTTGGACATCATACGTCCCGCGATGGAAACGCTCTGTCCCTCAAGGGCGTCGAAATTATCCTTTATATCTGCGCTGTGGTGTGTCTGGTCATACTTTGTGATCTCAAAGGGATCTTCGCCTGCCGCCTGGAGTTCAGCGAGCTTTTCGCGGCGTATCTTGAGAAGCTCATTAAGGTTCTGCTCAGGGGCCTGAGCGTTGTTCTTCTGATTAGTCTGGTCTGCCATAGGTCTCTCCTTGGTTAATCCTCAGTATGTGTGGGCTTTGATCTCTCAACTGCGAGGATCTTGAACTTGAGCTCGCCGCTGGGTGCCTGTACTGTAATAATGTCGCCTACCGTGGAGCCGATCATTGCGCTTCCGATGGGGCTCTGATCGGAGATCTTGCCGAGAAGGGGATTAGCCTCGTTAGTACCTACGAGATTGTACTCAACTTCTTCGTTGAACTCATAATCGAGAACCTTTACAGTGGAACCCAGGTTTACAACGTCTGCGCGGATCTCGGACTCGTCGATGACCTTAGCGTGATTGATAAGATTTTCAAGCTCTGTAATGCGGGCAACTACCTTTGCCTGCTCGTTCTTAGCCTCATCGTACTCGCTGTTCTCGGAAAGGTCTCCGAAGGAGCGTGCTTCTGCAAGGCTTCTCTTTACTTCTTCAAGCTTAGTCTGCTTAAGGTATGCAAGCTCATCTACAAGAGCCTTATAGCCTTCCGCAGTATAAAGTGTGACTTTGATTTCGTTGTTCTCCATTGTTGTTGTCCTTTCGGGTTTATATACAGATATAATTTTTTATTTGCGAAGCTCGGAGATCGCTTTTTGAAGCTGATTGTCCTCACTGTCTTCAACTTTAAGAAAATGCTTGTCAAGAAGAGCACCCTCTGCCTTGACTTCCACATCCGGTGTGATCCCTACTTCGTGGTAGCTCTCGGAGAATGGAGGCTTATACATTCTGTAGGTTACAGAGACCAGACCGCCGTCGGGAAGGGCAAGCGAGGTTTGCATACAGCCCTTACCATAGGTGGTCTCGCCAACGACTTTAGCCATTTTGTAGTCCTTGAGAGCCGCTGTGAACAGCTCTGCAGCACTTGCGGTGTTTCCGTTTGTAAGGACTGCCATGGGATAATCCTTAAACTCGGCATCCGATTCATACTGCTGAACGAGATTATCGTCCTTGTCAAATATGCGGATCACCGGACCTTCCGGAAGAAGGAAACCAAGGGTATCCACAACAGCACCCAGCTCTCCGCCGGGGTTGTTTCTCACGTCAAACACGAAAGCGGTACAGCCTGCCGCTTCAAGCTCGCCGAAAGCCTTCTCAAACTGCTCAAACGTGGTGTCGCGGTCAAAGCCGGTTATGCGGATGATGCCGACGGTCTTGTCTTCTTCATAAACGTGGCTGTAAACGGTAGTTGATATGACCTTTGCGCGCTTGATCCTGAAGTCAATGAACTCGTCCTCGCCTCTCAGAACCGTAAGCACAGCTTCGGTTCCTTCCTTACCGCGGAGCTTTGATATTGCTGCGTTATAGCCGAGACTTGCCACGGTCTCCTTTTCTTCTCCCACATAGACGATCATATCGCCTTCCCTGATACCTGCTTCAGCGGCGGGAGAGTCGGGCATAACGCTGATGATCTCGATGGCACCAAGCTTTGAGTTGTAGATGACGTTGACACCGATCCCCTCGGTCTCTCCCGTCATATCGGACATGAAATCAAAGAGCTCATCGCTCGTATAGTAGACTCCGTAGGAGTCTCCCGTGCCTGCCACATAGCCTTTGAGGATGTAGTCTATGAGAGCTTCGTTGTCAAGCTCGCCGATGTACAACTCGCGGTACTTTTCGTCAAGAGCCGATAGCCTTTCGACCACCTCAGCCATGAACTCATCGCTGTCGGCTCCTGCCGAAGCGGAGCTGCCAATGCTGTGGCTGTCTGCGGCCTTGCCTGCCATTGTGATATAGGTTATCTGGAAGGTCAGCGCCGCCGTAAGGATCATGAGAGCTACGGCGCTGACGATTGAAATAGACTTTTTCATAATCTGCCTTTAATTGCGTCCTGATCAATAGGGTGCTGCAACGCCGCCGTCTTTTATGGGGTCGACGCGCTGTCCGTTGATTCTGTACTCGAAGTGGAGGTGGGCACCGAAGGAATATCCGGTGTTACCTACAAAGCCGATGACCTGACCCTGAGTCACGGTCTGTCCTGCTGACACGTTGAGAAGGGACATATGCGCATAAAGTGTGGAAATGCCCTGACCGTGGTCGATGAGCACATAGTAACCGTAGCTGTCGTGCCACTCGCTTCTGAGGACTACGCCGCCGTTGGAGGCGAAGATGCTCGTTCCGTGAGGAGCGGCGATATCGGTTGCACCGTGGAAATCAGAGGAGCCGTTAAGGTCTCTCCAACCGAAATGGGAAGAAATGTAACCTACACCTACGGGAATTGGCCAAGCAAATGCACTTCCGATGTAAAGCTGACCGCTGTTATCGGTAGCACCGGGAGTGAATACAGGGTTGCTTTGGTTTGCGCTCTGCTGTTCCTTGATGTATTCCTGAAGCTCAGCATCAAGCTGCTTTTCTGCGGCAACGGCATTGTCGTACTGCTGTTGAAGAGCGGCGGTGTCTTTCTCGAGAGATGCCATGATCTGCTCGGACTCTGCCGCAAGCTCGGAATTGCTTGCCTGCTCTTCCTCAAGAAGTGCGAGTGCATCCGCCTGAGCCTTTCTGGAGGCTGCAAGAGTCTCAAGTGTCTTATTAAGGTTAGCCTTTGAGGTGGTAAGGTCGTTTATTACCTTCTGGTCGTACTCCATCATGGAGTTTACGCTGTCAAGCTTGTTGAGAAAATCGCCGATGCTTTTTGCGTCAAGCACGAGCTCAAGGTAAGAAACCTTGCCGTCCTCATGGAGAGCCGCCATTCTGTTGAGGAAAGCTTCTCTTTGGGCTTCGATCTTTTCCTCTGTCTCCTTGACGAGAGCCTCCTTTGCGGCGATCTGCGTGTCAAGGTCTGCGAGCATAGCCTCAGCAGTCTGGATCTTCTTAGATGTGCTTCTTATGAGCTGATCCACGTACTGCTTACGCTCCATGGCGCTGTTTATGGACTCATCCAAAGCGTTGATCTTTTGAAGGAGTGCTTCCTGCTGTGCTGTAAGCTCAGCGATCTGATCCTCATAGGACTTTACCGTGGCATCGTTGCTTTGCTCTGCAGAGGAGGGTATTGCCCACAGGAGTGATGCCGAGAGGGTGACAGCCGCCATAAATGCGGCAGTTCTTTTGAGAAATTTTGAGTGTTTCATAATTGCCTTTCCGTAATGCTTGCTCTTTGCGATATTATATCACAACAGAGCTGTCGGATCTGCGTGAAAATATAAAGTTTCGGTTTTATTTTTTTATTACCACTTTGGATATGGGAGCTGTACGTAAAGCTCAGGGTCTGTTCGCTTTCCGTCGATCCAGTATTCAAAGTGAAGATGTGCGCCGTATGAGTTACCTGTGTTCCCTACATATCCGATAACATCACCCTTTAAGACGGTTTGACCTACATAATACTCTCTGTAGGTCATGTGTGCATACAGAGTATACACTCCGTTACCGTGATCTATCATAATGTAGTTTCCATAACTGTCATGGAGCTCACTTTTGATAACGACACCACCGTTGGAGGCGTATATAGGGGTTCCTGCAGTTACAGGAATGTCCGTGGCTTCATGTAGATCGGGAACACCGAACAGATCACGCCAACCGTAGGAGGAAGAAATGTAAGCTCCGCTGGTTGGATCAAGCGGTGGAATAAAATCCCCGGAAGCTTGTGCATTATTTGAAGGAGAATCCGGCGTTTTCTGCGATTCAAGCTCTTTTAGGTACGCTTCAAGCTCTGCGGCAAGAGCCTTTTCTGATGCACTTGCCTTATCATATTCTGCGCGGAATGCTTCGGCGTTACCGCGAAGTTGGTCTACAACCGCAGCAGATTCGGCGGCAAGAGCTGCGAAATCAGCTTTTTCACGGTCCAGTGTTTCAAGAACTTCAGTCTGTTCGTGCCTTGAAGCTTCAAGAGCTTCAAGGGAGCTGTTAAGTCTGTCTTTGGCTTCGTCAAGTGCAGCAATTACTTCTTTGTCGTATTCCATAATAGACTTGATATTGTCAAGCCGATTCAGAAAATCTCCAAGGCTTTCAGAGCCGAGAAGCAGCTCGATAAATGAAGCATTTCCGTCCTCTTCCATGTGTGCCATGCGATCGAGGAAAATCGAACGTCTTTCTATGATGTCTGATTCAGCGGTATGTATTGCTTCTTCTTTTTCTGAGATCTGAAGTTCAAGCTCGGCGAGCATAGCCTCCGCAATAACAATCTTTCGCATTGTTGCTTCAAGATATTCGTCGATTATTTGCTTGCGTTCAAGTGCTCCGGCGAGTGATGCTTCGGCTTCATTGAGCTTTGCCAAAGCTTCCTCCTGTTTTATGCTGAGAGCTTCGAGCTGATCCTCATAGGACTTGACCGTGGCATCGTTGACCTGCTCGGCAGAGGACGGTATTGCCCATAAGAGTGAAGCCGAGAGGGTGACAGCCGCCATAAATGCGGCTGTTCTTTTGAGAAATTTTGACTTTTTCATAATTGCCTTTCCGTGATGTGTTCTGCTGTTGATTGAACTATTATATCACACAGCAGCAGCCGGATATGCGTGAAATCGGTTTCTTTAATCCTTCAGATACTTTCCGAGGGAGATGAGACCGCCGAGGACACCGGTGATGATACCGATACCGAGAGCGGCGATAAGAACGACTGTGGATATCTCGGAGAAGCTGATAAAGGATATCATTTGTATGTCGGAAGCCGCACCGCTGACGATAGCGGAGTATCCGAACTTCAAAATGAAGAATGAGCCGATACCGGAAGCGATACCGATAAAGATACCCTCGAAGATGAAGGGAAGAGTAATGAACCAGTTGGTAGCGCCGATATAGCGCATGATGCTGATCTCCTTACGTCTTGAGAAAACGGAGAGCTTGATGGTGTTGATGATAATAAATACGCTGACAACAAAGAGGATCGCAAGGAACCAGATGAACACAAGCATGATACCGTGCTTGACCGCCTCGATCTTGTTGGCAAGCTCAAGATTGTTTCTAACCTTGCGTATACCCTCGATCTGCATGAGCTGGTATGCGAGCTCGGGAACCTTGGAGTTGTCCTCATAGGTGATGGTAAAGGAGTCGGAAAGAGGATTTTCCTCATCGGTAATATCTCCGTAGAGGCTTTCGTTTTCCTGCTTCAGCGCTTCAAGCTGAGCTTCCTTTGTGGAAAGGATGGGCTCGCCCTTTACGTTGTCAAGAGCAGAGATCTCCTTGTGGATGCGTGATACGGTGGCGTCATCTGCATCGCTCTCGCAGAACGCGACCATCTCATTGAGATTTCCGAGCTGATCCAGGTTGAAGTCGATGTTCATGACGATAAGGGAGAAGCCGCCGATAACCAGCAGACAGCTCAGAAGCACGGCAACGGACGCAAAGGTCATGACGCCGTTTCGCTTCATTCCCTTGAGGGCTTCAAATATGAAGTAGAATACGTTATATCTTTTCATTCGAACATCCCTCCCACATGGTCCTCCACCACAACACCGTCCTTGATGGTGATGACTCTCTGCTTGTAATAATCTACGAGGGACTGCTCGTGGGTAACGACTATTACGGTCTTGCCGAGCTTGTTGATCTTTATGAGAAGATTCATGATCTCAAGGGACATCTGGGGGTCGATGTTTCCCGTAGGCTCGTCGGCAATGATAACGGAAGGATTGTTTGCAAGTGCACGCGCAAGGGCAACTCTCTGCTGCTCACCGCCGGAGATCTCCGAGGGGAAGGAGGCGTGCTTGTCGGCGAGGTTCACGGTATTGAGAATAGCGGGAACTCGTCTTTTTATCATTTTTGCGGGTGTTCCGACGATCTGCATGGCGAAGGCTACGTTTTCGTAGACTGTCTTATTGGGAAGCAGACGGAAATCCTGGAACACGACGCCGAGCTGTCGTCTGTAATAGGGGATCTTTCTGTCGGGGATGGTCGTAAGGTTGTACTTTCCCACGATGATATTTCCCGAGGTGGGCTTCTCTTCGCAAAGAAGAAGCTTCATAAGAGTTGTCTTACCTGCGCCGGAATGACCTACGATAAATACGAACTCGCCGTCGTCGATGTGCAGGTTTACGTCCTTGAGGGCAACTGTACCTGTAGGGTACGATTTTTTTACATTTCTGAATTCGATCATAACAGTAATCCTTGGTCGCGTCGGATATTCTCCGAACTTGGTGAGGGTGACTTTTCAAAACAGTGCAGGGAGAGCACCTTACACGATATCCGCCGGCAAGCGGGAAACGAGATATGCCATCCCTGCAGTCTCTATTACATTATGGTTGCTGTGGTGCGACTTTGTCAGAACTTAACAGGCTTAGCTACAAGGTATCTCTTGACCATGAGTGCAACCTTGAAGGTGATGGCGTGGTCAAACTCACGAAGGTCGAGACCTGTGAGCTTGCGTATCTTCTCAAGTCTGTAAACCAGGGTGTTTCTGTGTACGAAAAGCTTTCTTGATGTTTCGGAAACGTTGAGGTTGTTCTCGAAGAAGCACTGGATAGTCATGAGAGTCTCGCGGTCAAGGGAATCAAGACTGCCGTGCTTGAATACCTCCTGGAGGAACATCTCGCAAAGTGTGGTGGGAAGCTGATAGATCAGTCTGCCGATACCGAGATTTTCATAGCTGATGATGTTCTTCTCGGTGTCGAATACCTTACCTACCTCGATAGCTACCTGAGCCTCCTTGTAGGAGCGTGCAAGGTCCTTGATATTGTCAACGGCTGTACCGATACCGATGGAGACCTTTGCAAAGAACTCGGAGTTGAGAGTGTCTGCGATGTTCTCTGCCATCTTCTCGATCTCGCGGATGTCGGTGCCTGCCTTTACATCCTTAACGACTACGATGTCCTGCTCGGTAACGCTGATTACATACTCGCGGCTCTTATCGGGGAAGATGTTCTGTACCATATCGTAGGGAAGAACATCGGAGCGGGAGTGGAACTTGATGAGCAGTACGATGCGTACCTCCTCGGAGTTGAAATGGAGCTCCTTGGACTTGATATAGATGTCGCTGGGGAGGATGTTGTCAAGAATGATATTTTTGATAAAGGAATTCTTGTCATACTTCTCGTCATAGAGATTCTTGATATTTGAGAGGGTGACAGAGAGGATGGAGGAGATCTTTTCAGCAAGCTTATCCTCGCCCTCTACGAAAACGATGTACTCCCATTTAGAGCCGGTGCCGATAGGTCTGTAGGTATATCCTCCGGAGGTGATAGCCTCAGATGTGTAAGCCAGCTCATCGCGGACGCCCTGACGCATCTCTCCGATCTTGACAAGCTCACTGCAAGCTATGATGACGCCGTTGTCGTCAACTACACCGATCACGCGGTCTACTGTATCTCTCATTTGGTGGATGATTCCCTGGAACAGACGATTTGCCATTATTACCTCCGTTTAGCCGATGGCTGTAAGAATATTGTATATACTACACTATATTTTACATGATTTTTTGTTATTTTTCAATAGGGAAATAAGCTTTTTTATAAAAAAAGGCACATTTTTTTGTCTATAATAGCAAAATCGTATAAAGTCTCACTTACCTTTGAAGAAAAATGGAAATAATTCAGCACAAATCAGCTTTCATATTCATACGAGAGGCAAGCGAGGATAAAGGGAGCTGCGCTTTCTGTCCTGAGTATTCTTTTTCCGAGGGAAACGGTAACGGCACCTGCCTTTTCCATAAGCCTTGCTTCATCCTCTGAGAATCCGCCTTCGGGACCGATGACCACGGCGATGCGCTCTACGTCTGTGCCGATGGTGCCGAGAACGCCGCGGAGAGGACGCTCTGCCTTTTCGTAGCAGAAGAGAACGGCATCAAAATCCGCGAATATACTCTCTGCGTTTTTGATGTCGCAAAGGGAAGTGACCTCGGGGATGATACCGCGTCCGCACTGCTTTGCACCTTCGGCGGCGATCCTTTGCCAGCGGCCGCGCTTCTTTTCGGCGTCTGCGGCAGACAGCTTTACGGTACAGCGGGATGTGACGAGGGGAGTTACGGCAAAGGCACCGCACTCCACGGATTTCTGGATAACGGTATCGACCTTGTCGCCCTTGGCAAGAGCCTGAAAGACGGTTACTTTATATGGCGGCTCTGTCTCTGTCGCGGCACTTCCCGTAACAGCGAGAGTGACATCGGAATCGGTAATTGACGTGATGCGGCAGAAATAGTCGTTTCCGCAGGCATCACAAAGGGTCAGCTCCTCGCCGACTCTCATGCGGAGTGAGCGTGAGATATGATAAGCGTCGTCGCCTGTGATAACGGCAGTCTCCGCAGAAACTGCATCGGGGGTAATAAAAAATCTCGGCATAATATAGCTCCGAACGGATGTATTTAATATAATGTAAGATATATTATATCATAAAACGCAGGAAAAGTAAATAGGGGCTTGGTTTCCAGCGAAAGCGGCAGCAATAAGGAAGCAATGAGAAAATATATTGTATAGGTAAGGATAATGCTTGACAGCATACTATTGATGTGGTATAATGTAGACACACAAAAGGTATTGGTGTTCCGGTTGCCTCTGAATATGTGTAAATGCTTCATGCCTTTGGTATGGGGTATTTTGTGTTTTTGTGAGGAATTAAATGAAGCTTATTAATATCATATGGGGTTTGCAGACATTATGCTTGGCAACTTTGTGACTAATGATGATTCTAAAGATGGAGAGTATGTTCGTTAAGGCATTTTATTTGCTCACACCGGGAGGTGATTTATGAAAAAATATATCTATTTTGTGTTACTGAGCTTTAATTCAATTCTCGCACTGGCTTTTATATTGTTTGCTGGCATAATTCGGACCTATATAGATATTTATTTGCCGCTTGGCACGTTATTGGTGTTTTTTTGGTTGATTGTATTTGTATATCTCAGCGAACTCATATTATTAATCATTGGAATGATCTATTTCGTGCATATAAAAAAATATTGCTTTGTTTGCATCGTCCTATTAGCGGCATTACTTATTGTTCCGACTACAAAATATTATGGCATAATCAATTATAAAATTAACTATTCTCTGCGAAAAGAATTTGTAGAAACTTTGGATGAGAAAATACAAAACTATCCCCAAATAGGAACAGATGAGTATTTCGTCAAAGATGTCAGATTATCACATACAGGTTCTGTAATGATCGATGTCACCGATGATGGAGCAACAAAAGTAATGTTTGATATAGGACTTGGTAGTAGCTATGTGCTGATATATTCTTCCGACAAAAGCGGAGTATCAGATGGAGATTTTTCAGATGGCCTTCCTTATGAGTTCCCGTTTGAGTTCAAAAATACTGTTAAGCTGGATGATTATTGGTGTATAACTGTCATTGAATAAAACATTTTAATGATTTCGATATTCGTGATTCTTTTATGCTATAAACACTGAAACTCAGACAAAAAATATTTGCATTGTAACAATGTGATCGGTTTTAAAACGAGTAGGAGGAAATAAATCCACCTCCACACCATCATGCGCACAGCTCCGTACACGGCGGTTAACCATAACTTATTTATATCATATGGGGTTTGCAGACATTATGCTTGACAACTTTGTGACTAATGATGATTCTGAAGATGAAGTGGCTGTTCGTTAAGGCATTTTATTCGCTCACACCGGGAGGTAGTTTATGAAAAAATATATTGCAATAATTTTGATTGTTTTGTTTTGCATCCTGGCAAGCCTCTTTATTGTTGCTCCGCCATATAGTATTGTATACAATTTTCTTTGGGACGGTATTGAATATGATGGTGCGGTTTATTATCCCACGTGTGAACAACCGGAATTCTCATCATTTTTCAGCGGAGAAGTCGAGGTACATCTTGTTTATAAAGGCAAGATATACTACGGAAATACAGAAAAGGCTCAAAAATACCAAAACGATGAAAGCTGTGAATTCTTGTATTACGAATCCGGAACATACAAAAAAGCCGAATAATCCCGATAGAATCCGAAGGTGCAATTAGTATTGCGTTGAAACACAATACCGAAGTTATTTCACATAAGAGGCAAGATTTTTACCACACGACAAACAGCCCGGAATATGGGCTGTTTGTCGCGGCGGAGGACGCGCGCTACACACTGAACTACACCTACGACGTTTGGGCAAGCTGCTCAGCGTAACAAACGCGAGCGGTTCCACTATCTCCGATACATCTCACATCGCAAACGTCAACCCCATTCGTTACCGCGGATACTTCTACGATACCGAAACTAAGCTGTACTATTACAACAGTGACACTATATATTTTGCTGTTTCAAAATAGGGGGATATTAATGCATACAAAATTCAAGTATTTCTTGGCTGCAATTATGATGTTTATCTGTTTTATGCCTGGTTGTGAATCAGCTACAACATCAACTTTAGGTACTACTCAATCAAGTAAGGATTTAGCAATGAATTATTATTATACAAAGGAAGATTTTAATTCACTAAAAATAGGCGAATCGACTTTTGAAGACCTATGCAATCTTGCGGAACCAGAAACAATTTGGGTATTGGCATTTGGACTCAGATGTAGATATCCAATGCAAAATGGTGGATACGTTGAAATAGATTGTTACGGTGGAGACAAAATTGTTGGCGCCATAAGAGAGACGAACTAAGCATTAAAAGTTATTCTATTTAGGAAGCAAATGCTCATAAGGTTGTTCTAAATCCGTTATGCCAAAATCAAACACATATTTTATAACCGCACCACGGCGAATATTCGCTGCCAAATCGAAAAAATAAGCTCGGCACTTAATTGTGCCGGGCTTATTTTATAGTGCGCTCGGCACGCGTTATTACTTGGCGGTGGAAGTCCGCTACAGGTTTGGCAATAGGAACTGTTAGCTAAGGGCAAGGGCATCCATCGTGAGGCGGAATATTCATACGGCAGCCGGGTGAAACGGAATATTTGTATTTATATTTTTCTCTGCCTTTGAACATCGTCTTTGCAATCATGCTATTCACGCCAATATTTCTTTACTATCGTAAATATTTATTGACATATATCACACTTTGTGATATAATCATATCAGAGGAAAGGCGGTGAACGTATGTATATTGATTATTCGAAGCTGTGGAAGCTACTTATAGACAGAAATATGACGAGAACCGATCTTGCGAGCCTGACGGGGATCAGCTCAAGAGTTATGGCGAAGCTGTCGAAAAACGAGACCGTGACCACTGATACTATCGCCCGAATTTGTTCGGGGCTGAACTGTGGTGTGGCAGATATTATGGAGTGCGTTTCTGAGCAGAACATCAGCTTGTACCGTAGATTTTTAAGCTTTGGTGAGACCGTAGACGAAAGTGAAACATGTAAGACGGTGATATTTCATGACGGAAGCAGGAAGTATAAAGTCTATGCTTCTAAGAAGTCCGCAGCGAAGAATACCCATATCCATTGTGATAAAAACGGTACGGTATACTGGGAACAGCTATATATCCTCGGTGGAATATCTTCGCCACAAAGTGAAAGGATCGTTCTTGTAAAGCCTGAGCGTGAAGCTGATGAGGTGACCATCGTTCTTATAAAAGGGAAGCCCGGGGTTATCACGGGGCTTGATGAAAACGGATTTGTATCGGCTTCAAGACAACTCAAAAATGATTCTGATATTTACGTAATGTCACAGGCGGCATTCAAAGCATTCACCATAAAAGAATAAACACAAAATAACCTCTCGGTAGTCGAGAGGTTATTTTATATGCTTTTTCTGAGCAGGCTTGTAAGCCGGGTTCTGTACGCTTGCGCGTGACTGCCATCTATCTGCGACACACATTACTGTGTGCCTGATGCCACCCGCAGATCTGTCGGGCAAACAATTATCTGCATACGGTGTTGCTCCGGATAGGGTTTACATTTGCACGCAGTTACCTGCCGTGCCGGTGAGCTTTTACCTCGCCTTTCCATCTGTACCGGCTGAAAAGA
>JAFUPK010000159.1 GCA_017481265.1 Clostridia bacterium
GCAAATACTATATGATACTGACATCTGTACTTTGAATGTGCTAAACTTTTTATTTCGTTTTTCTCTACTTTTTTTATCATGATTAATTCCTCCTTGGTTTTTTGTAATGCGGTCGCCAAACCATTTACATTATACCATGGAGGTTTTAATACTTTTACTTAAGTTTTTTATTCCCCCCAGTAAAACTGGGGGTTGTTTTCACGCCTTTTAAGGCACCAATAAAAAGCCAGGCAGGGTAGCTAATCCTGTCTGGCTCTGTGGCAGTATTGAATTTTTTGCTGGTTGAATTGCTATCCTCCTTTGTGATAACATTAGGTTTACAAATTTATCCGCGCAGATAACATCCCTCGTCGTGGTCAATGATTTGGGATAAGCACCGGAAACGCCCTATTTCTCGGGATTTCCTGTGTTGGTCCTATTATAACACACTCACATACCTTGCACGATACCGCCCGTCATATCAAGAAGGGTAGAGTCACATACCTCTATCTCAAAGTTCGAACCCTCCTTCGGAAGCTTTGTAATGCTTATCCTGTATTTTTTGGGTGTTGCTCCTTCAAGTGTGCAGTAAATATCCGCTTCTCCAAGCTGTATATCCGTCTTTCCGCCAATTGTAACCTTGCTCGGTAAAGAAGGATTTATCATATCATTATTAAATTTACCGAACACTCCGCAGGAAGTGTTTTTTGATACTGTGCCGATCTCGCTTCCCGTAAAATATCCACGCAGCTCGCCGGGACAGCCGATCTCACCTTTTTTTATGCCCGATATTCTCGCCTCAGCCGCAATTCCCTTGGTAAGCGGTATAACTTCTCCCGTTTCTGCATCGCATACTCCGTGCCCAAGTCCGGCAAATTCCCGTGTCTCAGGGACGGTAAATGTTACAGTTCCGATTCCTGCAGTGCTGTCGCGAAGCCACATTCCCGTTTTTGCCTTGCCGTCCTTTTTAGATATTGACGGCTTTATGACTGCGTTATATTCCTTGCCGCCGCGGAGATACTTTATTTGTATTGACCCTTCCGAGCTTCTTACCGTGTCGGCAAAAGAAGCAGCCGTTGTCGTTCTGCTCCCGTTTACTTCAGTTATTATATCTCCCACAGCAAGCCCCGCATCCTCTGCGGGAGTGTCGCTGCCCGATTCGCAGTCGATGGGAGCAAAGCCTACTACCAGAAGTCCGTCCGTATAAAGCTTTATTCCGAATGGCATTCCGCCAACGTATACCTCATCACCGGCAGAAAGCGAATATTCGGAATCTATTGCAAATGTGCCGACCGTGAGCATGGCTCCGATAAACGATACTGCAAGCAGAGCAGAGATTGCTTTAACAAAGCTTTTTTTGATTTTTTTGTTTTTCATGATCATAACAATGCCTTTCTTTTATTCGTGTTTTTTCTCATGCTTGAGGCTGAGAAAAATGCCGACCGACTTATGTCGGTAAGGCACAAATTGGTCTGATAAAGCTGCCGTACCTTTAATCACACTTTATCTTCAGACTTGCTCCTTTGCTTCGTGATTTTAAATTGATCGTCCTATCTCATTTTCTGCGCTTTGAGACGTTTTATGAAAAGTAAATTGTAATAAAGCATATATTTTTTCCCTTGTGTTAAAGAAAATGAACAAAACCACTTGAAAAATTAGTGGGAATCTGTTAAAATTATAATAATTAAGGTAAAAGCCTTAAAACGACAAATTTTTATGGAGGGAAACATGACAAAACGTTTACTCAGCGTCCTTCTCGTCGTTGTGATGCTCGCAGGCATGATCGCAATGACGGTTGCAACTTCTGCTGAAGATGCACTTCCGTTTAAGGACGTAAAGGCAAAGCACTGGTATTACGATGAAGTAAAAGCAGTGTACGACAGAGGCCTCATGGAAGGTAAGACAAAAGATACATTTGCTCCCCTTGAGGTCATGACAAGAGCGCAGATCGTTACGATCTTCTACCGTCTCGCAGGTATCACCGAGACAGGTCTCGGCTCAACGCTCACATTCACTGATACAAAGGCAAAGGCTTGGTATGCCGACTATCTCGGATGGGCTGTAAGAGAGAATCTCGTTACAGGTTATCCCGATAACACCTTCAAGCCCAATACCGCAGTATCCCGTCAGGAGCTTGCTAAGCTTATCGTTGTATTCCTTGAATACATGAATGTTACCGTGGAGAGCGAATCTCTCGTAACGGAATTCGCTGACGCGGCTAGATTCCCCGATTGGTCAAGAGAATACATTGAGGCGCTCAGAGAAACAGGTCTTGTAGGCGGTGACGACAAGGGTAACTTCAATCCTAAGAAGAGCGCTAACCGTGCAGAGGTTGCTACCATCTTCTCCAGATTCCCCGAGATGAACAAGGAGCTCACTCCTGCTGATGTTATCGCAAATATCACTGAGTACCTTGAGATGGATGAAGAGGGAAGACCCATATTCACATTTGGTGCCGTCAATGCTGTAGGTATTGACGTTGCACGTGAGCTTTTTGCATCCAAGATCATCGAAAAGACCGGTCTTGATGCTACAAAGTACACTGTTGTATTTGACAATGATGCTCAGCTCTTTACATATTTCCCGGGTAAGGAATATGTACAGTGCGCACACGGCGCATCCGGAGTGTTCTCCGATGTTGCTGTTAAGTTTGCATTCAAGGATATCGCTACCGGCGAAACGACTGATTACGTTGAGTTCGCAGCTGTAGTTCTTAATAAGGATATGTCCTTTGATGTAAACAACGCGCTTCCCGATGACGGTTATACATTCCTCTTTAATGATGTTCTCGGCGACGAGGCTTCATTCAAGCATTGGATCAAGACCAAGGTAAGAACTTCTCACGATGATATCGTTATCGACGATTTTGCAGCTATAGAGGCTGCTCGTGCTTCCAAGGGTACTGCTACATTTAAGGCTACATTCACCGTAACAGGTGCTGAGCCTGCTATCACTACCGAAAGAAGCTACACTGTTGACTTTGCAGGCGAGGGTGTAGTTAATAACGAAAAGGATCCCACTCCCACAAACGTAGGAACAGTATATGAGGACGCTGCAACAGGCCTCAAGATTTCTCAGGCTATTGCTATTGACGAAGCTTTTGCAACCGGTACAGGTATCCACGGTTGGCACGAGTCCCGTGTTGTAAGAACAACAAACGGTACCTATGTAGGCTTCATTTCCGAAGAGAAGATGGACGATACCGTCTATAAGTATGACATTTATGAGTCCAGCTTTGAGTGGGATTGCTTCACTCTTCTCAAGATAACATCCGAAGGATGCAAGATCATTCTTGACGATGTTTGGTTCCCTCACGCATACGGAAGCTGCACCGTTAACCTTAACCAGCTTAAGACAGGTAACATCATCCTCACTATTATTGCAGAGGATAAGGCTAAGTATTTTGAGTCCTGGGACCAGAATGTTTACGGATTCCTTAAAGAGGGTGCATGGCTCAGAGTATATGAGATCGACACAAAGACTGATACACTCGTTAACCCCGACGAAGAAGTTTACAAGCCTGACTTCAAGCAGGCGGGTCTCCACGGTTACGGTTATTCTCAGCCTGTAATTGACGAAGAGACAGGTATGCTGTACTGTATGTACAACTCCGGTGAGGTTCCCGGTTACTGGTCTTGGTTCACTTATGACCTTAACAAGCATGAGTGGGTCGGCGGTCCTTACCTTGTTGAGATCGAATCCAGATGCGGATACATGAACATTTATCCCGACGGTAACGGCGGCGTATTCTTCATTGCTCAGAGACATCCTCCGAGAGATCAGCTTGAGGCGCTTCTCGGCGTAACCTTCAAGGCAGGCGGATACGGCTTCGATACAACATATCTCTTTGCTATTCCCGATATGACTAAGGAAGAGTGCATCCTTGTAGACCGTACTTATGAGTTTGATTATAAGTCTGTCGGTGAGGAAGAAGTATTTACAGCATCTTCTACACATTACGGAAATGGTAATACATACCTTGATAGTAACGGTTATCTCCATGTTCTCTACACTGTTGGAAACAGAAACATTGATACAAAGGGTAGAATCTATCATACTATCTATGATGTAAGAGATAATTACAGAAAGATCAAGGATGAGCAGATTACCTTCAATGATAAGAAGAATAACAGCTACGTCCTCGGTATGGCTGAGAATACTAACGGTGATCTCTTTATTATCGGTATCAATAATTACATGACAAAGAAGACAACAACCGTTGAAATGTATCAGTCCACTGATAAGGGTATGACCTTTAAGCAGATCTGTAATGCACAGACTGTTACAGTACAGGGAACAGGTGCGACCTTTGAGCCTTACCGTAGTTCCTTCGGTACACTCAGAAATTATTCCACAATGGATAATATCGTTGCTATCGTTTCACAGAACGACGCACCGAGCGGTACCGGAAGCACAGGATTGGGCGAGTCATTCCACCAGTATATCTACTACTCCATTGAGCTTCCTCACTAAAGCAAAAAAAGAATTTCGGGATCTTCCCGAAATTCTTTTTTTATAATGGTTCTATAATAAAAGTTGGGGTAAGACCTGACAGATAGCAAAAAAAGATAGGCATATCTGCCGAAATCTGATAAAATAAAGTTGACTAGACAAAACTTTATCGGAGGAGCAGATATGCCTACAGTCAATTATATCGAA
>JAFUPK010000013.1 GCA_017481265.1 Clostridia bacterium
AGTTCCCACCTGCACAGGTTCCACAACTATCCTTGTTGCAGTTGTTAAGGGTAAGGACATCACCAAGGACGGTATCAACGCTGCTATGAAGGCTGCTGCTACTGCTTCCTTCGGTTACAATGAGGACCAGATCGTTTCTTCCGACGTTATCGGTATCACCTACGGTTCTCTCTTCGATGCAACTCAGACAATGGTTGCTAAGATCGACGATGATACCTACCAGGTACAGGTTGTATCTTGGTACGACAACGAGAACTCCTACACAAGCCAGATGGTTCGTACTATCAAGTACTTCGCTGAGCTCGCGTAAGCTTTCACTTAAAACTGAATTTGAGACCCACAGCCTCGGCTGTGGGTCTTATTTTAGTATGACTTCCAATCGTAGGTTGGAAAAGCTCCTTGAAAATCAAATAATGCGTTCGCTTATTCTGATGTTGAGACAAGTTTAAGATATTGTGTTTCGGTACACCGCAAGGGTGTACTCTACACGGTGTTGCATGAGGGGACGATCTGTTAAACCTTTATCGGTTTGGGTGACTATTTCGGTCTTCTGCACATGATATTCCGGCTACATCCTGATCGAAATCTTTTTTTCAGATTTTTGTTGCGAAGCAACAAAAAATTGAACTAAGCCAAGGAGGAGCGATAGCGGAAGCAAGATACGCGAAGCGTTTCTTGACGCACTTCGCGAAGCGAATGTGCTAACTTCGGCGCCCCCGATGGTTCCTTGTGGAGATAGATTTCGACTTTGCGATAAATATGGGGGGCGGAATTCGCTGTAATGCTCGCGAGATTTACGGACTACGTAAAGTAAACACAAAAATACCCGTTGTCACGCGACAACGGGTATTTTAAGTTTGATTAAATCTTACTTGTCAAGGAACTGTGCAAGGTAGTCTGCAGAGATCTTCGCGCTCTTGAAGGCATCGTCGTCTGTCCAGTTGCAGTCCTGCTCAACTACGATGGTCTTAACACCCGTTCTCTCAGCAGTATCGAGGATCTTCTTCCAGGGGAGGTTACCCACGCCGATCTCACCGATCTCGCCATCCCAGTTTGTAACCTTCTTATCCTTGAGGTGGAGAATGTCGATACGTCCTGCGAACTTCTCGATCCAGTCGCAAACATCTCCGCCGCCGTGCTGGATCCAGTATGTATCCATTACGAAGGAAACTGTCTCGGGATCGGTGTTCTTGAGAAGGATATCCATCATAGTGTCACTTCCGCCGAACTTCTTGAATTCGCCGGAGTGGTTGTGGTATGTGAACTTCATGCCGTAGGGCTTGATCTTCTCGCCGATCTCGTTTGCGTACTTGCAGAACTCGAGAGTCTTTTCTTCGCTTGCATAGAACTCGCCGGGCATACCGCCGATACCCATGTTAACGGTGCCGAGCGCCTGGTGATCCTTGATAGCCTGCTCTGTGTTTTCGAGGAGATAACGGAAATCCTCGTGAGTTCCAACGATCTCAAAATCCTCCTCAGCCGCGATCTTACCGAACTCAGCAAAGGGAATAGCACAGCCTGCAGTCTGACCCTGGTCATATCCGAGAGCCTTGAGCTTCTTGAAGGTTGCTCTGATGTCTTCAGCGGTGTTCATATGGTCACGAACGGTGTAGAGCTGAATACCTAATTTCTTAAACATAGTCTTTACCTCTCTTTTTTGGTATGGAATAAATTATATCGTCACGCATCACACGTGAAAATAGGTCCTATTTCTTGACTAAGGGCATTTCCGTCATTCTGAGCTTTGCACAGCCGTAGGGTACGAGAGTCATCTCGCGGGATTCACCCATTGCCTTGGTACTGCTTGGATATTTGGCGCAGAGCTTATCATATCCTTCCTCAAATCCCCAGTCAATGGGCGTAAGACGTGCCTTTACGGTCACAGGCGGTTCAGCTACGGCGAATGGAATACTTCCGACACCGTTTTCGCTTACGTCTGTGATGGTGTTTTCTGAATCAAATCCAAATTCCCATTCGGAATGTCCCGTGATCTCATAGTCACAGTACGGATATTTGCGTTCGATGTCCTTTCTGACGTACTCGACGATCTTCCATTCCTCCTTTATGGGGAGTGAGAAGAGCAGAGCACCGCGACGTACGCAGTTCATGCCCGAGGGAGCCTTTTCGATCACAGTGTCGCACTCAAAGGACAGTTCAATTACTGTTTCGCCTGCCATAAATCCATCGAATGTGAGTACATCTTCCTTTTCTATGTTCTTGCCGTTTACCGAAAGGTTCTTAGCAAAGGAAGGAATACGTACTTTAAGCTTCATTGCCGTGTCACATGATGAATTGATACGGTAGGTGAAAGAATTCTTGAATGGATAGTCAGTGTCAAGAGTAACCTTTACATCGGCTCCTTCAAAATTGAATGATACCTCAGAAGGCATAGCTACAGCGCTGATCACTCCGTCAGTACATTTAAGGAATGCTGACAGCGCAAGCTTCGGCCATCCCTGACCCATATTGGAGGTGCAGCAGCCGTAGTGAGGCTGAAGGCCGAAAATATGCGCCTCTTGATTGTTAGTTGTAAAGGGAGATTTGCCCGGGAATGGTGTACAGTCGATCTGGTTTGACATCTGTACGTACTGATGAGACCACATATCGTCGCTGATCGTTGCGGGAAGCGCGTTGAACGCAACCTTTTCAAGACGTTCAGCCCAGATAGCATTTCCCGTATATGCATAAATCTGAGACATTGAATCCATCATCTCTACTACAGAGCAAAGCTCACTGCCGTGGATAGGGCTGATGCCGCCGAGACACTCGTCTCCCGTCAGAATCCCTGCAGGAGTGCCGTTGTACTTGTAGAGGAAATCATAAAGCTCCTCACCGATACCTTCGTAATCCTTGTTTAACAGATCGTTTGACAGAGCTTCCTGCTTGAGCATCATGTTAAGGTTTACAATGTGAGTTTCAAGTGTCCATTTGTTCAGATAACGTACCCAGCGGTCTTTGAGAGCTCTGTAATCTGTACCGTTGTCCCTGAGATAAGCCGCAAGCTCACGGATCCAAGTGTCGTCGTGCCTTTCAGCAAGGAAGTTGAGAGCCGGGAATCCCTCAAACCAGCGAAACTCACCCCACTCAAAGAGCCGAGCCTTTCCGCTTTTGAGCATCTCATGATAATTCTTCATTATCCTGTATACCGCATCGGGAATACGCTCATCACCTGAGCATTCGTAGTAACGAACGAGCACCTTGCTGATAAGAAGCACAGCCCATGTGTCGTAGTTGATCCTCTCCTCGTCGGTGCAGGGACAGATCCAACCGTCCTCTTTCTGAGATTTGAGGATAAAGTCCACGTATCTGTTAACACGCGCAATAAGATCTTCGTCTTCGAGAAGATAAGCAAGAGGAACAGCTCCGTCGAGCCAGTAGGGAACCCTCTCCCAACCTTCGCAGGGACCTCCGATCCAAGCACTGTCGCGGATGTCGGGCCAAACCTTGTCGAGATTACCTACAAGACCTGATGCTTCAAGCTCAAGCTGACGTCTGAGCCATCCGCGAGGTTTTATTTCTTTTGATGTAAAATAATTATATTTTGTTGTCATAATTGTTATTCACATTCTGCCGCAAGTCTGATGAGCTCAGTTGTATCTCCGTCGTCACATGCGGTCCATGCAACAACACGTCTTTTTTCGGGAATAATGAGAAGCAACTGCCCTCTCATTCCGCCTTTTCCGTAAGTGTCAAAGCCGCGGGGTGTAAACTCATATGGTCTCATAAGCGAGAAGTTTACCCAGTCCTCCGACAAAATGCGCTTTCCGTTGTAGACTCCGCCGTCAAGATATATCTGCCCGAGCTTTGCCATGTCCTCAGCATAGATGTAAAGTCCCGTAGCACCCATTGGATAGCCGTGGGGACATTTACTCCATGCCGCTTCGCGGAAGCCGCAGGGACGGAACAGCTCGCGCCATAGGAAATCGTCAAGCTTTTCACCGGTCTTTGCGCTGAGGATACGTGAAAGCATATAATATGCCGCATCACTGTATGCAGAGTCCGTTCCGGGATCATAAAGAAGCTCAGTGCGGAGAGTCAGATCAAGAAAATCATCGGTATCGAACGTATTGATGTCAATGCAGTCGATATCAAGCTGACCGTCATGGAGTCCCGCTCTGTGAGTTAACAGATGGTCAACCGTTACATCATGCCAACGCTCGTCCATATTCTCGGGAAGACTGCCGGCAAATATATCTGTGACCTTTTCATCAACCGTGAGAAGCCCTCTGTCGCAGATTATCCCAATAGCGGTCATAGTAAACGCTTTTGCGACAGAGTAGATATTCTGGCACGGATTACCGCGGTTGCATTCGCCGAAACGGGCATCGCCATGGTCTATCTCGGCTACGCGGATAAGATTGAACCCGCTTTTACGTGCATAAAGGATGGCGTTTTCTATAAATGTGCTCATACTAAACTTATCTTAATTATGCAGTAACATCGCAGAGAAGCTTGTAGGTCTCAGCGAATACGCGCTTCTTTTCTTCAATGATAGCCTTCATCTCAGCGATCTGTTCCTCTGTGCACTTCTCAAGCATACCTTCCTTGAGTGTACCCTTGTACATTCTGTCAAGAACCTGAGAGTAGAAGATTCCAGTTGTTACGATCTCGCCTGCCTTTTCGCAGATGATAAGATCGCTGTTGCCTGCAAGAAGCTCGTCAACTGCACGAACACCCATCTTTGTAGCGAGAATTCTGTCGGAAAGGGAAGGAGTACCGCCGCGAACTACGTGAGCAAGACGGCAGAACTTTGTTTCAACCCACATTGCGGGGTTGTTTTCCTTCTCGGAAAGCTCCTTTGTAATGTTGTTGATCTTCTTTGCGAGTCTCTCGGAGCAGTCCTCAACACCCTCGGAAACAACAACGATGAAGTTTCTCTTACCCTCGCGGCGGAGACGGATGATCTTCTCGATGCAAGCGTCCTCGTCAAACTTAACTTCGGGAATAACTGCGTCAACAGCACCGCAAGCGATAGCTGTGTTGATTGCGATGTCACCGGCACCGCGTCCCATAACCTCAACTACGTTGCAACGAGCGTGAGACTCACAGGTGTCGCGGAGTCTGTCGATGTTCTCCATAACAGCTGTCATAGCTGTGTTGAAGCCGATCGTGTTATCTGTAGCGGTAATATCGTTGTCAATTGTACCGGGGATACCGATGGTGGGGATACCTCTTGCAGCAAGGTCGGTAGCACCGCGGAATGTGCCGTCACCGCCGATAGCAACAACGCCGTCGATCTCGTGACGCTTGAGAGTAGCGATAGCCTTCTGCATACCTGCCTCTTCCTTGAACTCAAGGCATCTGTCGGAGTAGAGGAATGTACCGCCGAGGCTGATCTTGTTTGATACCTCGCGTGCGGTAAGCGGGATCATGTCGTCGTCGATCATACCGCGGTAACCGCCGTAGATACCCATAACCTCAACACCTCTTGCGAGAGCCGCACGTGTTACGGCACGAACTGCCGCATTCATACCGGGAGCGTCGCCGCCTGATGTGAGTACACCGATTTTTCTGAACTTTGTAGCCATATGATTCTCCGTTTCTGCAGAATAAAAATGCTCTGCACAAATAAATTTTTCAAATTTCAAGGGATATTTAAGATTAAAAACATCCACTATATATTGTAATACAATTTGCTGATAAAATCAATAGATTGCGTAAATTTATGAAAAAAAGATGTCTTTTTAAAATATAAAAAAGCACCTTTTCGCTTGGAAAAGATGCTTTTTCTCTAAGTAGGTATTCTCGCCGATGCATGAAGCTTTTTAATAAGCTTTGAAAGCGGAAGAACGAGCAGTCCCATGGCAAAATTACCGCCCATATGAAGCAGGTCGAAGACAAGTCCGCTTGAGATCCAGGCGACTGTCTGCTCGAAGGAATACTTGAACATTATTGCCTGTGCCGGCGCATACATGACCCCGAATGAAAGCCCGAGAATGGCACACAGCACGGGATAAACGATAACTGCGATCCTGTCGGGGATCTTTTTCGGAATGAGCATAGTTATTAGACACTGTACTGCCCATAAATACAGATAAGGCATCCACCAGATATCAAATCCTGAGTATAATCCGTTAATGAACACGTATACGTAGATTGGGATAAGTGCCTTGATTCTGTACACTACCGTGAACGTCACAATGAGCATGGTCAGCGGATGGATGTTAGGAAGTCCCTCCATGATGTATTTCGATACGTACATCAAAGCTCCGTACATGGCGAACAGCGACAGCAGAACAAGGCGGTTCCTTGCTTTTTTCATTTGGTGTATGTCAGCTCGTAGTGTTCGCCGTCAGCGATGGGGGTGGAGTCAGCACCCGTCATAAGATACTCGCCGTCCTTGGAGAGCGCCCAGTATGCCTTATCAAGATCGTAGTCGGCACGGATTCCGTTCACCTTCTTGATGTAAAGTCCGTAGGCATCCATATCTCCCTCTACAAGTCCCGAGTCAAGAAGAGCGTCTCCGAGATTGTCGGCATCGGTCTTTATTTCGAAGTCTTTTGATTCGCCCTTGTCGTCAACTACCGTGACGGTAAGAGTGTACTTGCCTTCGGTAACAGCCGAGCTTACATCTGAGCCTGTGCTGTCGGATGTAGCTTCGCTTACCGAGGAGGTGTTCTCTCCCGAAGCCTTCGGAGCTTCAGTTTCGCTGTCCGTGTTATTTCCGCATGAGATAATGCAGAGTGCCATAGCCGCAATAAGCACAAAAATAACAGAAAGCTTCATAATTTTTGAAAAATCAGTCTTTCTCATGATTTTTTCTCCTTAAAAAAGTATTTGGTTTGCGCTTTCCGCCTCGGTTGCCCGACCGGTGTCTCGCGGTGTGGACGTAAATAAAGAGGCAGGTCTCCCGACTCATACGCTGTCAAGATTGACGTTCCTTCTTCAGCCTTCTCAGTTTCCCAATGGCATAACGGATGCGGCTCCGTGAAGTCGGAGAGTTGCGTATATACGGTGACGAGTTCGTGCAGGCATCTCACCTGCTTCCCAATTAAGCAGTGTTTTACACTTGCGCCTCAAACGCAGCATTATTTTATCACAGTTTAAGCGATAATGCAACATAAGAAACAAAACTTCCGCTTGAATCAAGCGGAAGTCAGACCGCTGACAAAGGTCTTATGCTGACAAAATGCACAAAAGTTCCCCACGACCTTTTTTAAAAGGGCGCGGGGTCTTGGGGCAGCGCCCTGAGTCGCACTCCGCAGAGTGCGAAATTCCCCTTATTCGTCCAAAAAGCGACCCGCAGGTCGCGCATCCCCTTTTACTTTTGATTTAGCCTTTGTTTAAGTTGACAAACCCTGTGCTTTCGCACAGGGCTTGTCATCAAGCTGACTTCCGCTTAAATCAAGCGGAAGCTTTGTGTCAGTCATTCTTTTTGAGCCTAAAGAAGAGCCTTGCCAGAGCACGACCGTTGAATGGAATAAGAGGGTAGAGGTAATTTCTCTTTCCGTTTACGGTCTTGTTGGTAGCTATCAGAATTATTGCGATCAGTACACCTGCGGCAAAGCCGATATAATCAAATAATGCAGTCAGCGTGAGTGTGATCATCCGCATATACTTGAAGGCATAGCCGAGCTCATAGCTTTGCTGTGTGAAGTTTGCGATAGCTACGAATGCCATGTAAAGGATAACGTCGGGAGACAGCCATCCTACCGTGACCGCAAAATCTCCGAGAAGAAGTCCTCCGACTACCGAAAGGGAATTTGACAGCATATTCGGCGTGTTGAGTGAGGCAAGCTTTAGTCCGTCAAGGGCAAATTCTGTTAGATAGAGCTGGAGAAGTATGGGTATCTCACCCGATTCACGAGGAACTATAAAATATAGCCAGTCGGGGAGAATATCGGCGTGCATGAGTCCGAGATACCAAAGGGGCGTGAGAAGCATGGTGAACCAGAATATAACGTGACGGAGAATACGGAGATAGCTTCCAGTGAGTGGGGGAAAATAATAGTCGTCTGTTTCCTGAAGAAAGTCAAAGATCGAGGTTGGGAAGATCATTGCCTCGGGACTGTTGTCACAAATGAGAATGACCCCGCCTTCAAGGATGGTTGCGGCTGCGGCATCGGGTCTTTCGGTTGATCGGATCTTTGGAAACGGGTTGTACCATTTATCGCGGATAAGCGATTCTGCAATGCTTTGGTGGCCCATTATCAGAGATTCGGTGTTCAGCGTGGCAAGTTTTCGTTTAAGATCCTTTACAAAATCAGCATCAGCTCTGTCGGACATATAACAAAGAGCCATATCAGTACGTGACAGCCTTCCCGCATTTATATAGCTAACGGTCAAATGGGGATCTCTTATTCTTCTGCGTATAAGTGCCGTGTTGAAGATCATCGTCTCAACAAAGCCGTCACGGCTTCCGCGCATGACCCGATCATTTTCGGGTTCATCGGTATTGCGTGCGGGGTATGTGCGTGCGTCGATTATGATACAGCTTTTTCCGAATGCCTCGGATAAAAATGCCGTACAACCGCTCATGACAGCCAGCAGTATTGAGTCAACGCTTTCCGTAATGTCTACCTCAACGCTCGGTATTGATCTTTTTGCGGCATCTGCGGCTGCAAGCTCTCCGCCGTTTCCCAGGTCCTTTACCGTAATAAGATGCATCATCAGCTTTTGCATCATTTCCGCCTTTACAAAGCCGTCGATATAGTACATCACTGCTCGCTTTTCGGCAAATATGAGCTCGCGCTTTATTATATCAAAGCTTTCGTTTACCCGAAGAATACTGTCAAGGAAGCTTATGTCCTTGTCGAATGCTCCTGTAAGGATCACATTATCAGCTATCAAAAAAACTCACTCCCGTCAAATACTGTTTTAAATAGTATTTGACGGGAGTGAAGCTTTTATTCATTTAACCGAATAGCTATATCCGCGCAGACGGTCATATGAAAGATATTCGTGAGCCTTTATAAATCTTTCGGCGGTCTTCTCTGCGGGTCTTTCAAGCTTAAAGTTGTATGCAGGGCAGACACCGTAATAATCCTTCAAAAACTCCATAAGGGGAGTTTCAGGAGCGCCTGTAAGCTCAAGAGCCGCATTGAGCAGATTGTAGGGGGATATAATGTTCACCTCTCCCTCATTCAGCATAGAGGATCCTAATGCTGCGAAGTTTGTATAAATGAAAAACGGCGTTGAAAGTATTTTTTTCATGTCATCGTTATCAAGCCCGTCTGCGGAAATATATCCGCTCTGCCTGTAAGCCGCCTTATCTGCACCGAGAGAGGGTGCATGATCGCCGAACACAATGACGATCGTGTCCTCCTCAAGCGAATCGACGTAGCTTATAAGCCTTCCGAGAGACTTATCGGCATCGGCGAGACACTGTGCATATTGACTGACGGTATTTTCAAGCTCTTCATCAAAGGCAGGATTTGTGACCTTAAGATTAAGCTCAGCGGAAGAAAATTTATCGTCATAGGGCTGATGTCCCTCCATGGATATTCCGAAAAGGAACAGGGGACGGTCACTGCTGTTCACGAAGTATTCGATATATGAAACAAAGCTGTCATCAGAGGTAAATCCGCCTCGGATGGAGTTTTCGACTTCCTTGATCTTCAAAAGATCTTCGTTGAACAGAGTCTCATCAAAGCCGAGGAGAGGATACTTTTCATCACGTGAATAAAAGCTTGAGAGGTACGGATGGATGGCAAGTGTCCTGTATCCCTCCTTTTTCATAAGCGAAGGGTAGCTTTCAAAGCTGTCCGAAATGTACTCATAAGGAATAGAACCGCTGGGAAGATAGTCGGCGCTGAGGCCGGTAAGAAGCTCAAACTCCGGCCTTACCGTGCCACCGCCAAAGGTGGGGGAGAGCATCGTGCCGCTGTAAACTCCGTCTGTGCTGACGATCCTGTCGTAGTTTTCAAGGGGGTCTGCGGAAAAGGAGCAATCCGGAAGCTGTCTTATATCCCAAAAGCTTTCCTGAAGAATAACAATGATATTCGGCTTTGAGAAGCTCTCGGAGGAAGCTTTGCCGCTGTAGGAACTGAGTATGTCTGCGACGGTCTGTTCTGAATATTCTTGGGGGCTTGTCTGGGACTGAGACAGAATATTCAGTGTAAGGGCACCGAGAAATCCGTTTTCGGTGTAGTTTCCTTCTCCCTTGTATACGCTGTTTATATCCATTCCGAAGCTGTCAACGAGATGTGAGGCATTGTCTGCATTACTGTAGGTGATACACAGGGCAAATACTGTGATCAGGGCTGCAGGTATACGTATGCTCCATCTTATCGGGAGACTTACACGTGTAAGAGCAACGAAAACGGTAATGAGAAGGATGACAGCACCGATAACAAAGAGTGCGGGCGGAATATCTGTGTTTATGTAGTCATTAAGTATGCCCACATTTCCGGTTTGACGCAGATCCCAGGGATAGAAATATTCACCGGTCACTTGATACTTGAAAAAGCTTGCCGCCGATAGAACAAAGGACGTGACGCCGAGCAGAGCACAGGAGACCCACAGCCTTTTTACTATGCAGGATATAACAAGGGAGGCGATATAAAGGATAATAAGATCAAGAAAGACGACACCGGTACGGTTTGTGAAAAGGTGTACGAGCATTTCAGCATTGTCACTTCCGAAAAAATGAGTCCCCGGAGACATAAAGCTGATGTATTCACAGCTTATAAAACAAAAGAAAGGGAACAGAAGCCACAAAGCAAATGCCGCATATCTTATAGCTTTCAAAAGACGAGGTGAGCTGATATGTATAAGAGGCTTTGGCTGAGGTACAGAAATGCGCTCGTGCCAAAAAGCGCGCAGCACAGATAATGTGTTGTGTAATGCGTTATTCTTTTGCATACTGACCTCCATTCTGACAAAGGCTTAAAAGCTGTTCCGTTATTACCGACGCCGTTTATTTTTTAGACTTGTCGTTTTTGAAAAATTGATACAGATAGCATGGGATCATGCCGTTGTAGAGCTTGCGTATCTTGTCGGCGCGTTTACCGAAGAGACGCGGAAAGCTCTCGCAGGGGGTGAGAATGTAGAACTGCCACGGAGCAAGACCTTTAAAGTGTTCGCCCATTTTGCGGTATAACTCATTTACATCGTCTTCTGTCATGAGACGCTCACCGTAAGGAGGATTTGTCACGACAGTACCTCGGCGATCCTCCTTGCCTATGGTCAACGCATCCTCGACTCTGAAGTGTACAAGATCACTGACTCCCGCACGCTTGGCGGCTTCGCTTGCTATACGCACACATTCAGCGTCAATGTCCGAGCCGAGAGCTTCAAAGCTACAGTCCTTTTTTATAAGGCTCAGAGCCTCGCTTCTCGCATCCTTCCATATCTTTTCAGGGAAAAGCTCGTATTTTTCCGCAGAGAAGCGCCGTACTATGCCGGGAGCAATGTTTTTCATGATCATAGCACCCTCGATGGCTATGGTGCCGGAGCCGCAAAAAGGATCACGAAGAAGAACATCTTCGCGGGGACGAGAAAGCTTTGCAAGAGCCGCTGCGAGTGTTTCTCTGAGAGGGGCTGCTACAGTTTCGGGACGGTAGCCTCTTTTGTGAAGCGGAGTTCCCGAAAGGTCGATCATTATTGATACATTATCCTTTAAGATAAAGAATTCGAGCTTTTTTCTTACTCCCGATTCGGGAAGTGTGCCAACTCCGTATTTTTCTGCAAGACGGACTGAGGCTGCCTTCTTTATGATCCGCTGACAATCCGGGATGGAATAGAGCTTGCTCTTTATTGAGTGTCCCGACACGGGATATTCATCGGTAAGGGTGAAATAATCCTCAAGGGGTAGTGCCTTTACGCCCTCGAACAGGTCATCGAAGGTTAAGGCTTCAAAGCATCCGATGATAAGATAGAGTCTTTCGGCATATCTCATGCCTATATTGCATCTTGCAGCGGCACTCTCGTCACCCTCGAATATTACTCTGCCGTCGATCGTTTCGATCCTCTTATATCCGAGAGAGTCTATCTCTTCTCCGACAAGACTTTCAAGTCCGAAAAGGCAGGTTGCAGCGTATCTGTATATCATGGTATTCTCCAATCATTTTGGTCATGGTCATTCACGGCTGTCGGGTCTTCCGAGAAGATTTGTTTGTCTCGGTGATGTACCCTTCGAAAGTGTGAAGGTGAAGCGGCACCACTTACCGTGCTCGCTTTCAACTGATATTGTCTCTCCGTGTGCATCAATAATGGTTTTTGCTATATACAGTCCGAGACCTACGCCTGTTTTGTCAAGACCCCGGCTTCTGTCGCTCTTGTAGAATCGGTCGAAAACGAAAGGAAGATCGGCTTCGGGAATACCCTCTCCCTCATTGTAAACAGAGGTGAATATCTTTTGTCCGTTTTCAGTTATTTTTATTTTGTATTTACCGCCCACATTTGAAAACTTTATTGCGTTGTCCATCAGGTTATAAACTATCTGGTGGATTGCATCTGTGTCTCCGAGGGCGTACATATTGTCGCTGTCACACTCGAACTCAACATCGAGAGACTTTTCTTCTATACGCTGTTCGGAGGATATGAGCACCTGACGGCACATCTCACAGATATCGAAATTTACCGAAGTGAATTTTCTCTCGCCGGCCTGTATCTTTGTAATGTCGAGAAGTGCGGACACGAGCCTCGACAGCCTCCTTACCTCAGAGGCAATGACACCGAGATAGTACTCATGCTTTTCCTTGGGAATAGCTCCGTCAAGAATACCGTCGATAAAGCCGGAGATCGTGGTCATCGGTGTGCGGAGATCGTGAGACACATTTGCGAGGAACAGGCGTCTCATTTCTTCGTTGCTTGCAAGAGACGACGCCATATTATTGAAAGCGACAACAAGCTCTGCAATCTCATCCTTACCCCTGACCGGAAGCCGAACATCAAATTGACCTTTTGCAAAGCTCTTTGCGGCACGGCTCATTGCACGAATGGGAGAAACGAGACGTTCGCTTATGAAATAGGTTACAACAAGAACGGCAAGCATTAACCAAAGAGTTGACATGAATATAGTCTTTGACATTCCGCTGAGCAAAATGTTCATGTCAGAGTTGTGAGATGATGCCACAACGGCACCCGCAAAATTTCCGTTTATGTCCCGGAAGGGAACAGAATAAACAAGGTATTCGCTTTCGAACATTCCGTCAAAAGTAGTAATCTCCTTGTAACTATCATTATTTTTGAGATTTTCAAGATAATCGGCGGGCATATACGCAACCTGCTCGCCGTAATCAAGAATACCGTCCGTACCGCAGAATCTGTCGGATTCGTCGGCACCTCCCGAAAGAACGATGCGCCCGTTATGGTCTACCATAAGCATTACTATCTCATCCACGTTAATACTGACTGAATCAAGGTAGGAGTGAACAGTCTCGGGGTTTACCGCCAAGTACAGTGCGAGATCATCCTTCATATCGCGGCGTTCGAGACCTTCATTTACCGTGTTATATACATACAGAGCAGCTCTTTCAAGCGTCCTTGATTTTACATTTGTGCTGTAAGTGCTTATAATTGACGTGATGATCGAGGTCATAAGCAGCATACAGGATATATTTATCAGCAAAAAAGCTGTTACATACTTAATAAAAACACTTTTGAACACGGCAGATCTCCTTTCGCGCGAATACTGATAAAGCACAAATACCGTTGCGACCTGCGCAACGGTTTTGTGTCATTGGTTACTGAATATGTTCAAATTTGTATCCGACACCCCAAACAGTCTTGAGAGACCATTTGTCGGACACACCCTCAAGCTTCTCACGCAGACGCTTCACGTGAACGTCAACGGTTCTTGAGTCTCCGAGGTAATCAAAGCCCCAGACCTTGTCAAGAAGCTGGTCTCGAGTGAATACTCTGTTGAAGTTTGAAGCGAGGAAATAAAGCAGCTCCAGCTCCTTCGGGGGAATGTCCACAGGCTTGCCGTTTAAGCGAAGCTCATATTTTTGCAGACTTATCTCAATATTTTCGAATTTGATGACCTCGTCCTCATTCTGATTGTCATGAGCCACATATCTGCGAAGGACAGCCTTGATTCTTGCCGAAAGCTCCTTCATGTCAAAGGGCTTGACAACGAAGTCGTCAGCACCAAGCTCAAGACCGAGAACCTTGTCAAATACCTCACCCTTTGCGGTGATCATAATTACAGGCTTAGAAGAAGCTTCGCGGATCTCGCGGCAAACCTGCCAGCCGTCCTTCTTGGGAAGCATAATATCAAGGAGCACCAGATCGGGCTCATACATCTTGAAAAAGCTGACTCCCTCCACACCGTCGGAAGCTGTTTTGACTTCGTAACCTTCGTTTTCAAAATATAGTCTCAAAAGGTCGCATATGTTGGGATCGTCATCTACTACAAGGATCTTAGTAGCCATAATAAATCCTCCTGTTCTGGAATTATACCAATAATATTATTATACATGACATAAAGTGTTTTGTCAATCAAAATTTAATGGTGTTTGTTAATAGTTGATTAACAAACCGTAATCATTTTTCCTTTGATATGATATTTTACCACTCAAGTGTGAACTTTGTATGGCTTTTATGTGATTGTTTGATAAATCCCCTCTGATTTTCGCGAATATCTTGCAAATATTCACTTTTTGTGGTAATATATAAGGTGGCATTTGTATAGCCAACAGTATTTTTTTGCCGTAATGAGGCAGAATGGAGAATTAGATGAAGCTTGGTATTATAGGACTTCCGAATGTCGGAAAAAGTACTCTTTTTAATGCTATAACAGGTGCAGGAGCGGCAAGCGCTAACTATCCCTTCTGTACAATAGATCCCAATGTGGGTATCGTTCAGGTGCCCGATGCCCGACTTGATACTCTGAGAGATATGTATTCCCCACAGCTCTACACTCCCGCTACCGTAGAGTTTGTGGATATTGCCGGACTTGTACGCGGTGCTTCAAAGGGTGAGGGACTCGGAAATAAGTTCCTTTCACACATCAGAGACGTAGACGCGGTAGTTCACGTGCTGAGATGCTTTGAAAACGACGATATTATCCACGTAGACGGAAATGTCGATCCTCTTCGCGACCTTGAGACCATAAATCTTGAGCTTATCTTCTCGGATATCGAGACGCTTGAGAGACGCATCGCAAAGACCGAAAAGCTTCTCAAGGGAGACAAGACCCTTGCAGGTGAGCTTGAGGTGCTTAATAAGGTCAAGGCTGCACTTGAAGAGGGACTTACCGCACGCTCGGTAGAGCTTACCGATGATGAGAAGGCTATTCTTGCGGATGTGTCACTTCTCACTCTCAAGCCTGTTATATACGTTGCTAACGTAGCTGAGGACGAGGCTGCAGGAGTCAAGTCTGACAATGAATATTTTAATAAGGTAAAAGAGGCGGCTGATGCCGAGGGCGCTGAGGTCATTCCCGTTTGTGCCGGTATTGAAGCAGAGATCGCAGAGCTTGATGCAGAGGAAAAGGCAATGTTCCTTGAGGAGCTCGGCATTGCACAGAGCGGTCTTGACCGTCTTATCAAGGCAAGCTATGCTATCCTCGGATATATAAGCTATCTTACCGCAGGACCCAAGGAGGTAAGAGCTTGGACTATCGTACGCGGAACAAAGGCGCCTCAGGCTGCAGGAAAGATACACAGCGATTTTGAACGTGGCTTCATCCGTGCTGAGATAGTGTCCTTTGATGACCTTGTTGCTTGCGGCTCCATGAACGCAGCAAAAGAGAAGGGACTTGTAAGAAGTGAAGGCAAGGACTATGTCATTGCGGACGGTGACGTTGTTCTTTTCAGATTTAATGTCTGATCATACCTAATTATACAGAAAGGCGTGACCGAAAATATGGATAACAAAGAATTTGAAACCGAAAACACCGTTGATACGGCAAAGAAAACGGCATTGGAGAGCTCTTCGACCGATACTCCGAAAGCAACTCCTAAGAAAAAGAAGAAAAAGAAAGCTTCAAAATGGGAAGATTTCAAGAGCAAATGCCGCGAGCTTGTAACGGATAAGCGCCCGTGGTACAAGCGCCTTATCACAGGTGCTTTAGCTGCGCTTGCATTTACCTATACCTTGTTCGTTTTCGGACCCTTAGAGGTGTATCTGTCAAATATTGAGTTCTATCCCTTTACATTTGGTGATCTGATCACACCTCTTGTGCTTGTGGGACTCGGAATATTTGCAGGGCTTACACTTGTTTTATTCCTCCTGCGCGGCAGGCTGTTCAACTATGTAACGACCGTAATCTTTTCAACTACAGTCTGTGCATATATCCAGTGTAATATGATGAATTCACTGTCAGCACTTGACGGCACTGATATTGCATGGGAATTTATGACGAACACCATGCTTTTGAACAGTGCGATATGGGGAGTTATATTTGTCATACCCTTTATAGTTCACTATTTCAACCGTAAGTTCTGGCGTAAGATGGTCACTTTCTTATCGGCGTTGCTTATAGCAATACAGAGTGCAGGGCTTGTTCAGCTTCTTATACTTTCTGATTTCAATTATGCAGATGGGTATCTTTCCAATAAGGAGATATTCCATGTGTCCGAAGAAAAGAATGTTGTGGTATTTCTTCTCGACAGATGTGCTTTCAGTACCATCGAAAAGACTTTCAAGACCTACCCTGATATCAAGGACGGACTTGTGGATTTTATCAGCTATGATAATGCCGCGGGATCATATTCCAGAACATTCCCATCGGTCTGCTACCTGCTCACAGGCGTCCACAATGACTATACCGAGCCTGTAACCAATTATTTCAGAAAGGCTTGGACTACGGGCAGCTTCCTTACGGACATTAAGAACGCCGGCTATGGCGCCAGAGTCTATACCGAGATGAATTACGTAATCAAGAACACGGAATTTGTTGAGGGCAAGATCGACAACGTGGGAACAGAGGAGATAAATCCCGATTCCGTGAAAATGCTGGGTTCTGTAATGAAGCTTTCCATGTACCGCTATACGCCTCTTGCAATGAAGCCCTTCTTCTGGTGCTACACCGGAGATTTTGAGAGCGTCGGTACAGCTGCAGACGGTTCAAAGATCACCGATATCCACAGAACCAATGATGCTGCCTACTATGAAAAGCTCAGAAACGAAGGTCTGACCGTAGATGAGGGAAGCCGCGGCTCGTTTATCTTCTACCACATGAAGGGCTCCCATGAGCCGTTCTTCATGGATGAGAACGGAAACTTCACCTATAACTCCACAGCAGAGAAGCAGACTGCAGGAAACCTCAGGATGATCCTCGACTATATCAAGCTGCTGAAGGAAAAGAACCTCTACGATAATACGACCATCATTATTACAGCCGACCACGGACTTACGGGAACTATTACGGAGCTTGACGGTCCCCGTACGATCTCACTCCTTGTGAAGTATCCCGGTGTAAATGACGGAAAGCCGATGACCTATAACAGCGCTCCCGTGAGCCACGATAATATCAGAGCCACGGTTCTCAAGGAGCTTGGTATTGACTACAGTGCCTACGGTCCTGCCATCGACGATGTTGCAGAGGATGCAGATGTAACAAGATATTTCTATATGAGTGCGGCAGACGGAAACCCCGGTCTCCACCGCGATCACGAGCTTGTCACCTATAAGATTGAGGGCGATATTAACGATTTCAATAATTGGACCATCGTTGACAGAAAGAGGATCGAAAATCCTTTCTATGATGCCAATTGATAACAATACCACGAAATTTACTGCAAACTGTTGACAGCGTGTCGAAAAAGTGATATTATTAACACGTTCGACATAATTTAATATTTGAAAGGATATAGTCATGAAAAAAGTATTGTCATTTCTGTTCTTTTTCCTTTGCGCAATGGTAATGTGCATTTCTTACGCTGCGGCGTATATTGATCCCTCGGCTGTAACATATATCGTTCAGGCTGTAGCGGCTATCGTTATCGCGGCAGGTGCTGCTCTCGGCTTCTATTGGAGACGCATCAAGCGCGCTCTTAAGAAAAAGAAGAACGTCGAAGAGGACGAGGAGTACGATGACGAAGACGAGGATGAAGACGAAGAATAATTCGTCGGATAAGAGATCACGGCTTCTGTGGCTTCTCATTCCCGCATCGGCAGTATTGCTTGCCGTATTATTGAATAGTTTTGTGATTTTGTCTGCCATAGTTCCGAGTGTATCTATGGCAGATACTCTTGAAAAGGGGTCTGTTCTTGTAGCTTCGCGTCTTGCTTACGTGAACAGTTCACCGAAGCACGGAGATGTAATAATCTTCTCGCATCCCGACATCGACGAGCGATACGTAGTTAAACGTGTAATTGCCGTCGGAGGAGACGTAGTCGAGATAAGAGAGGGAAGAGTGTACCTCAATGATTCGTCATTGCCTCTTGAAGAGGACTACGTAAAAGAATATTCCGAGGACTGTATGGAAAAGCTTACAGTACCTGAAGGGTGCCTGTTCGTTCTCGGAGATAACAGACGTGAGTCAGTGGATTCACGTTATCTGAGCAACAGATTTGTGCGCATAGATGATGTTTACGCCAAGGCGATATTTACACTTCTGCCGCACATCAAAAAATTATATTAGCGCGATTTGCGCGGAAAGAGGAATCAAATGGGCGCAATATACGAAGCCGTTATCGGTTTTATCGGTACCATTCTCGGTTATGTAATGTGGTTCTGCTTTCAGATAATCAGCGACTACGGTATCGCAATTATCCTTTTCACATTCCTTACCAAGGTCATCATGTTCCCCATATCTCTTCTTGTACAGAAGAACTCCATTAAAATGGTCAAAATGAAGCCTGAGCTTGAAACTCTCCGCTATCAGTACATTGATGACCAGGACGCATACCTTGACGCACAGACAGCTCTTTATAAAAAAGAGAAGTACAGCCCTATGGCAGGTGTGTGGCCCCTTCTTTTACAGCTTCCTATCATTCTCGGACTTATCGACGTTGTTTATAAGCCCCTGAAGCACCTTTTCCATATGCCCTCTGAGGTCATCACATCCTTTGTAAATAAGGCTGCTGAGATCCTCGGCAAGACCGTTGAAGAGCTTGGTTCATCTCCTCAGCTCCATGTTGTAGAGCTTGTGCAGAATCCTGAGTTCGTGGATCAGTTCCGTAATCTTTCTATCGCAGGTCATGACACCGCTGCATATGTTTCCGCTATCGAGGGGCTCAACATGAACTTCCTCGGAATCAATCTTGCTGCTATCCCGAATTTTCTGAGCCTTGATCTTCTCTTTATCGTTCCCGTGCTCGCGGGCGTCAGCGCACTTATTATGTGCATCATTCAGAATAAGATCAACGTACTGCAGATCGAGCAGAGCAAGCTTTCCCAGTGGGGAATGACTATCTTCATGATCGCTTTCTCTACATACTTCGCATTTATCGTGCCTACCGGTGTCGGTCTCTACTGGATGTGGGGTAACCTCTTTGCTATTATCGTTATGTACCTCGTTAACGTCATTTACAGCCCCAAGGAGTACATCGACTATAAGGCTCTCGAGGAGCTGAAAACGGAGCTTGCGCGTGAACGTGAGGCTAACAAGAAGAACAAGAAGCTTGCAAAGAAGTACTATAAGCAGTTCTGCAAGACCGAAAATCTTGAGAAGATGAAGCTTATGTTCTACTCCGAGGGCGGCGGATACTACAAGTATTTCGCAAACATCATCGAAGCTATCCTCAAAAAGTCCAAGCTCAAGATCCACTACGTGACCAGCGACCCCAACGACCCTATCCTCGAAACGAAGGAAGAGAGAATCATCCCTTACTACGTAGATGAGCGCCGCCTTATCTCCCTCATGATGAAGGTAGAGGCTGACATGGTCGTTATGACCACTCCCGACCTTGAGAAGTACCACATCAAGCGGTCTCTTGTCAGAAAGGACGTTGAGTACGTCTATACCGATCACGCCTGTACCAGCCTTAACCTTACCTACCGTACAGGGGCCTTCGACCACTTTGATACCATCTTCGCCGTAAGCCCCATTCAGGCAGAAGAGGTACGCGCTATGGAGAAGGTACGCGGCACCAAGGAAAAGAAGATCGTCGAGGTTGGATACGGACTTATCGACAACATGATCGCCGCTTACGAGGCTTCCGAAAAGAAGGAGAACGAGAAGAAGACCATCCTTATCGCTCCCTCATGGCAGTACGATAACATCATGGATAGCTGCCTTGATGACCTTATTGCAGGACTTCGCAAGACGGACTACCGCATCATTATCCGTCCCCATCCCCAGTACACCAAGCGTTTCCCCATGAAGATCAAGGAGATCATGGAGAAGTACAAGGACGACTTCTCCGAGGACTTTGCAATTGAGACAGACTTCTCATCCAACGTGACCGTATATACCGCAGATCTTCTCATTACCGACTGGTCCTCCATCGGATATGAGTTCAGCTTTACCACAAATAAGCCCTCGCTGTTCATCAATACACAGATGAAGGTCGTTAACCGTGCGTACAAGAAGGTCAAAATTAAGCCCTATGACATCACTGCACGTGACATTATCGGACGCAGTGTTGAGAAGGAAGATGTTGCACGCATCGACGAGGTTGCGCGCGAGCTTATCGAGAATCAGGCTTCCTATGCTGACCGCATCGAGGAAGAGAAGCACGCTTACTTCTATAACGTAGGCACAAGCGGAGAAGCGGCTGCCGATTACATTATCTCCCGCCTTGTGAAGAAGAAAAAGAAAAAGAAGACCGCTTCAGCAGAAGAAGCTCCTGCCGCAGAAGCTCCTGCAGAAGAGAATAACTGAAACGATACCTCCCGGGTTGCCTCGGGAGGTATGTTAATGTTGTATGATGCTTGATAAAGTTTAAATAGAACTACTATTTGTGCAAAAGGCGCACGTTGGAAAGGGAAATATATTGAAAATATGGTTAATTCTTAAAAAAAGTATTGACATTATTTTGTGACACATGTATAATGTAGATGAGATAAATGATTGGAGGTGATACCGGTGGGCTATATAATCTGTTCAAGGTTTCTGTCAAAAAGAATAAATTGCCCAAAGGAGGTATTATTGTGATTAAAAGATTTATTTCGTTACTGCTTATAGTGATGATGCTGGCATCCATGGCTGTTGTTGTTTCATCGTATGATGTCGATGACTTTACAGATGTATCATCATATATGACTAATTACGAAAACGCATTACGTTATACTGTTGAAGAAAAAGAAGTACTTACAGGAACTTCAGCCACCACGTTTGAACCGGCAACTAATTTGAAACGTTGTGACACTGTTCTTGCTTTGGCGAGAGTATTTACTGTTGATCTAAGTGAGTACGACGACTATTCAAATCCGTTTACTGATGTCCCCAATAATGCATATTATGCCAATGCGGTAAAATGGGCATATCATGACGGAATAGTAAGCGGAACTTCTGCTACGCAGTTTAGTCCAAATGACCTTATTCAAAAACAGGCAGTGTGTCTATTGCTTTACAGATGTTGTACCGCATATGATATTTCGTTACCCGATAACGGTTCGACTGCTCAGTTTGCTGATGACAGCAGTATCCAATCAGCGTATAAGACTGCTGTATACAGATTGTATCGTGCCGGCATAATTGAAGGAGATCAAAACGGTTATTTTAACCCGAGAACTTCAATGAAACGCATTTATTTCGCACAGTTTTTGTTTAAGTATTATAATCCTACTGTACCTGCAAAACCGCAACCGACGGTGTCTTCCAAAACAGGCAGTTCAATAACAGTTACATGGCCTGCTGTATCAGGAGCAAATGGGTACAGGGTTAAGATAAATAACGGTAATTGGATAAATACATCTGCAAGATCATATACTTTTTCTAATCTTAGCAGTAATACAACATATATAATTCGTGTTAGCAGTAAAAAGAATTATATGCGAACGTCATTGTATAGTCCATATGCGTCTATAAGTGTTAAAACCGATCATAAGTATTATGCAACTGTGAACAATTACTTCGATGGCGGATTGTTAGTTATGCTGAATCAAGGAATATCTCCCACATCTACACAGATCAATGGTTATATGGATGAGGTAGCTGCGCGCTATTTGGAATTGTTTGATTTGGAGATTTCAAGGAATAATGCAGAATATTTTTGCTCGATTATCGACAGCTGTAAGGGGGTAGACCATCCCGAGCGCTTAAGGGAATATTGTAATCACGAAGGCAATCAGCATTCTGTTCTATTCAAATATTCGGATGATCCTGCCGACGATAACTATGCGGTTTTAAGCGAAAATTTTAATACAGTAACTTCGCCTGCCGGAAGTAATGTTTTAACAAAAGTTTATTGGACAGCACATAAAGTTAAAAGATTCTATGATTCATCGGAGGAGTGTATTAGAGCACGCTCATATTTGTACAATGTATATATGATAGATTATATAAAGGTGACAGATGAGACTACACAAGCCGAAATCAATAGTTGGATAAATACTTTCTTTACTACGTCTGTTTACGGTAGGATAATGCATGAACTAAACCATCAATACGGTGCGCCTGATCATTATCATGAGCAAACGGATAATAACATTAGGTCTTGTAAAAGAGCTATAAGTAACGGTGGAGATGGTTTTTGTTCGGATTCAAATTGTAACAGTATAAATGGTACACAATATAGACCTGCTACTTGCATTATGAATACCTCTTATGGAGACATATCTCCATCCGATATCATCTGCTCAGATTGTAAATCTGAGATAATCACTCACCTCAACTCACACCACAAACAGTAAAGGAGAAATGACTATGAAAAAGATACTATGTGTATTACTGGCTTCATTATTTCTGATTACCATTGCTGTATCCTGTGCCGATAACAAAACAGACGAACAGACGACATCAAACTTTGCAGAGTCTGCGGCAACGTTTGATGAAACTACAACTGCAGAGGAAAGCTCGTCTAAGCCTACTGAAAGCACAGAAATGACGACTATAGCAGAGAGCGCGTCAGAGCCAGCCGTAACGGAGGTTGTTACAACAGTACCCCCGGAGACAAATCCTGCAGAGGTAACACTATCCGAGCCGAAGCCCGTCGTGACTGAAGCTCCCGTAACCAACGTACCCGTAACAGAGCCTACAGAATCAACACCGTCGGCTCTCGTGATTCCCGAAAACGGTGAAATATTGGAGGGAGCACCTTATCCCGATCCGTTGGGTTTAACTGCTTTTTCAAATGTAAAAGAGCTTTATGAATATCTCAAAAATATGCCTGAAAAGGAGCTTGATAAAATTCTCTCAATGGAACAGTGGTATCTTTGGGATACCGTTCAGACTATCCACGTTTCCAAGGCAGAACTTCAGCACGGTATATTCGGATATTTCAGGAATAGCATTCTATCAAGCGGAGCGGTGGTTGTACCTCATTTAAACGGCTCACCTATGGGACTTGGAGAAGGCAGAAGCATTGAACTTGAAACAGCACAGTTTTATAGAAAAACACAAATTGTATATCCCTCAGAACAAAAAATTACGTTTTATATTATGAAATACGATCCCGAATTTATTGATGAAGCTAGAGATAATGGAGCTTCGTGGTTGATCTATAAGCTTAATCCTGAACTGATGAATCTTCATAATTATGAAGAATTGATTGCTATAAACGTTGCTAATGGCATCAAGGGCGTCAAGGACATGACCGTATATGAGAAGGAATATGAATTGGGCGATCGTAAAGTTAAGACATTGGTGTATGATAGCTCCAAGTTGTCGGATGAATTACTTTCGTATGGTATGAAACCATGTTTAGAACTGTTCTTCGTTTATGACGATTTGCTTATAAAGGCTTTGGGACAGCCGGACGATATTATGAATGTTCTCCCCGGTCTCACCTTTGAAGAAGTAAAATTAGAAGGCTAAATTTCAAACAAAAAATGATCCTTCCTTTCGGAGGGATCATTTTTGTCATAACAATATCTTATTTCTTATTTTTCATCTTATAGATCCACGTTCCAAAGTAAAACTTGGGAAGCTTCATCATACGACCGATCCTTGACGGCTGGCACGCAAGTCTGTAGAACCACTCAAGATTATGCTTTATAAAGAACTGCGGAGCACGCTTCACATTGCCGGAATATCCGTCAAGTGAGCCGCCGAGAGCAAGGAACAGCTTGACGCCCGGCATCTTGTCACGGTTTTCATTTATCCACTTTTCCTGAGTAGGCGCACCGAGACAAACGAACAGCACGTCAGCGCCGCTTTCGTTTACCTTTGCTATAACGGCGTCACTTTCTGCACCTTCCTTTTTGAAATAACCGTCGTTCGTTCCCACAAAAATACTTCCGGGGTACTCCTCCTGCATCTTTTCCGCAGCTTGCTCGGCAATGCCCGGCTTGCCTCCGAGGAAGAATATTTTGAGTCCCTCATCCTTCGATGCCGCGATGATCCTCTTGCCTGTGTCAAAGCCCGCAACTCTCTCCTTGAGGGGAGTTTTAAGTATCTTTGCCGCCTTTACGACACCGATACCGTCGGGAATAATAACATCGCCCTTACCGATGATATCGTACATCTCGGGATTGTCAATGCACATCTGCACTATTTCCGAATTGGGCGTGAATAAAGAGGTCTGCACACCCGCCCTGGCGCGCTCAATAAGCATTGCAGCGGCTTCGTCCATGGTCACGTTGTCGAAATATACGCCGCGTACATTTATTTTCTCAGCCATTTTAAACTCCATTCTAAACAATAATGCACCGAAGAAGCGGTGCATTGATTTGTTATGTATTACTTAACGATGCTTGCAAGATAATCAACTACGTCACCAACAGTGATGAACTTGTGGATATCGTCATCACCGATCTCGATATTGAATCTTTCCTCGCACATGAGAACGAGGTCTGCAAGCTCGAGAGAGTTGATGCCGAGATCATTAACAAGCTCAGCGGTGGGGGTGATGTCAGCGGGATTTACGGAAAGCTCATCAACGAGAAGATCCTTGATCTGTTCAAACATAAAAAGAATACCTCCAAAAAATAGACTTGATTACAGTCTTCGTCGGGACTATTATATATTATACTTTGTAATATGTCAAGACATTATTCGAAAAAATAAAAAATCTGTTTAAAAAATGCGAAAACAGTGCAAAAAAATCTCATAAATCTATTGACGCGGGCGGTGAAAGATGATATAATATTGGAAGCCGCGTGATCTCGGGTCTAAAAGCTTCGGCTTGCCCGCGTCAGCGAGTTCACAAAAAGAAAGTGAGGTGCTTTTCATGTTTGCAATTATTGAAACAGGCGGAAAGCAGTACAAGGTCAACGAGGGAGACGTAATCTTCGTTGAGAAACTGGAAGTAGCAGAGGGAGACAAGATCACATTCGACCGTGTTCTCGTAGTTTCCGATGCTGACGGAATCAAGGTAGGAGCTCCTGTAGTTGAGGGCGCTACCGTAACAGCTAACGTTCTTAAGAACGGCAAGGCTAAGAAAATCTATGTCATGACTTACAAGCCTAAGAAGAACGAGAAGCGTAAGATTGGTCACAGACAGCCCTATACAAAGGTACAGATCGAAAAGATCGCCCTTTAATTGAGGCTTTACTATGACAAAGATAGTATTTTTCAGGCGTGAAGGTCTGTTTTACGGTTTTGAGGAGCAGGGACATACGGGCTACGGCGAATCGGGGGACGATATCCTCTGCGCGGCGCTTTCCGCAATGACGATGCTTATTCTTAACACCGTTGAAATATCCTATGCAGGAGATGTCAAGTACGACATTGATGAAACGAGCACCCGCGTGACTGTAAAGTGTATGTGTGCGCTTCCGGAGTTTGAGGCAGATGAAAAGAAAAGATTCGCTGTTGAAGGACTCTTTAAAGGATATTACTATCAGCTTAACGATCTGCTTGAAGAGTATTACGAACATCTCGACGTTGAAGTAATTGATGACTGATTACAACAGCTAAAAAGAGCATAGCTCGACATTCTACTAAGAAAGGTAAGGAAATGAACATGATTAGACTCGGTTTACAGTTTTTTGCACATAAAAAAGGTGTAGGTTCCACAAAGAACGGACGTGACAGCGAATCCAAGAGACTTGGTGTTAAGAAGGCTGACGGTCAGGCAGTTCTCGCAGGAAACATCATCATCAGACAGAGAGGCACAAAGATCCATCCCGGTAACAATGTTGGCCGCGGATCTGACGACACTCTCTTCGCTCTCGTTGACGGCCGCGTTAAGTTCGAGCACATCGCTGGCGGCAGAAGACAGGTTAGCGTTTACGCAGACTGATCGTCTTTCGAGTACGGTTTCAATAATTACACCACCGACAATTGTCGGTGGTGTTTTCTATACATTGAAGTATTGAATTTTTGTTGGCATTGTGTTATAATTATTTTAATAATATATCTATGAGACAGTGTTCAAAAAATATGCGAAAAAACGTTATTAAACTTGTGCTGATTATTTTGTCAGTTATCGTTCTTGCTTCTGTAATAAATGCTTGTTTCGGCGGTCACTTGAGTCATAATATAAAGTATTATGATGATCTTGCTGAGAAGTATTCTTACCTTCCTGCTATAGATGAGCTTGGTAATTATGAAGATTATAAATTTAAGTACTTTAATGACTATATGTTTATCTTTTCAGCAGAGTCATATGTGCTTAGAGTTCGATATAATGAAGCTGAATACAAAGCCCAGAAGGATCTTGTTTTAAAAAAGTACATTTTTGAGACCGAAAAACTAATCTATATGCCGGATTTCGAAGATTATAAGGAACCATCATTTACTATAGATACTTTTGAAATGAATACTCTTTCAATAAAACAGTATAAGCTTGACTATCCTAAAAACCTTGTTTTTGTCGGTACTTCCGATGAAACTTGTGAGATATCCTATGTTTGCTTTATTGACTGGGATATTGATTTCATAGATATGTCATTTGAAGAGTTTCTGCGCGATAAGTGCTGATGGTAATAATACAACATATAGGAGAAACAGTATGACTGAATCAATTTGGAATGGATTTAAGCGTGTCGACTTTCAGTTCGAGGGAAGGGATGCGATCCTCGTTTTCCCCGCAGAAGCGAACGAGAATAAAAACTGGATGCTGAAAACTGAGTATTTTGATGCTTTTCCCGATTTCGAGATAGAAATGCTCAAGCGTGGATGGCATCTCGCATACGTGTCTAATATCACCCGCTGGTGCCTTGATGAGGACCTTGACCGCAAGGCGAGATTTGCAGAGCATCTTGCTAAAGAGTTCGGGCTTTATAAGAAGTGTCTGCCTGTCGGTATGAGTTGCGGCGGACTGATCGGTACCAAATTTGCGGCACGTTATCCCGAATATGTTTCCGCTCTCTATATTGATGCGCCTGTTATGAACTTTCTCTCCTGTCCTGCAGGTATCGGTATCGCCGGCGGCAGTATGTTTAAGGAGTTTGAAGATGCTATGAGTATGACTCTGTCTGACCTTATCAACTACAGAGAGCATCCCATTGACAAGAAGCATCTCCTTCTTGAAAATAATATTCCGATATTCATGGTATACGGTGACAGCGACGATGTAGTACCTTACTGTGAAAATGGCGCGTTTCTTGAGAAATACTACCGTGAAAACGGCGGCACTATATTCACCGTAGGAAAGCCCGGCTGCGGACACCATCCTCACGGCCTTGAGGACAACACTCCCATTATCGAATTTGCAGAGAAGTACTGTCTGTGACATTCGGAAAGGAACATAAGTTTGAAAATAAAGTACGCTTAAAGCGTACGTCAGCTTTTTCAAACCCATTTGTGTCTTGCCGACAAAAAGTCGGTCGGCATTTTTCTCAGCCTCAAGGCTGAGAAAAAGCGTCACAAATCAAAGAAAGGTATGGTTATAATTATGGCTGATATGAGAAAAATATCTCCCTTTGCTTATGGCTTTTGCAAGGATGTTGATCTTTCGCTTCCGGAACGTATCGGTCTTGCTGTGCTTGAAGGTGCGAAGAATATTGACATTTCCTTCGGGAGAACGATACTTCCTTTCGGAAGTGTGTCAAGCTGTGTAGGCGGAGTATTCTTTAACTTTGCCACGAGCCTTAGCGACGAGTATGAGCAGATCGAGGAGCTTCTTGATGAATATCCCGAAAACGCAGACGAGATAAACTTCTACCTTTCCGAGTTCTCACAGTACAATTGTCTTTTGCGTGAACACAGAAACACGACCGAGATGGCAATGACAATATCGGATGCTATTCACGGTCAGGAATGGGAAGGTCACGCTAACCCGGACTTCGGCAGAGTAGTGAATATCGGTACAGAGGGTATAAGAGACTTAATAGAAAAGGGAAGACGTGAGAATCCCGGAAAAGATGCATTCTATAACGGATGTGCTTACATGATGGACGCTCTTGATGTCCTTGGAGATCGCTTTCGTGAGCTTGCGGTAGAAATGGCAGCGACGTGTACCGATGTGGATGATAAAAGGCGCTACGAGCTTGCTGCAAAGGCATTTGAAGTGATCCCGAGAAAGCCCGCGTACGACTTTACTTCGGCTGTTCATTCTTTTTGGCTGACCTTCTGCTTCGAGGGATTTGATTCACCGGGACGATTTGATCAGTATATGTACAGAGCATATTCAGCTTCCGAAAACAGAGACGATGTGCTCGACATTCTTGAAAGACTTTGGGAGACCTTCCATGATACGAGAACATGGAATTTGTGTCTGTCCGGTTCAGACGAAAACTGGAACGATGAAACGAATGATCTTACCTATGATATTCTTGCTATAGCGTCAAAAAAGAAGTATCAGACGCCGAACATAACACTCCGTGTTCACAGGAATACTCCCGAAAAGCTGTGGAATGTAATACATGAGACTTTAGCCACAGGTATAGGTATGCCCGCCCTTTATAATGATGAGACCGTTTGTCCTGCATTCGAAAAGATAGGTATTCCGCCATGCGACAGTCATGATTACTGTATGAACGGATGCAATCAAATCGACATAATGGGAAAAAGCCATATGGGACTTGAGGATGGTGAGGTTATACTTCCCAAGTGCCTTGAGTATGCACTGTATGACGGTGTAAATCCCATGAACGGTAATGCAGACTCAATTTCTACGGGAAATGTGAAAGAGTTTAAGACATATGCGCAGCTTGAGCGCGCCGTTTACCGTCAGCTTGAATTTGTTACAAATACTGCATGTCAAAGTGCAAACGGATTTCAGCAGAAGAGAGCAAATTACCGCCCCAATCCGTACAGATCATGTCTTATTGAGGGTTGCCTTGAACGCGGCATAGATTACCGAAACGGCGGTCCCCTCTACGGACACGGTCAGATGCTCGCCGAAGGTATTGCCGATACCGGAGACAGCTTGTGGGCTATAAAAAAGCTTGTGTTCGATGAGAAGAAATACTCTATGGAGCAGCTTATAGCAGCCCTTGACGCGAATTTTGAGGGATACTATGAACTTTATCACGACTTCTCTTCATGTGAGAAATTCGGAAACGACATCGAAGAAGTAGATAGCATTACTTCGAGGCTTCTTAACCGATTCTTTGCGGTACTGAAAAATAACCGTACCTATCGCGGAGGGATCTATACAGGCGGCTGCAGTCCGTTCAACCGTGCGGCACATCACGGCAGAAACATAGGAGCGCTTCCTAACGGTAAACACCGCGGCGAATCTCTCATAGCGGATGCAATAGGTGCAACTCCCGGACGAGATATCATGGGACCGACAGCGCTTCTGAAATCTGCGCTTAAATACGATCATATAGAAAGCGGAAGCGGATTTGTGCTCATGGTGAAATTTGATAAAAAGGTTTTTGCTTCCGAGAAGGGAAAAGAATCCTTCAAAGCTATTGCCAAGACATACTTTGCAGGCGGAGGTCAGCAGCTTACTGTCACGGTAGTAAGTCCCGAGGAACTTCTTGATGCACTGGAACATCCTGAAAATCATCGTGATCTTATCGTCCGAGTCGGCGGTTACAGTGATTATTTCGTAAACATTGAGCGCGGGCTTCAGGAGAATGTTATAGCACGAACAATTGTTGATATGTGATCATACAAAAACAGCTTACATTTGTGTTGTAAGCTGTTTTTTTTGTCCCCGTAAACCACCAGCAGTGCTGGTGGTGCCAAAAAGCTTTAGCTATGAGTAGAATAACTATTTTAGATAAAAGAAAAAATAATGAAAGAGAGTAATGAAAGTTTTCTCCGTTTATCTTTTG
>JAFUPK010000160.1 GCA_017481265.1 Clostridia bacterium
ACCGTGGATTGGACGATTCGCGTGTAACCATACCGTATGGCGAGAGGTGTTAGATACCCACCCATGGGCTACCACGTGGGGTAGCCCCTACAGTGGAAAATTCAGAACCGCCGTAGGGGAGACCTGTGGTCTCCCGTTACGCAAGGTTATAGCCGTAGCGTATGGCGTGGGGCGTTCGAACGGACAGTCGGGGACGCCTGTCCCTACAGTGAGATCGAGAATCGCGGGTAGCCGTGGTGTATGGCGTGAGGCGTTTGAACGGGACCCCCCTACAGTGTAACGGATTTTGTAAAGCGCATGGCTATATCCGCACAGTAGAACGGAATGGAGCAAGTCCCCTTAACGGGACTTGCTCCATTCTTATATTCGCATGGCGAATGTTTTCATTTCTTCTTCATTGTAAGTCCAATACGACCGCGTGCACGGTCGATGCTCTTGACTCTTACCTTTACTGCCATTCCTACCGATAATACCTCAGAGGGATGCTTGATGTACTTGTCGGATATCTCGGAAATGTGAACAAGTCCGTCCTGATGGACACCGATGTCCACAAATGCGCCAAAGTCAATAACATTCCGCACAACTCCGGAAAGCTCCATGCCCTCAGTCAGCTCGTCGATGGAAAGCACTCTCTCCTTGAGCTCCGGAGGCGGCAGGGAATCTCTCACGTCGCGACCCGGCTTCATAAGCTCACCTACTATATCGTTAAGCGTGGGCACTCCGCATCCAAGCTCCTCGGCAAGAGACTTAGCACCTATCTTCTTTACGCTGTCTGCAAGACCTGTAAGCTTGCCATCGCGCACATCCGCTTCGGTAAAGCCGAATTTCTTGAGAAGCGCGCGTGCTGTTTCGTAAGATTCCGGATGTACTCCCGTGTTGTCAAGCACCTCGTCGGAATCGGGAACTCGGAGGAAGCCCGCCGCCTGCTCATATGCCTTGGCACCGAAGCGCGGCACCTTCAAAACCTCTGCACGTGTAAGGAACGCACCGTTCTTGTCGCGATATTTTACAATATTCTTAGCACTTGTGATGTTTATTCCCGCAATATACGAAAGCAGAGAATATGACGCAGTGTTAAGGTCTACACCAACGGAGTTTACACAGCTTTCCACTACACCGCCCAGTGCCTCGTTGAGGCGTGCTTCCTTCATGTCGTGCTGATACTGACCGACTCCGATGGACTTGGGGTCGATTTTCACAAGCTCTGCAAGGGGGTCCTGAAGCCTGCGCGCAATGGAAACGGCGCTTCGCTGAGTTACGTCGAAGTCGGGAAATTCCTCGGCTCCTTGCTTGGAGGCAGAGTAAACGGATGCTCCCGCCTCGGAAACGATGATGTACTTGGTGTCGCATTTCAGCTCACTGAGAAGCTCAGCTATGAACATCTCGCTTTCTCCTGAGGCTGTGCCGTTGCCGATGGCGACTACGTCTACTCCCCACTTGCGGATGAGACGTTCCACGATCTTCTTTGATTCGGCTATCCTCTCATGGGGTTTTGTGGGGTATATCACAGCAGTATCCACCACGCTTCCCGTGGGGGTTATGACCGCAAGCTTACAGCCTGTGCGATATCCGGGGTCGTAGCCGAGGACGGTCTTGCCCTTGAGGGGAGCCTGCATCAGAAGTCCGCGGAGATTTTTGGAGAAGAGTCCGATGGCGGACTCGCAAGCATTGTCGAAGAGCTCTCCGCGTATCTCGCGTTCCACCGAGGCGGCGATGAGTCTGTCATAGCTGTCACAAACGGTTGCCTTGAGTAACGGCGCGGAAGAGCTTGTACTGTCCTTCACGATCTCGCCTTCAAGGTAAGAGATAACGTTGTCTCTCGGGGCGATGATGCTGACCTTTAATACGCCCTCCTTCTCGGCACGGTTAAGGGCAAGCACGCGGTGAGGCGGTATCTTTGAAAGTGGCTCGCTGTATTCATAATACTGCTCATAGGTTGCGCCGTCGGCGATCTTTTTAGACTCGATAGAGCCGCGCTGACGGGTCATGGCACGGATGACCTTGCGGAACTCGGCATTGTCGGAAATATCCTCGGCGATGATATCGCAGGCACCTGCAATGGCGGCGTCGGTATCGGCAACCCCCAGCTCCTCGTTTACGAAGGGGAGAGCCGCCTCTGTGACAGAGGTATCTCCGCGCAGCTTCTGCTCCATAAGGATGGCGGCAAGATCAGCAAGTCCCTTTTCTCTTGCAACAGAGGCACGTGTACGTCTCTTCGGACGGAAGGGACGGTAGATATCGTCGATCTCGGTGACGGTCTGCGCAGCATCAAGAGCGGATGCGATCTCCTCGGTGAGCTTTCCCTGTGCGTCGATGAGCTTCCTTGTGTCCTCACGCTTTTCTTCAAGATTGCGAAGATACGTCAGCCTTTCGGAGAGCTTGCGGAGCACGTCGTCATCAAGTCCGCCCGTGACCTCCTTGCGGTAACGTGAGATAAAGGGAACCGTGTTTCCCGCGTCAAGCAGCTCGACTGCGGCATCGGTCTGGGTAAGCTTTATATTAAGCTCAGCGGCGAGTCTTTCATTGATTGTCATGTTGATTTCTATACCTTTCTGTTTGCAAATCGTTTTTCTATCTCCGTACTGCAGAGCTTGTCCTCCACATATGCGCGGCGGAGCAAGCTTCGCGGAACGTATGGATCGTATTTATTGAAGGTGGGAGCTTCGGATTCACCCACAAGGTCGTAAAGGTCGATACCCTTTTCGGCAAGGTCTCCGATACGGCGGAGAAGCTCATCGCCCCGTCCGTTTTCAAGGCGGAAGGTCATATAGTAGCAGCCCTCGAACTCAAGGGATGAAAGTCCGAGAGAGCCTTGGCACTTCTGTAAAAGCCGCCGCATGGTGCGGAAGCTCCGCGTACCGAGCCAAGGGAAATATGCCCATGTATCACCGCCGAGACAGAGCATATCACATTCGGTCATACCCGTGTTTCTTGCCACGGCTCTTGCGCGGCGAAGCCTTTCGGCGGCATCAGGCTTCAGGTAGGGGTACACTGTGTCCTCGGATAGCACAAGGCGCATCCGTTCAAGTATTCTCGTGTGTATCTCGCCGTAGTCTCCCGGCCATGAGACCTCCATCTTACCCTTGACGGGGTGCACGTACACGAGCCTCTTTGACAGGTCGGCTTCCTCTACCTCCCATACCCGTCCCGCAAGGGCAAAGCGGTCGCCCGCAGGGGGAGCCGAGGTAATGGTACCGATCTCCTCGGAGGCGCATCTGACTGTAAAGTCCTCGGAATCCTTGAATACTGCAAAGAATTTGAAGGAATCGGTGAGCTTTTCGCCACGCAGACCTACAAGGAGCTCTCCCTCGTCGGTAAGCTCAAGGAAATCGTTTTCGATCATATGGAAAAGGAGAGCCTTTAAGTCCTCCTTCGGCACGTGAGTGAATGGTGGGCAGGAATAGATCCGTTCAGCAAGCTGAGAGGGGCGCATGGCACCGTTTCCTGCAAGGATGGAAAGTATCTGCTGGAACATGAGGCTGTAGGGGCAGGCTACCCTTCTCGGCGGCTCAACAAAGCGTTCCTCCAGGTAAAGCTGGACTATGGCGATGCCGCGGATGAGATCCCAAGGAATGAGCTGAGGCAGGGGGGCGTTGGGCAGAGGCTTTTCCTCGCGGAATACCATCATCATTTCGGGGATGTCCTCCCGTCTGCCTGATCTGCCGAGCCTTTGGAGGAAGGATGATACCGTATGAGGCGCACCCATCTGGACAACGCGCTCAAGGCGTCCTATGTCGATGCCAAGCTCAAGGGTGACCGTAGCACAGGTGACACACCGTACGTCATCGCGGCGCATTTTTGCTTCAGCCTCTTCGCGAAGGGAGGCTGAAAGATTTCCGTGGTGGATAAGGAAAATGTCGGGCTCGCCGCGGTATTCGGCGATCTGTCTGAGGGTGGCGGTGACGTACTCGGTCTCCTCGCGTGAGTTTGAGAACACAAGCGCTTTTTTATCGCGCACGCAGTCATAGACGAACTCATGTCCCTCGTCGATGTGGAAGGTATCCGCCGTCGGAGTGTCAGCGGAAGGCTCACTCGGCTCGGCTGTGCCGAGGGTGATATCGCGTACAGCTTCCGCATTGGCGGTATCGGGGTCATTGTTAATGAAAAAATGCTCCATGCCGAGGCGCATTCTGCCGCGCGAGCCGTTTGATGCGGGAGCAGATGTTGATCGGGGGCTTCCTGCGGAAAGCCAAGCGGCGGCAAGCTCGATATCTCCGACGGTAGCCGAGAGACCGATACGTCGCGGCTCAACACCTGCGGCGCGTGATAGCCTTGCAAGCTGGCAGATGATCTGATTTCCGCGATCCGTGCCGCACAGAGCGTGGATCTCATCAATGATGACGTATCTCAGGTCGCAAAAGAGACGTGAGATATCTCCGGGACGGCGGATAAGCATTGCCTCAAGGGATTCGGGAGTGATCTGCAGGATTCCGGACGGCTCACGGAGAGCCTTTGATTTATGGGAAGCGGCTACATCACCGTGCCAATGCCAGACGGGGATATCCGCCGCTGAGGTCAGCTCGGAGATTCGCTCGAATTGGTCATTTATAAGGGATTTCAGCGGTGCGATATAGAGCACGCCGAAGGAAGATGCGGGGGAGTCATAAAGCTCGGAGAGGATAGGGAAAAGAGCTGCTTCTGTTTTACCTGAAGCGGTTGCAGAGGAAAGGAGCAGATTATCTTCGGTATTAAAGATTATGTGTGCGGCTTCAAGCTGCATATCATGGAGCTTTTCCCAGCCGCGTTTATAGATAAATTCCCTGATAAACGGGGAATAGGAATAGAATAACTGCTCGTTGTTCATGGGATTCCGCCTTTCTTTTTAATTTATATTTTCGCCATACTGTACGGCTGCCGCAAATCTCCACCCCTACGCCGCTTTCAAAAAATAATATCATCAATCGTTATTTTCCGCGCTTCTGCGGAAGCATTTGCTCCTGCAGGCTTCTGTTCCGGTGAAGGCTGTGCGGTATCCTTTTTCTCTCCCATGATCGTGCGGCAGGAAACCTCCGGATTTTGCAAAAGCAGGTCAAGAAGTGACACATAATCTCTTATGATCTCACGCGGAGTGATCATTTCCTCGGCTCCCGCGCGGGACAGGGATGACCTTAAAAAATCCGTCATCTCATCATCCGTTATCCTCGGCGTCCAGCCGTGATACTGCCCGTGAAGGGATGTCAGTCGCATCATGAGCGCCAAAAGCTCCGCGTCGGAGAGACGGCGCAGGCGTATCACAGGTCCCATCATGCTCCTGAGAGGAGTCGAACCCTCGGCGGTGAATCGGCTGTCGCAAAGGCGGCTGCGCAGAGCCTCATAGCTGAACAGACCGCGGCGTGTGTCCTCGAGGAACTGGGGCGTTCCTCCGAAAATGAGCATCATTCCCTCGGCTCTGCCCTGCATGGTGTCATTGTACATGGAGAGTATCTTCTCATAGTTTGACTCTCTCGACACACGGTTTACTATTTTGTAAAGGTTGACCCCCTCGTCGATGAACACGCAAAGACCCGCATACCCAACATGGCGCACAAGGGCGCAGATCAGCTTTATGTGGTCGAACCAGTTTGAGTCGTCGATGACGGATACCGTGCGAAGCCCCGTAGTGCGGCGCGCCTCCGTCTTGTTGCCGTACTCGCCGCGGAGCCATCTGAGGCAGGCAGACATTTTTTCCTCGTCTCCCTCGCCGTATGCGCGGCAGTATTCGCTGACCACAAGGGCAAAATCGAAGCCGCCCACCCCCGCTTCAAGAGAGCGTGATTCCTTTATTATCTCCCGCGTGACAAGGGACGGCAGCTCCGGTGAGGCGGGTGACACGCCCGATTCAACAAGCTTCTCGGAAACAGCGCTGTACCATCGTCCTATGACAGCGGTGAGAGCGCCGCCGTCGGGGGAAGCCTTGCAGGACAGATTCCGCATCAGCTCGCGGTAGGTGGCGAGTCCGCCGACTCCCGAAAGGCGTCTCTCGGGGGAAAGGTCGCAGTCTGCCGTAACAAAGCCGCGCTCAGCCGCATAGCCGCGCATGAGCTGTATGAGGAAGCTCTTTCCCGAGCCGTACCTTCCTACGATAAATCGGGTGGCGCCTTCTCCGTCCGCAACGCGGCTCAGATCCTCCGTAAGCGAAGCGATCTCGTCAACGCGCCCGATGGCTATATACGGCGCTCCCGAGCGGGGAACGACTCCTGCGGAAACTGACGAAAGCAGAGTTCCGAGTATTCTTTTGGGGATCCTTTCTGTGTTCACTGAAGGCCTCCTTGATCTTGTGTCTTTGATATGCGGCACGCCTGTACATTATTCAGGCCCGCCTTTTCAGATGTCATCTCTGTAATCTTCTATAAATACATAATCCGTGCCCGACGCTTCGAGCACCACGTCGCCGATGATGTCCATGGCGATCTCATTGATCCTGGACGCCGCGTCATCTGCGAAGGCTCCGCGCTCTCTGCAGGCATCCTTGAAGGACTCGCCGTCGGCGGCACGTCTGAGAAGCTGATAAAGCTCGTCGCCGAGAGCATCCCGCAGACCTTTATCCTGCGCTGCCGTGTCATCCTGTACCTCGACGGCAGGCTCGTCTGCTATGTTGTCTCCGCCTGTCATAGCGCCCTCGACTTCGGGCTCGTCGCAGGTTTCAGACTCGGTCTCGGGGGCAAGCTCGTCCCCTGCGAGAAGCTCTGTGTTTTGCCATGACTCAAGCTCGATCTTGGCGGCGGCATCTGCGGAAAGCTCCTCGGTCGGTGACTCGTAAAAGCTGAGATATGCCCGTTCCTCCTCGGTACGCGCGCTGACAGCGGCGCTTTTTCCCTCGAGAACGGGAGCGGCAAGCCGTGCCTTAACGCCCATCCGAGCGCGGACGATGTTTTCTGCACCCTTCATCATCTCCGTGACTACTCTGCGAACCTCGGGGGCACGGAACGGTGTCTCAAGGGTGAGCACTATCTTCTTTTTGACGCTTGCGGCGCATAAGGAGCCACAGAAGGCATCGCGGGACACCGTCATGCTGCGGCACAGCTTTTTGTCGAATATGCCGCTTTTATCCCTTAGCTGCTCGGCGGCGGCGCTGTCGAACACCTCCTCGGTGAGAGACGCGAAATTATCAAGCCTTGAGGCATATCGGCTTCGTGATGGGTCGTGATCCGACAGAGACAGGCGAAACAGCCGTCCCGCTTCACCGGGGGTGTGCTTGAGTAACGCATCGGCGTAGAACTCCTTCACTGTGCTGCGGGAGGCGATCTCGGCGAGGATGGGATAGAGCATCCTCGGCAGAGGAAGCCCATAGAGCAGGCAGTAGTCTGCCATCCATTCGGACATATACTTATCTAACATCGGATGCACCCTGCGGTAAAGCATCCATGCAGTTCCGAGAAGTGAGGCGCCCGCTTCGGGGGAGATGACGCCCTCGAGATTGATTATCTCGTAAATATATAACAGTACATAGGAGAAATCCGCGTCCGTGAGGCACACACCCTCCCGAGCGCACTCCTTCATGTACAGATAGTATGCCCACTGCGGGGCGTTGAGCTGTGTGAATTGGGGGATGTAGGAGAAAAAAGGCACGTGCGGCGCCTTGCTTCCACGTCTGGAGTTGGAAACGGCGGCATCGCGGACAAATTTCTCGTAAAAGCTGTAGCCCTGTGGCCAGCTCATGACGCTTACGTGCTTTACGAAGTATCCGTTAGGGCTGTACTCGTGCAGGACTGTACTGTCGTCATTTTTTTCGCCGGTCCTACGCGGAGGTCTCTTGTCAAAGGAGGCACCGGAGTAGTGGGCGGTGCGTATCTGCCGTGATGCCGCCTTGTCTCTTCCTGCAGGGGGAATACGGAAGGCAGGCTGTCCTGAGCTTTTGTGCTCTGCTTGTTCGGTGCTTATTTCCGAGGTGCCCGTGTCCCGCTTTTTCGGCGCGGCATATGCCTTTCCTGCGGAATGCGAGGCAAGGTCAAAAAAATCTCGGTCGAGATCGTCAAAGCTGTCCTTCACAGTAACCTCCCTTCAGCCTTTGGCTACAAAAAATAATTATGCTGAGGATATGACGCTTTTTTTGGTGCTTGCTTGAGTTTTTGGGCTGATCCCACTCAAAAACGCCGTCAAACATTAGTTCGTTTCCTTATATTATACCATGTATTTTTGTTGATGTCAATGAAATGCGCATATATTTCCTTACGGGTTTTTGTTTTTTTGGACTTCTTTCGGGATTGCGCGGCAGATTATCACAAAAGCGAAAAAAAGCACCGATATTTTTTTCTATCGTAACAAAAAATCTACTCAGCCCCTTGACATGATGTGTAATATGGTGATATAATTTAAGGGGTTAGTGCTTTATTTTAGCGCTTTTGTCCCAAGAAGCGCCAAAGGGGGAGATCTACATGATGCGCAATGGAAAAATATTGTTTTCCTCCCTGAAGGGTGGAGTCGGTAAATCCAGCGCCTCCTGCGCTGTTGCCGCAGCCCTTGCCGCAGACGGATACAAGACGGTCATTGTTGATCTTGATTTCCGCTCGCGGAGCCTTGACCTTATGCTGGGCGTTGCCGAGAATGTGCTCTTTACCTTTGACGATTATCTTAAGGAGCGATGCAGTCTCGATGCGCTTCTTGTGAGCGTTCCCGTTCCGCCGTCCCGCGACAGACGTGCAGGCGAAGGCTTTTTGAAGCTTTGCCCCGCACCAAGCGAGGAGGTCTTTGAATCGGACGGAGCGGACTCCTATGATAAGATACCCGAGTACCTGGAGCGCATAGCACGGGAGTCGGGTGCGGATTATATGGTCTGTGACACAGGCGCAGACAGCCGTATGCCTGCCATCATCGCAGGAGGCTTTGCTAATTTTGCCATTGTAGTCTCCGAGCAGAGCAGGACCGCCCTTCGTGCGGCAGAGGCAACGGCAGAACGGTTTACCGAGGGTACTCCTGTCTCCCATGTGAGACTTCTTATAAATAATTTCGATATAGAAGCGGCGCGCCGCTCAGGTCGTGCAGGCATCCTTGAAATGATAGACGGATGCGCGGTGAAATGCATCGGTGTTATTCCCGCAGACCCCGCCCTTGCCGCTCTTCAGGACGCAGGGCTGATGCCCGGTGCGTCGTCTCCCGTAACTCTTGCCGCCGCAAATATTGCCAGACGCATACAAGGCGTGCAGACCCCACTTTTCCATGGCATGAAAAAAGAACGCCGCATAGCAATTCTGTAGTAATAAAACAACAACGAAAGGACATACAAAACATGGATATAGCTCTTATTGCAGACGATACCAAAAAAGAACTTATGACGCAATTCTGCATCGCGTACTGCGGAATCCTCTCCAAGCACAACATCTGCGCCACCAGCACCACAGGAAAGTATGTATCTGAAGCTACCGGTCTTGAGATCGAGAAGCTTCTTGCAGGTGAGCATGGCGGACAGCAGCAGATAACCTCCAAGATATCCTATAACGAGATCGACGTGCTTTTGTATTTCCGCAGCACTTCTCCCAGCATGGATCCTGCCATCGAGGAGGCTGACTATAACCTGCTCCGTATGTGCGATGTTCATAACGTTCCCGTGGCTACAAATATTGCTACGGCTGAGGTGCTCATTTGCGCTGTTGAAAGAGGCGACCTTGATTGGCGCGAGATCGTGAACCCCCGTTCCGATTACAACAGACGCCGCCGCGGTATTCTGTATTGATAATGCATTATATTGACCAATTCGGCTGTCCGCAAGAACAGCCGAAGGCATTTTGATGGAGATTATTGTGAGCACTAAAAAAAGAAATTCAAAGGGCAGTGCATCTGCGAAAAATAAAAAGACAGCAAAAAACCGTGGAAATGCTGTTGTGATAAAGGTAGCTGTTGCTGTTGCCGCAGTCGTCGCTGTTGTGGTAGGCGTGCTGTACGGATGTATGCCCCAGTATGACGTATCCGAAGTGCCCGGTGCGGCGAGGGAGCTTATTGAGGCATCATATGAGATCAACACTATCTTCTTCGGTGAGGGGCTTCCCACCATCGGGTATGAGGGAATGGATGAGCTTATGGGAGATTCCTATTCTGCGCTGACGGAGGACTGCCCTTATAAGAGCGAAGCTGAGATAAAAGAAGCGGCGCTGAAGGTGTATACCGAGGACTATTGCGAGTTCCTTTTCGAAAAGGCATTCATAGGCCAGGAGATAGACTTTTCAAACGATGACGCAAGCGTTTCCGAGGTCGTGCAGATCCCTGCAAGGTATTTGACATACAACGGAGAGCTTATCGTGCGCCACGTGGAAGATGACGAGCGTCTTACGCTTAACCGTACCTATGACACGGCAAATGTCCGTATTGAGAAAAAGTATCGCAAGAAGGTGGTCATCGCCGTGGACAGCTTTGAGGACGGCGTTCCCGCAGGTGAGGAGACCTTCACCCTTGTTATCACAGGTGACGGCTGGAGACTTGACGATCCGACATATTAAGCTTTTGCGGGGACATCCCCGCAAAAATTTTGCTCAGATCTAATACAAAAGGCTGAAGGGAGATTAATATGGCGAAGACAAAATGGAAGGGCGGAACTCTGCTTGCACCTGTGCCGCCTGCACTCGTTTCGGTGGGCGATGCTGAGAGGGACAACCTTATTACCGTGGCGTGGACGGGTATCATCTGCTCAGACCCGCCAAAGACCTATATTTCGGTGAGACCGGAAAGATATTCCTATGAGATACTCAAAAAGACGGGTGAGTTCGTAATAAATCTGCCCTCGTCACATATTATCCGTTCCATAGATTTTTGCGGTGTAAGAAGCGGGCGTGATCTCGATAAGTTTGCAGAGTGCCGCCTGACAAGAGAGAGATCCACAGAGGTAGCCTGCCCGTCGGTGGCGGAAAGTCCTGTTTCCCTCGAATGCCGTGTGACGGATGTGATCCCGCTGGGCAGCCATGATATGTTTATGGCAGATATCGTGGCGGTGAACGTGGATGAAAGATATATTGATGAGCGCGGCAAGCTCAGAATAGAGCAGTGCTCTCTTGCAACATATGCACACGGATCATATTTTGCTCTCGGAAAGAAGATCGGCTCCTTCGGATATTCCGTAAAAAAGAAGAAAAAACGGTAAAGCACAGGCGTAGTGAGGAATATATTCGGCTTCGCCGAATGCGATATATTTTTTGGAAAATGCGATATTCGATAGGCGAGCGATATATTTTCATTTTCTTTTGAAAATGAAACCATGGATTTTTAATACAATATTATCGGAGTAAACCTTGAAAAAACGTTTTGAAACCTTGGATTCACTGAGAGGTTCTGCAGTAGTCAGTATGGTGATATTTCACCTGATGTTCGATATCAATGAAATATTCGGTGGGAATACTTCGTGGTCGTCGCAACCTCTTGTCCACCTGTGGCAAAGATCTATCTGCTTTACCTTTATCATAGTGTCAGGCTTCGTTTGGAGCCTCGGCAGAAAAGGTGCCTTGAAGCGAGGAATTTTCCTTACCGCTGTCGGTGTCGCCGTTACTGCGGTAACAGTTATTTTTATGCCGAGCTCACCTGTGTATTTCGGTGTAATGAGCTTCTTCGGCTGCGCCGTGCTCATAATGCTTCCTGCAGAAAAGCTCCTGCGTTATGTGCCTGCTCCTTTGGGTGCCGCTTTCAGCCTTGCCGCCTTCTTTCTCACGGAGTACGCTGCTTACGGCGTGCTGAAGGTCTTTGGATATACGCTTTGCAAACTTCCGAAGGCTCTCTTTGCATCAAGCCTCGGTATCCCCTTCGGCTTTCCTCCGTCAGACTTCTTTTCCTCCGATTATTATCCCATTTTCCCTTGGATATTTCTCTACTTCTTCGGATACTTCCTGTCGAGGTTATTCATCAATACAAAAATATTTCATAGGATCGCCCATTTCAAAGAGCCGTTCTTTTCCTTTGTCGGCAGACACGCCGTTGTTATTTACGTAATACATCAGCCGCTGTGTTATGCCGCTTGTATGCTGTTTTTTGGTTGATATTTCATTTGCAACTGTTTTTCTCCGTTTTCCATTGAAAAAGAAATGATTATATGTTACAATATATATAATACAATATAGGATAACACTCATTTACATGAATTTCATATATTTTTTTGTAGCTGTAAGGCGGATTGGAGTTCAAATATGAAAATTACCGTAATCGGTTGCGGCAGGTGGGGCTCGCTTATTACATGGTATCTTGACCGTATCGGTCATGAGGTCACATTGTACGGCAGAGCAAATGACCCTTCCATGCGACGATTTATTGATACCCGCGCAAATGATGTGGTCACCCTTCCCGAATCTATAAAGCTTACTACGGATATAAATGATGTACCGTCGGGAGACGCGGTGCTTATATCCATCGGTTCTCAGGGGCTTCGCGGACTTTATGATGAGCTTCGTCCCCTTAATATCAAAAACAGTACCTTCATCCTCTGCATGAAGGGCATCGAGATCGAAACGGGTAAGCGCCTTTCCGAGGTCACAAGGGAGTGCACGGATCCTTCGAACAAGGTGGCTGTGTGGATCGGCCCCGGTCATGTGCAGGAGTTTTATGCGGGAATCCCCAACTGTATGGTCATCGACAGCGAGGATAAGGCAACAAAGAAGCTCCTTGTTGAGTCCTTTTCAAGCGACCTTATCCGATTCTATTACGGTGAGGATATTATCGGAAATGAGATCGGCGCCGCAGCTAAGAACGTTATCGGTATTGCCGCAGGTATGCTTGACGGTGTGGGCATGAGTACCCTGAAGGGACCGCTTATGTCAAGAGGAACACGAGAGGTGGCACGCCTTATCGAGGCTCTTGGCGGAAAAGGTATTTCTGCCTACGGTCTTTGCCATCTCGGCGACTATGAGGCGACTGTGTTCTCGCAGTACAGCCATAACAGAAAATTCGGCGAGACCTACGTTAAGGGTATAGCCTATAATCTGCTCGCCGAAGGTTATTATACAGCAGATGCCATTCACCGCCTTGCGGAAAAGTATGAGGTAGATATGCCTATTTGCGAGGCTGTGTATAATATTCTGTATAATAAGGTCGACCATATGGAGGCTCTCAACGACCTCTTCTCAAGAAGCCTTAAAAAAGAGCTTCATTAAAATTCTATACCAAGGGGTTGTCGAATGACAGCCCCTTGATGAATTTATGAAGTTGTATGGTGAGAGGCGTTAGACGGGACGCACACACGGGTGACGCCCCTACAGAGGAAAATATAGAAATGCGTGTAGCCATACCGTTTGGCGTGAAGCGTTAGATACCCACCCATGGGCTACCACATAGGTGTCGCCAGTGTATTCGCCACGCGAAACACGTCACCAACGCAAATTGCGTTGGCGCCCCTACAGAGACAGGGGTTACGTGAAGCGAAGGCTTTTAGAACCGTGTATGTCAGCAAGCCGAACGTGCGACCCGCGGCGCGATCGCTCCATTTTGAGAGATGCACGTACATCTTGCACCGCCTGCGCTACATTTCAAGAAGCTGACAGAGTGGGATTTGTAGAATCCCACGGGAGATTTTTGCGCCGCGAAGCCGAGGGGGCAAGCTTCTGGGGGTGCGGCGCGATGAGCGACCCCCTGAAGGCTTTC
>JAFUPK010000161.1 GCA_017481265.1 Clostridia bacterium
AAAAATCCCGAAGCACTGTAATACTTCGGGATTCAAGCCGCTGACAAAGGTCTTGCGCTGACAAAATGCACAAAAGTTCCCCACGACCTTTTTTAAAAGGGCGCAGGGTCTTGGGGCAGCGCCCCGAGTCGCACTCCGCAGAGTGCGAAATTCCCCTTATTCGTCCAAAGCATTCCTTTTACTTTTGATTTAGTCTTTGTTTAATTTGACAAACCCTGTGCCAAAGCACAGGGTTTGTCAGCAAAAAAAATCCCGAAGCACTGTAATACTTCGGGATTTTTCTTGTCTATATAGGTGAAGGGGAGAACGCGAAATATTATTTGTGCAAAATTACCATATTTCGGGGGGGGGAGTTGTATGATTCGCCGAAATCAACAATCCCATATTTACAGAGAATAATTTATATGGTAAAATTAAAGCGTAAGATAATTTAAATGCGCGTTAAACTAAAAATAAAACATCTCATAAAGGAGGATTCATTATGAAACGCATACTTTCAATACTTTTGGCATCGGTGATGCTTTTCGGATGCCTTATTATCAATGTTTCGGCAGAGGACATATACCTCAAGCTCCGCGTATCGGCAGTCAAAGGCTCAGGTATTCCCGCGATCACCGACGAGGCTTCGGGCGACACCACTGATTCTTCCGAGTATTACAGAGCATACGTAGACAATGAGGAGGATTTCAAAATAATCGTCGATCGCATCAGGAAAGCATCCATAGAGAAAACCTCTAAGGATATTGTCATGCTGAACATAGTATACGCCGATCAGCTTACCCTTGAAAAATTCTACGCTCTGTACGGATATGACAAGCTTATTGAGGAATATAAGGAAAAATACGGCGAGGATATCCCCAAAGAAGATCTCCTTTCCTACAAAAGGATGTACGGTCCGAAGATGTTCTCCTACCATAAGGCTGTGGCTGAGCGTGATTTTGAGGTAAAGTTCGACTATATTTCCTACGAGCTTTCCTATGGCTTCGGCTTCCCCGGTGCAAAGGTCATAGTTGACGGTGAAAAGTTAACCTTTGCAGACGTCAAAACGCTTCTTGAGGACGACCGCGTTGAGTCTGTGTCGCTTTCAACCACAAGCAGCGGTTATGTATCGTACCCCACCGGCGGCGAAGACAGCAGTGATCCGGCAAACATCTCCTTTACAGACGTTAAAGAGGGCGCATGGTACTACGAGCACGTAAATAACGCCTATTCCATGGGACTTATGGAGGGTATGTCGGAAACCACCTTTGAGCCGAACGCAACTCTCACCCGTGCAATGCTCGTGACGATTATCGGCAGATTAGAAGAGAGACTCCGGGGTATGAATCTCGACGGATATTTTGACAGTTCATTTCAAATAAACTTGTCCGACATAAAAGGCGGTAAGTGGTACTCCGACTACGTAATCTGGGCGGATGAAAGCGGCATCGTCGAAGGTTACCCCGACGGAAGTTTCCGTCCGAATGAGCCCATTACCCGCGAGGATGCTGTTACCATGATGTTCCGATATATCCAATCTCTCGGCACCTACGTTTTAACGGAAAATAAGCTTTCGGATTTCAGCGACAGCAAAGAAGTATCGGACTACGCCTATGAGCCCCTTGAGCTTCTTTACAGGGCGGGCATCATAAACGGCAAGTCAAGCACCCGGATCGCCCCGAAGGAATTTATAACGAGGGCTGAGGCGGCGAAGCTCATGCTTACGGCATACAATTCAGTCCGCAACGCCTCCCGTGAGCTTGATCCAAGCTTTGCCGAGATTTCCTACAAGCTTGACACGAGTAACTTAGAAGAAAACGGCACAGTAACCATAGAAACAACGATAACCAATAATGTAAGCTACTTTACCCGCGGAAGCGAGCGCTCGCCTTATCTGAGTGCAAGGCTCTTCCGTATCTACGACGACAATTCAGCAAGGTATTTCTCCAGCCAAATGATCGAGCCAAAAGCCACATCGGACACGCTCAAGCTGAGGATCATAAACAAAGGAAGCACCTATACGGCAAAATATGAAGTACAAGGTCTTACATACGACGGAGCATATGATCTCAGGCTTTCTCACCGTCTCGGTGAAGTCAACTATACTGACGCTGTTACGATAGACTAATATTATCAAAGCAAAAACATCCGCAACCTTATTCGCATAATCGTTGTTGTTCTTATCGGAGAATTTGTAATCATACCTATTTCTGTTAAGAACCAGCATCGCATTTGTATGCACAAATTCAGTTGGGCAGTAGCCCAAACCCACAGAGCAACAGAAAAGAGAAGATTCGTATATTAACGAGTCTTCTCTTTCTTTTTGTCTGTTACGTGATATGCTGACTAAGGTCAGCGTGATATTTTCTTTTGAAAAAACCTCGCCTGTGGCGAGATATTTCCAAAAGAAAGTGATATTGAAGCCTTGCGGCTTCAGTGATATTTTATTCGCCTCTAAAACTCGCGAAGCGAATAACACTTGGCTGAAAGCCAAATATCACTGCGAAGCAATATAACTCGCCGCAAGGCGAATAAAACTTTTGGGAAATGTTCGCTAAGAACATTTCCCAAAGGCTGCGGATATTTTTCACTTAAAAGAATTTTGATACATATCCCTGTACCCAAAGGAACAGGATAACGGGAGGAAGAATGTACTTTACGTATATTCTGAGTCCCTTGGGGAAGCGGAGTCCGCGTCCCGTGTTTGCTTCCTCAAGGAAGCCTTCATATCCCCAGCCCTTCTTCGTTGTGCAGAAAAGGATGTAGATTATGCTTCCGAGAGGCAGAATATTGTTGCTGATGATAAAGTCCTCAAGGTCAAGGATATTGGAGCCGGCTCCAAGAGGTGTGAAGCCCGAAAGCACGTTGAAGCCGAGAACGCAGGGCATGGAAAGCACGGCAACAAGAACGAGGTTTATAATGCTCGCCTTCTTACGGCTCCAGCCGAACATATCCATACAGCATGAGATAATATTCTCGAACACCGCAATGATCGTGGACATAGCGGCGAAGATCATAAAGAGGAAGAACAGCGATCCCCATAGTCTGCCGCCTGCCATGTGGTTGAATACATTGGGAAGCGTCTCGAAAATAAGGCTGGGGCCTGCGGTGTCGGTGGGAATACCGTATGCAGAGCAAGCGGGGATAATAATAAGTCCCGCTGTGATCGCTACAAATGTGTCAAGTCCCGCAATAGTAACGGACTCTCCGAAAAGGCGTCTGTCGCGGCCGATATAGCTTCCGAAGATAGCCATGGAGCCCATACCGATAGACAGCGTGAAGAAAGCCTGACCGAGTGCGGCAAAGATCACCTCACCAACTCTACCCTCCATCTTCGTAAAATCGGGAATAAGGTAGTATCTGAGTCCCTCTCCCGCACCGTCAAGGGTTATGCTGTGTACCGCAAGAACTGCAATGATAAGAAGAAGCGCCACCATCATGACCTTCGTTACCTTCTCAACGCCCTTCTGCACTCCGAGAGAACAGATAGAAAATCCGAGAACAACGGTAAGGAGCATGAACGCCGTAAGTACCCACGGGCTTGATACAAGATTTCCGAATTCAGCGGAAATACCTGCGGTATCAAGTCCCGAAAAGTCTCCGCGGAGCATCTTGAAGAAATATGCGAACATCCAGCCTGTAACAACCGTGTAGAACATAACGAGAAGGTAGTTTCCCGCCATGCCGATACCGCCGAACCAGTGCCATTTTGTTCCCTTGGGCTCCAGGACCTTAAAGGAGCCTGCGATGCTCTGACGGCTTGCACGTCCCACGGAGAACTCCATGGTCATAATGGGAAGACCGAACAGAACGAGGAACGCAAGATAAATAAGTATGAATGCGGCACCGCCGTACTCACTTACGATGTAGGGGAAGCGCCATACGTTTCCGAGACCGATGGCACAGCCTGCGGAAATGAGAATAAATCCTATTCTCGAACCGAGTTTTTCACGTTGCATGATGATTTGCCTTTCTGATAAGTAACTTATGATATTATTCAGCTTTTCGCTGTTTATTTCTCTGAAGTGTCTCTCGGTGGACGCACACAGTAAACCGTAGCAGTTCCGCCTGAAATATTGAAATCGGTCTCAACTCCGCCGTAGGTAATGGTGTACTCCCGCTTGGGGTCGTCCTGATAAGACGGTCGCGGGTCATCGCGGATCAGCGCGACAAGCGCCTCTCTGTGCTCCGACGGCACCTTTAAAAGAAGCTCTTCGGGGAAGTCGACCTCAAGGCAGTGGTCTGCCGCCGCGTCAGCATAGCCGCCAACGGCATCCGGCACACAATCCGCATAAGGGATATATGGCTTTATGTCGTAGATCGGCGTGTTGTCCAGCAGATCGACCCCCGACACCACAAGGACGCAGCCTCTGTCGGCTGTTTGCTCCACACGTTCAAGCTTAACGCAGGAGAGACCGATGGAATTTGGTCTGAATGGCGATCGGCTTGCAAACACGCCCACACGTCTGTTTCCGCCAAGCCTCGGAGGGCGTACCGTGGGCGAATACTTTTCTCTGTGTGCCTCTGAAAAGTCAAACAGCAGCCACAGGTGGGAAAAGCCCTCGATCTCGCGGATGGCATCGGAGCACCTCCACTCCGGAACGAATTCCACCGTGCCCGTAAGGCTCTTTGCCCTGCCGCTTTGCCGAGGTATTCCGAACTTATTTTTAAACCCGGTTCGGATGTAGGCTATGGGTGAGATAAGTCTTGCATCCGTGCTCATGGTGCCGCCTTACTGCTGACGTATTCCTCAAGGCACATGGCAGAGTCGCGCATTGCTCTTGCGTTCTCGCGTCCCACAAAGCGCCAATGCCACGGCTCAAAGGAGATTCCCGTGATCGCTGTCTTGTCCTCAGGGAAGCGGAGAACAAAGCCGAACTTCCACGCATTCTCGCACAGCCATGCATATGACGGCTCAGCGGCGTAGGACACATCAGCGCTCCAGAGGTTGTGCATATCCACACAGAGTCCCGTCTGATGCTCACTTGTACCCGGTTCTGCGGAATAAGTGAGGACGATAGCCTTTGCTTCATCATATGTGAGACCGGGGTCTGCCGCCATCTCGCCCTGTATATACTGCTCATGTAATGCAGCCTGAGTCTCGTAAGCGCGGTAGCCGCTCATGACCGACACATCCGTATATCCCTCAGCATACATCTCAATATAGAGGGCTTCAAGGGCATATGCGGCACACTCGCGGAGAAGCTGCTTATCGCGCCCGTCAGCACGGGTGTTTACCACCTCGGTAAGGTCAGTGGGTGCATAGCTTGCATCGAGAAGATTCTCATAGTTTACAAGGAGCAGATACTCCTCTGCATTTTCGGGATCCATGTACTGCTCATAAGCACTGAGATCGGTCTTGAAGGTCACAGGCTCCTCGGGAACCGTGCTGTTACCGTTTTCATCCTCTTCATCCGAGGGAGACGGCACCTCAGCCTCGCTTTGGAGAGTAAGGCTCACATCCAGATACACAGGCTCATCCTCTGTGGAAAGCGCCGTATCCTCAAGCCTTGCCACCTTCACGGTCTTACCGTCGCGGACTATGTCAAGCCCCGAAATATATTCGGAAATAAAGTCAGCGCTGACCCATATCTCTTCTCCGTAGAGGAAGCTCTCTGCGGCAAGGGTGATCTCGCGGGAGTTTATGACCACGCGCCTGCTGTCGGTCATGAAGAGCACGTAATCCTCGTCACCGGTGCCCTCGCTTCCCGTTTCGGGAGAGGTGTCATCCTCCGGGAACACGAATTTCATGCCTTCGGTATCTCCCATTATGTGGAGACCTGCATATTTGGCAACATCGTTGAAGCAGACGTACATCATTCCGTTTCTGAATGCAGTTTCGTCGGGAACGCTTCTGTATGTCTCACCGCCGAAGGTATAGGTCACCTTGGACGGAACGCTGTCGGGTGTTGAATTAAAGTGTATTGCAAGTATTCCCGCAGTCATTGCGGCAAGGATCAAAAAGATCACAAATGTCACTGCCGCTCTGCCGTAGAATATCTTTCTTTGTCTCTTTCGGCGCATCTTTCGCTCCTTTTTAAGCTGAAGCTCTATCTGTCTCAGCCTTTCGCGCTCAGCGGCGCGGCGTCTTTCGTACTCGGCACGGCGTGCCCTCTCGCGCCTTATCTCCTCGGCGCGGCGTGCTCTGAGGTATGCTTCCTTTTGGGGATCGTACCCGTATCCGTAAGGCTCACGGTATCCCCTCTGTCCGTAATACTGCTGACCGCTGTAATTGTTTCTCGGGTCGCGCTGTATCCTTGGGTCGCGCTGCATCCGTGGGTCGCGCTGTATCCTTGGGTCGTACTGTATCCTTGGGTCGTACTGCATCCGTGGGTCGCGCTGCATCCGTGGATCGCGCTGCATCCGTGGGTCGCGCTGCATCCTTGGATCGCGTTGCATCCTTGGGTCGCGCTGCATCCGTGGATCGCGCTGCATCCTTGGGTCGCGCTGCATCCTTGGGTCAGCCTGACCGTAAGCTCGTGAGCGGGCATCGGCATAGGCTGAGTGTCCATTTGGTCTGATATTCTGTCTGTCTCTGCCGTTCATACGCCGCTCCTTTCTGCAATGTAGATTATTATTTTTCCGTTTTCGCTCGCGAAAAAGTTCCAAACCTATTCACTTTTACTTTCCCTCGCGCCTGATTTGTGCAAACAAATCAGGCAAAGTGGGGAGATTCAAGTCTTTAGTGAAGGGGGATGCGCGCTCTGCGGAGCGCTTTTGGACGCATGGGGGATTCCGACCTCTGCGGAGGTCGGCTCGGGACTCTGTCCCAAGACCCTGCAAGCTTTCGGGAAAGCTTGACCAAAGCTTTCAAAAAAGGGTGAAGCTTGGATTTGAGCGTTAACCGAAACTTTTACCTATTGCTTCATCTATTTCGCTCTCTCAACTACCGTAAAAAACGGACTGTCGGGGGAGTTGATTATTCTTATCTGCGTAATAGAATATTTGAATCTGGAAAGCGAGGAAAAATACTCCGTAAGCTCACGTCCCTCTGCGGCACCCTCGGGATGTCCGGGGTACACGGCGACGAGAAGGACTCCGCCAATGTCAAGCATATCTATGGCACTCTCCACAGCGGGAAGAGTCGTACGTCTCTCGGTAGTCAACGCTTTGTTTCCGGAGCCCGGAAGATACCCTAAATTGAATATTCCCGCCTTGATGGGTTCCTTTACAAATTCCTTTGCCCTGTGATGGGATGCGCAGATAAGGCGCCAGTTTGCAGGGCACCCGTTCTGCCTCAGATTTGCCGAGGTGGACTCAAGAGCCGACGGCTGGATATCGAAAGCCGTAACGCTTCCCGTCTCCCCCACAGCATTTGAAAGAAACACCGTATCGTAACCGTTGCCCATTGTAAAATCGCAGACACGGTCACCCTCGGTTATATGTGAAAGAATAAACTGCTTCTGCAGTGCAAGTAAGTCAAGCATTTTCTTAATTTAAATATCTCCTAAAAATTCGCGGAGCTCTTCTTCCTCCTCGTAAAGCTGCATGAGGCGGTCCTCGGCTATGCACTTTTCGTCGGAAAGCTCAGCGGCGCGCTTGTAGTCAGAGCCCTCAGGTCCCGAAAGAGCATCGTCGATGCGCACGATCTCAAGCTCAAGGCGCTCCATATCCGCACCGATGGTCTCAAGTCTGCGCTGTGCCTTGCGTATACGGGCAGCTTCAGCCTTTCTTTTGAGGTACTCGTCCTTCCCGCTTGAGGCAGGCTGTGCCGTCTCCACGCTCTGTGTGCCGCTTCTTCCCTCAAGCTCCTTCTTGAAGCTGTCGTAGGAGCCGAAATACGAGTGGCATCCCGCATCCGAAAGGGTCACAAATCTCGTTGCAAGGCGCTTTACGAAATATCTGTCGTGGGACACGGCGATAACCGTTCCGGGGAAAGCAAGCAGTGCGTTTTCAAGAGCCTCGCGGGAGCCGATGTCAAGGTGGTTTGTCGGCTCGTCGAGGATAAGAAGATTCATCTTAGATAGGATCAGCTTCGCTATTGTAAGGCGCGCCCTTTCTCCTCCGCTGAGAACTGACACCTTCTTCTCGATATCGTCTCCGCGGAACATGAACAGTGCAAGGGTGTTTCGTATCTCCGTCTGGGTAAGGCCGGGATACGCGCTCCACAGCTCCTCAAGGACGGTGTTTTCAGGGTCAAGGCTCTGGTTTTCCTGAGCATAGTAGCCCACGGTCACGTTGTATCCGTATTCAACCTCACCTGCGCTCGCTGTCGCAGCACCCATAAGGATTCGGATAAGCGTTGACTTTCCGCAGCCGTTCTTGCCCATAATAAACAGGCGGTCTCCCTTTTTGAGAAGGAAGTTTAGATCGCTGAACAGCTCCCTTCCGGGGAAACGGACGGCAAGGTCCTTCACCTCAAGGACATCGTTTCCGCTCTCGCCGGAGGAATCAATTGAAAATCGTATGGACTTAGGCTCGTCCGCGGGACGTTCCACCTTTTCCATGCGCGCTATAGCCTTTTCGCGGCTTTCGGCGGCGATTATATTCCGTTCACGGTTCCATTTCCGCTGATTTTCGATAAATGCTTCAAGACGGGCGATCTCGCGCTGTTGAAGCTCGTATTTTTTCTCTGCGATCTCGCGGTCGCGCTTTTTTTCGTCTACGTAGCGGGAATAGGGGCAAGCATAGAGCTTTACCGTGCGGTTCTCTACATCAAGAGTCTTTGTGGTAACACGGTCGAGAAAATATCTGTCGTGGGAAACTACTATAACGGTCTTTTTATATGAAGCAAGGTGCTCCTCAAGCCATTCGAGAGTCTCTGTGTCAAGGTGGTTTGTGGGCTCATCAAGGAGCATCACATCGGGTTCTCTTGCAAGAAGTCTCGCCAGGGCGATACGCGTTCTCTGACCTCCGCTCATGCCCGTTATGGGAAGCCCGTGGTATGACTCATCAAAGCCAAGGGAATTAAGCATACTGCGGCAACGGGAGCGAAAGTAAAGTCCGCCGCCCTCGGCATAACGTCTGTTTGCCGACTCAAGCTCCCCTGTAAGAGAGCTTATCCTGTCCGTGTCCGTCTCACCCTTCAGTGCTTCCTCAAGCTCACCGATCCGCATCTCAAGGCGGAGAAGCTCCGGAAACGCCGCATACATCTGCTCAAGGACACTCTCACCCGCGCCCTCCTCTATGTTGAAGGTGTCGTCCTGATGAAGGATCCCCACAGTACTGTTCTTTGCTGTGTATATATCCCCCGTATCGGGCTCAAGCTCTCCGGAAAGGAGCTTCAGAAGTGTGGACTTTCCGCTTCCGTTGACGCCGACGACTCCGAGTCTGTCGCCTTCTTCAAGGGAAAAGGTCACATTTTGAAGTATAGTGTCAACTCCGACACCGAATGATATACCGTTTACTGCAATGGATGCCACTTTTCTGTCCTTTCCGAGCTTTTATCTATGTAGCTTATCTTCTTATTGAGTCGGAGAACTTATCTCGTCCGCCTCTGACCGCACGTATGTCAGCGGTACTGATCTGTACCGTAGCGGCGTTATCGTCAAATCTCTGCGGTGCAGTCCTTCTGTTGGCTGCAGGAGTGTACTGACCCGTCATCTCCATTGATGCGCGGGACATTTGACCGTTTTGCATAGGGCGCTGTCCGTTCTGCATAGGGCGCTGTCCGTTCTGCATAGGGCGCTGTCCGTTCTGCATAGGACGCTGACCGTTCTGCATGGGACGCTGTCCGTTCTGCATGGGACGCTGTCCGTTCTGCATGGGACGCTGTCCGTTCTGCATGGGACGCTGTCCGTTCTGCATTGGGCGTTGTCCGTTCGGTCTGCGGTAATCTCTGCCTTCCTCCATGATCCTACGGCGGCGAGCCTCCATTGCAAGGCGAATCTCGTTTGCTCTCTTTCTCTCAAAATAAACAAGAAGAGCATAACCTGCAATGGCAAGTATCGCAAGAACGAGGATTATTTTAAGTATAACGGAGAGCCATCCGGGTATGCCGCCCTTCTTCTCGCCGATATCATCGGGAAGATTCTCCTTCATGAATGCCGAAAGAGCATCAGCAGCCGCCGCCACCGCACCCGAATAATCCTTCTCGGCAAATCGGGGCTCCATGGTGGTGTTGATTATATCGGAAAGCTTGTCCGAGGTAAGCACGTCAGCAATGGAATTGCTCTGCACTGCGTAAAAAGTATCTCCCTCTGTTGAAACGAGGATGAGAACACCGTGACCCACGCCCCAATCCTCATAAACGGAGGCTGCATATTCCTCGGCACTCTCACTTCCCGTGTTCAAAACGGTACAAAGTGCAATGCGGACGTTCTTCTCATCAAGAAGAGTCTCGGAAAGCTCCTTTATTTTGTTTTCACAGGTCTCGTCAATGACTGTAGCCTCATCCGCTATAAAGTCCGTATGAGACGGATAAGCCATGACCGGTACAGACGCCAGCACTGCAAGCACGAGCATCAAAGCGGCAACGATTCCTGCATATCTTCTTTTATTTTTCATATATTTGACTCCATTTAGTTTTATTTATGCCTGCTCTGAGTCAGGGGCACCGGAAGCCTCAAGGAGCTTACGCTTCAGCTCAGCCTCGATACGCACAAGCTCTGCCTCTGCCTCGGCACGGCGTGCCTTGGCATCGGTCTGTATCTGTCTCACCTCATCAAGGGTAGAGATAAGAGCCTCGTTTGTGGCGGTAAGTGTCTCGATATCCACAACTCCGCGCTCAGCCTCACGTGCGATGTCCACCGTAGCTCCCTTCAGCGCCTCGGCATTCTTTTTGAGAAGCTCGTTTGTCATGTCGGTAACTGCGCGCTGAGCCTCCATGGCATCCTTGGAATGTGCGATGCCGAGAGCAATGACCATCTGGCTCTTCCAAAGGGGAACTGTGTTCATGATAACTGTCTGTATCTTCTCAGTCATAACTGCATCGTTGTTTTGGAGAAGTCTTATCTGGGGAGCCGTCTGCACGGATATGGTGCGTGTCAGCTCAAGGTCGTGGATGCGGCGCTCGAAGCGGTTGCACATCTCGGCAAAGTCACTTGCCGCCTGCGCATCCTCGGGAAGTCCCGATTCAGCCGCCTTCTTCTGCAGCTCCGCAAGAGTTACCTCGCGCTCATGCGCAAGCTTCTTCTTGCCGGCGGCAATGTAGAGAGCAAGCTCCTTCATGTAGCCGAGATTCATCTCATAGAGATTGTCAAGGACGGAGATGTCCTTCATAAGGGTGATCTGGTGTCCTTCAAGTACCTCCACCATGCCGTCAACACTCTTCTCAGCCTTGGTGTACTTCTGCTTCATCGCCTCTATCTTGTTCTTGGTCTTTTTAAAGAGTCCGAGAAAGCCGCCCTTCTCCTCTTCTCCGATGCCGCTAAGCTCCACCATAAGGTCTGCGATCATGTCGCCTGTCTCGCCGAGATCCTTTACTCTCGCTCCCGCAAGAGCCGTGTCGGAAAAGTCCGCGATCTTCTTCTGTGCATCGGATCCGTAGCAGATGGCCGAGGTGCTGTCAGTAATGTCAATTTTCGCTGCATATTCCTCTATGCGGCGAAGCTCCTCCTCGGTAAACTTTTCTTCATTCTTTACAGTCTCTGCGGAAACGTTTTCGGAGGCTGTTGCCGCCGCCATGCCAAGTCCTGTGTTATTATTCATAATTGTGGCCATACCTTTCTATGGTTTGTAATGTTTGTGTAAGCTCGGTTATTCTTATGCCTCAAAGGGCTCGCTCGCCGGCTCTGTTACGGCTTCACCCACAGGTGCTTCCTCTGTCTCCGGTTTTGTCACAGGTGCCATAGAGGACGAAAGCTCAAGAAGTCTGCACGCCGCAAGCACAGCCACTGCAAACAGAAGCAGAGTCTCTGCAGGCTCGGGAAGAACGTGTCCGTCAAGTCTCCAAAGGACAAGCCTTGCCGCCGAAATACTTCCCGTAAGGCACAGTGCCGCAGAGGAAGAAAACGCGGCAATGGCGGGAGTTGCGATACCCATGGATATTCTGCACTCGCACAGGAAGAAGATCACCGCGCAGGATATAGAGACCATGGTAAGAGTCAGCTCCGGGTCGTTAAGGGGCATCTCTTTAAGATCAAAGTAGTATTTAAACAAGAGGCAGATACCCCAAAGCACGGGGACTATGGAGAATACTGCGTGAAGTGCTGTGTTTCGGGTCTTTTCCGATGTGCGAAGGAAGAAAGGCACCGCGGACACCACGGCTAAAGGTGCAAGAGCACCCGTACACAAGGCTCCGAGCTGTGAGCTTCCCTCAGTGTGAGCACCCGAGAAGGAAATAAAGCCGAATATCAGGAACATAAGTCCGCAAAACCACAGAGCAAAGGTCTCAGCACTTCCGGGGACGCTGTCGGCGAGGGTGTATTTTTTACGCAGGAGCACGGAGCTGACCGTAAAGATCACAGCGGAAAGCAGCATCAGCACTCCGAAAACGTAAGGAAGCACAGCTCCCGCTTCAAAATGGCGGATATCGGTCTCGTAGGAATTATGGTAAGCGATGCAGTAAAGCACGCCTGCCACAAAAGCGATTATCACCGACGAGATGCTTCCCACAAACAGGACCGTCGGGGTAGTGTAAGTATTTTTTTGATTCATAGATAAACTCATGCCTTTCCGAGTGGGTATAATTTTCGACCATACTTATATAATACCACAAAAGTGCTCCGACTTCAACAGACGGAAACAAATTCTTAAGTCTTAGGACGGATTTTTTTGCTTTTATGAAGTGTCTGCAGGCTCTGTACTGTCTTTACTTAAAAAATGCTTGACAAAAGGTTTCGGCGGTGTTATACTATAATATGTATGTAAAGGCATTGACGGAAAGTAGTAAAAAGATGTAGTCTCCAAGAGAGCGGCGGGTGGTGCGATCGCCGCAGATGATGCTTTTGAAGTCGTTCCCGAGCTGTGCAGGTGAAATTACAGTAGCTTGCGCCGCATTTTCCCCGTTAAGGAAAGATAAGCTGTGTCCGTTTTTCGGGCAAAGTCAGGTGGTACCGCGCCTTTTTGCGTCCTGATACAGGACGCTTTTTTATTTTGCTTTGGCAAAATAAAAAATGAAATATTCGGCAATGCCGAATGTGAAATCTGCCTTCGGCAGGTGAAATTCGCCTTTGGCGAGTGAAATATTTTCTTTTCTTCGGAAAAGAAAATGTGAATGTACATTTCCGCAAACGGAAATGGAATCAATTAAAAAACAGGCGAGAAAAGAAGCGATACCGGTTATCGTAGGGGAGTACCTTGGTGCTCCCGTCATCAGGTTACCGCTACACAATATAGCGAGAAGCAAAGTTTGACAGATCTCGCTGCATGGAGGTGCATATGACATACGTTATTGCAATTTCAGGTGCATCGGGCTCGGGCAAGACCACCTTTGCACAAAGCCTCAAAGCTTTCTATGAGCAAAACGGCTCCCGTGCTGTTCACGTTTCTTCCGACAGCTTTTTTAAAAAGGAGCTTCCGCGGATGATCTCTCCCGCAGACGGAAATGAGTACCCTGACTGGAATCATCCCACGTCCGTTGATTCCGATGCCTTTGTCAAGGCTGTGGAGGAAAACAAAAACTGCGGTGAATATGATTTCGTTATTGCCGAGGGTGTAAATATATTCTGCTTTGAAGGACTTTGCAGTATCGCCGATGTTAAGATATTCGTGGATGCTTCTCCCGAAATGCGTATCTACAGAAGGATAGCCCGTAACACCGTGCTCATGGGACAATCCGTTGAATACATCGGAAATTATTATCTAAAATGCGCCAGATACCGCGAAGCGGAGTTTTCCCTTGCATCAGCCCGTCACGCCGATCTTCACGTGAACAATGAGTGGGGCTTTGACATCGAAGCTGAAGCAAAAAGAATAGATAAGATACTTAAGTAAAGGGCACTTTCCACCTCTGCGAAGATTGGTTAAAGATCCCGAAATGATGGACCACAGACATCACGTACGGCGAATTATTAAGCTGATACAACGCTTTTAGAACCCGTGATTTGATACATCGTACCTTATCTGCGGTGCGATTGCTTCATTTTGAGAGGTGCAGGTGCATCTTGTAAGTCTGTGCCGCATTTCAAGGGCTGACGGAGTGGGATTTGTAGAATCCCACGGGCGGTTGTTGCCACCGCACAGCCTAGGGCAGCTTCTGGGACGCGGCGCGTTGAGCGGTCCCGGAAGGTCTTCTTGGTTCCGTCCTTCTTCTACAGAAGAAGCGGATACGATTAAAATTTGAAAATGCGTAGCATTTTCTTCATATTAGTCTATACGTGAGGTTATAGCCATACCGTATGGCGAGAGGCGTACGACGTGACGCCACACGGGTGCCGCCCCTACGGTGGAAAATGGAGAAATGCAGTTGACGTGGCGTAAACCAACGCTTTTATAACCCGATTTATCATGGATTTCAACAAAACATACCGAAAGGAATTATATAAATGAGAAAAGAGCTTGCTAAAACCTATAATCCCGCCGATTTCGAAGAGAGGATATATTCCTCTTGGGTAGAAGGCGGATGCTTTACTCCCAAGGCTGATGCCAAGGGAGACAACTTCACCATCGTTATTCCCCCGCCGAACATCACAGGTCAGCTCCATATGGGACACGCCCTCGACAACACTCTTCAGGATATCCTCATCCGCTACAAGAGAATGAAGGGCTTTGACACCCTTTGGGTCCCCGGAACAGACCACGCTTCCATCGCTACCGAGGCAAAGATCGTTGAGGCTATGCGTAAGGAAGGTCTTACCAAGGAAGACCTCGGACGTGAGAAGTTCCTCGAGCGCGCTTGGGCTTGGAAGGAGCAGTACGGCGGACGCATTATCGAACAGCTCAAGAAGCTGGGCTCATCCTGTGACTGGACACGTGAGCGTTTTACCCTCGACGAGGGATGCTCCGAGGCAGTCCGCGAGGTATTCGTACGCCTTTACGAAAAGGGACTTATCTACCGCGGTGAGCGTATCATCAACTGGTGTCCTCACTGTAAGACATCTATCTCCAACGCAGAGGTAGATTACGAAAGTCAGAAGGGTCATTTCTGGCACATCCGCTACCCTCTCGTAGGAGGCGGCGGATACGTTGAGGTCGCTACCACACGTCCCGAGACACTTCTTGGTGATACAGCCGTTGCAGTAAACCCTGCCGACGAGCGCTATAAGGATATGATCGGCAAGTACGTTGTTCTTCCTCTCGTAGGCAGACGTATTCCCATCGTTGCCGACGAGCACGCACAGCTTGACAAGGGTACAGGATGCGTAAAGATCACTCCCGCCCACGACCCCAACGACTTTGAGGTCGGCAAGCGCTGCAGCCTTCCCATGGAGGTCGTTCTCACAGAGGATGCGAAGATCACCGACAACTATCCGAAGTACGCAGGTATGGACCGCTATGAGGCGAGAAAAGCCATCGTTGAGGATCTCCGTGCAGGCGGATACCTCGCTGAGATCGAGGATCTTGACCACGAGGTCGGCACCTGCTACCGTTGCGGAACCACAATTGAGCCTATGCTCAGCCTCCAGTGGTTCGTTAAGATGGAGCCTTTGGCAAAGCCTGCTGTAAAGGCTGTACGCGACGGTGACATCCGCTTCGTTCCCGAAAGATTCGACAAGAACTACTTCCACTGGATGGAGAATACTCAGGACTGGTGTATCTCCCGTCAGCTCTGGTGGGGTCACCGCATCCCCGCATACTACTGTGACGCCTGCGGCGAGACCGTAGTAAGTAAGGATCACGTAGATACCTGTCCTAAGTGCGGTGCGGCTATGCGTCAGGATCCCGATACTCTTGATACGTGGTTCTCCTCTGCTCTCTGGCCCTTCTCCACTCTCGGCTGGCCTCACGAGACAGATGACCTTAAGCGCTACTTCCCCACAAGCACACTTGTAACGGGTTACGATATCATCACCTTCTGGGTATCCAGAATGATCTTCTCCTCCCTTGAGTACACGGGTCAGATCCCCTTCGATACCGTACTTATCCACGGACTTGTAAGAGATGCACAGGGACGCAAGATGTCCAAGTCCCTCGGAAACGGAATCGATCCCCTTGAGATCATTTCGAAATACGGCGCAGACGCTCTCCGATTCGCTCTCGGAACGGGTAACAGCCCCGGAAACGATATGCGCTTCTCCGACGAGAAGATCGAAGCGGCGCGAAACTTCGCAAACAAGCTTTGGAACGCGGCAAGATTCGTTATGATGAATCTCACCATCGACAAGATCGAGCTTCCCGAAGAAAGCAAGCTTGCCACAGAGGACAAGTGGGTCCTCACACGCTTTGCCGAGACTGTCAAGGCAGTTACCACCAACCTTGACAACTACGAGATCGGCGTAGCGCTTTCCTCAATTTACGACTTTATCTGGGATATTTACTGCGACTGGTACATTGAGCTTTCCAAGCCCTCTGTAGCTATGGCAGGCACAGAGAGAAGCGAGAATGCACAAAACGTCCTTGCATACGTGCTCCGTGAAGTATTAAAGCTTCTCCATCCCTTCATGCCCTTCATTACCGAGGAGATCTATGCAGGACTTCCCGGCGAGGATGGAACTATTATGCTCAAGGATTACCCCGAGGCGGATCGCATCCCTGCATTTGCAGAGGAGACAGAGTCCTTCGAGCGCGTTATCGCGGCTATCAAGGCTGTACGTGCACGCCGTGCCGAGATGGGCGTTGTTCCCTCAAGAAAGGCGGCAGTTTCCGTTGTAACGAAGTATCCTGAGTCCTTCGAGGGTGCGGGAATCTTCTTCGAGAAGCTTGCAAGTGCGGCTTCCTTTGCTGTGGTTGACAGCTATGCTGACGAGGGCGCTGTACAGATCATCACCGACTCTGCGGCGATCTACATTCCTCTTGCCGATATGGTAGACTTTGCGGCTGAAGCGGAGCGTCTTACAAAGGAGCTTGCTGCAGTTGAGTCTGAGATCAAGAGAGCTGAGGGCAAGCTTGCAAACGAGGGCTTTACCTCCCGTGCTCCTGCGGCAGTAGTTGACGCTGAGCGTGCAAAGCTTGAGAAGTACAAGGAAAAGAAGGCAGGAATTGTTGATGCTCTTGCCGCTGTCAAGGAAAAGCTTTAAAATAAAAAAGACACTTCAAAAGAAGATGTCTCGCTCGAATATCGAAGCCCGTGCTGACGCACGGGCTTCGATCAGCTTGATGACAAACCCTGTGCCAAAGCACAGGGTTTGTCAAATTAAACAAAGGCTAAATCAAAAGTAAAAGGGGATGCGCGACCTGCGGGTCGCTTTTTGGACGAATAAGGGGAATTTCGCCCTCTGCCCTACTTCGTTTAGCGAAGTAGCCGCGACTCGGGGCGCTGCCCCAAGACCCCGCGCCCTTTTAAAAAAGGCCCTCACAAAACTTTTGTGCATTTTGTCAGCGTAAGACCTTTGTCAGCGGCCTGACCTGAAGCTTCGCCAAATGGCGAGGCTTCAGGTTTTTTTATTCATTTTTTTAATTATCTCTCCCGCTGAGAATCCAAGCCTCACAAGAGATGCGACAAGCTTGTCTCTCTCGGTCTTATCCTCGGGAACAGCAGCGTGACACTTTTTCATAAGCGAAAGCTCAAGTGCCTCATCATATGCCGAAAACGGCACTCCGTCCGCCGCGCGCTTGGCTATATCTGCAGGATAACCCTTTGACGTAAGCTCATGTATTACCCTTGTGCGACCGCGGTGCAGCTTTGTGACCTGTCTCTCGGCAATAGCCTCAGCCTGAGACAGCTCATCAATAAGTCCGCGCTTCAGCGCAAGAGCCACAGCCGCCTCGGAAGCCTCCTTGGAAAATCCCGAGCGTGTCAGCTTCTCACTCAGCGCACGTATGCTGTACATTCCGTCCGAAAGTATGCGCAGTGCCTTCGTAACTGCCTCACACCGTTCGGAATACTCCGCTGTTTTTTCGTATACTTCCTTTGATATAACGTCAGCTCGCGATAGGCCCAGCGTTTCCCATATCTTCAAGGTGAGCCTCATGCGCTTCACGTCTCCGTCGGGCGTCACGATCTCCACTGTTACCGACTTGTCAGTCTCGCGGACGGATGTTATGACGTAGGTGTCAGAAATCATGGAAAGACCTCACCGCCCTTTACCTCAAAGTAGGCGATATCTCCGTCTGCGTTCGCCGTCGGAACAACAGAGGGCTCGCAGGATGTGACGATTATCTGCCTGCCCTTCAGCTTGTCCATGATAAATCTGCGGCGGCTCTCGTCAAGCTCGGAGAATACGTCGTCAAGAAGGAACACGGGATATTCTCCCGACACCCTCCTTGAAAACTCACCCTCTGCAAGCTTCATGGATAAGGCGATGCTCCTTTGCTGACCCTGGGAAGCAAACAGCCGCGCTTCCTTGCCGTTCAAGGTGATGTGTATGTCGTCCTTGTGAGGTCCCCAAAGGGTACTGCCGGCGGCGCTCTCGCGGTCGATGTTGGTGGTAAGTCGGGTATAAAGGCTTTCGGCGGTGGCTTCCTTTTCGTCAAAAAGCTCCTCTCCGGACTCCGAAATATCAAGATGTGATGTGTATTTCAGGGAAGGCTTCTCCCTCTCTCCCGTCATCTCGCGGAAGTATTCAGATACATCCTCGGTCAGCGCATCGCAGTAGGCACGCCTCTCCGCATATATCTCGGCGGCCGCCCGGCTGAGCTGTGCCGCATAGGTCTCCCACTCCTCTGCCGAAACGCGGACCCCTTGAGAATAACGCTTGAGAAGCGCGTTACGCTCGGCAAGAAACCTGCGGTAATTTGACAGATAGTAGATATATGACTGAGAATTCTGGGCTATGGCAATGTCAAGGAAGGCTCTCCGTTCCGCAGGTCCGCCATTGACGATGGAAAGATGGGACGGACAGAAAAGCACGGCACGGAAGGCGCCGAGCATCTCCGCGCTTCCTCTGAGAGGCGCACCGTTGCGGTAGAGCTTTTTCTTGCCCGATGCGGGAAGCGCCGCAGTAAGAGTTATGGGAGCATCGGAGATGCCTCGCACGAATTCTATGGAAAACCGTGCCGCCGCTTCACCGAACATAACAAGATCGCGGTCGCGCACTCCTCTGAATGAGCGTCCGCGGGCAAAATAATATATCCCCTCAAGGATGTTTGACTTTCCCTGGGCGTTCATACCATAGAGCACATTTACTCCGTGAGAGAAGCTGAGCTGTACCTGACGCAGATTGCGATAGCATGAATATTCGATATTATTAACTCTCATGTTCCGCCTCCTTTCCGCAAGCATTGCAAATAACAAAAGCCTTCGTGCAATATATTTTCATTATATCATTATAGCATAACGAATCCCTTTTTGCAAGGTAAAAGAATTACATAAGCTCCACTGTAAAAGCAGATACATTTTCGGCTCTGCGCGGAAATGCATCTGCTTTTACAGTTATTCGTTTTTCATCATTCCCACAAGCTCTCCGAGGGTATTCTCCCCCCAGCTGTAATTGGTAAGATAGCTTCCCTTGAAAAGCCGGGCGTGCTCAGCCTTACCGGAAAGATAATCGTAAAGGTCACAGCTTACCGCCTCGGGAATTATGCGCCGCTTGCCGTCACATGGCGATGCCGCCGTCCACGCGGAGCACCTCTCCCGTTACGTAATCTGCCGTAGCAAGGTAGCCTGCGGCATGGGCAACATTCTCCGGCGAGCCCATCTTACCGAGCGGGATCATACCGAGCAGAGGATTCTCAGTCTGGCTGTCCGTCATATCCGTGGCGATAAAGCCGGGCGCTATGGCATTACAGCGAACTCCCTTTGAGGCAAGCTCCTTTGCGATGGTCTTGGTAAGACCGATAAGTCCTGCCTTGGACGCGGCATAGTTACACTGTCCTACGTTGCCCATGATGCCTGCCACAGAAGCAATGTTGATGATGCACCCCTCACGGTTTCGGATAAACATTCCCGAGAAGTGACGGATCATGTTGAATGCACCCTTCAGATTCACGGCAATGACTCTGTCGAAGTCCTCCTCCTTCATCATGGCGGCGAGACCGTCTCTGGTGATGCCCGCGTTGTTTACAAGGATGTGACACGTGCCGAAATCTGCCTTCACCGAAGCCGAAAGCTCCTTTACCGCATTGAAATCGGAAACGTCACATTTGTATGAGCCTGCCTTAACGCCGTACTCGCTTCTGCACCTTTCGCAGACAGCGACAGCTCTGTCGGTAGCCCCCACGTCCACTATGACGATATTTGCGCCCATTGACGCAAGTCTGTATGCGATCGCCTCACCGAGACCGCGTGAGCCTCCCGTGATCACCGCTGTTTTTCCCTTTAACATTTTTATTATCATGCCTTTCTTTGATTTGTGGTGCTTTTACTTAGCCTTGAAGCTCTGTAAAATGCCGCACGACTTTTGGCGCGGGAGTACAAATTGGGTTTGAAAAAGCTGACGTACGCTTTAAACGCACTTTATTTTCAAACCTTTGACCATGCCTTTCTGTTATTTGTTTGATCCTCTCGGGATAATTTGAATGACTTACCGCGAAGGCACAAATCTGTCTGAAAGCCATACACAACGTACGGTTTCAGGTCATATCTGTGCCTTCTCCCGGTATGTGTTCTTTCCGCTGAGATCAGCCTGCCTTGCTGCTGATGAACTTATCGAGGTCGCCTACGGTCTCCACCTTATGCTCAAGCTCGATCTCGATACCGATCTCATCCTCAAGATTCATGAGAAGCTCTACGGTGTCAAGAGAGTCGATACCGAGCTCGGAGAACTTGCTCTCCGGCTTTATGGAAGAAATGTCGCAGCCTGTGCGCTCCGCAACGATCTTAGCGATAGAATCAAAGTACATAATTAAGCCTCCAAAGAATTTTTCAAGCACATTTTCGCTTGTCGGTTATAATTATACCGAATCGCTGTTCCAAAAAAGGACCGGCAGTGTTCCTCTCGCGTTCCAAGTTAATGAACTTTTTGTAAACAAACATAGCTTTTCGCATTTTCTGCAGCAAATACCGTTCCTGCGCAACAAAAAAGCGAGCACTTCCGTCATAGGAGGAAATGCCCGCTTTGGGGGACAAGTATTCACAAAAAAAGGAAAGCCACCTCAAGTCCACTTACTACGGATGCAAGCGGCTGAAGGTGGCTCTATAAGCTTATTTAATTATTTTGCGTAATCGGTAGCACGGCTCTCGCGGATCAGATTTACCTTGATCTGTCCGGGATACTCAAGCTCGCTTTCGATACGCTTAACGATATCGCGTGCTACGAGCACCATTGAATCGTCATCAACAAGCTCGGGCTTGACCATAATGCGGATCTCGCGTCCTGCCTGAATAGCAAAGGACTTCTCAACGCACTCAAAGTCGTTAGCGATCTCCTCAAGCTTTGCAAGTCTCTTAATGTAATTCTCAAGATTCTCGCGTCTTGCGCCGGGTCTTGCGGCAGAGATAGCATCAGCAGCCTGAACGATAAGAGCTATCATGGTCTTAGGCTCTACGTCGCCGTGGTGAGCCTCGATAGCATGGATGATCTCAGCGGATTCCTTATGCTTACGGGCAACCTCAACACCGAGATGAACGTGAGATCCCTCGACCTCCTGAGTAAGAGCCTTACCGATATCGTGGAGCAGACCTGCTCGCTTAGCGATCATACTGTCGCATCCGAGCTCATCAGCAAGCATACCGGAAAGGAGGGAGACCTCGATGGAGTGACGGAGGACGTTCTGACCGTAGCTTGTACGGTACTTCAGACGTCCGAGAAGCTTTATCATATCGGGAGAGAAGCCGTGAACGCCTGTCTCGAATGTAGCGCGCTCACCTGCCTGCTTGATAGCAACATCCACCTCGCGGCGAGCCTTCTCAACCATTTCCTCAATTCTTGCGGGATGGATACGACCGTCCTGAATAAGCTTTTCAAGGGCGATACGTGCGATCTCGCGGCGAACGGGATCAAAGCAGGAGATAGTGATGGTTTCGGGAGTATCGTCGATAATAAGATCGACACCGACGAGAGTTTCGATTGTACGGATATTACGACCCTCGCGGCCGATGATACGACCCTTCATTTCCTCACTGGGAAGCTGTACAGCAGAAACGGTAACCTCGGAGACATGGTCTGCGGCACATCTCTGGATAGCGAGAGAGAGCACCTCACGCGCCTTATTGTCCGCATCCTCCTTAAACTGAGCCTCAAGCTCAACGAGCTTCATAGCCTTCTCATGGCGTATCTCATCCTCTATATTGGAAAGGAGGAGAGCCTTAGCCTGATCTGCTGTCATTCCCGAGATTCTCTGCAGGGTCTGCTGCTGTTCGTCGCGAATGGCGCGGATCTCGTCATTTTTCTTTTCCGCCTCGCGGATCTTCTGTGTAAGAAGCTCATCCTTCTTCTCAAGAGACTCGCTCTTGCGATCGAGAGCTTCTTCCTTCTGAGTGACGCGTCTTTCCTGGCGAGTCAGCTCAGCTCTGCGGTCCTTGACCTCTCGGTCGAACTCATTTTTTGTGCTGAGTATTTCTTCCTTCGCTTCAAGCAGAGTTTCCTTTTTCTTTGCTTCTGCCGACTTGATGGCATCTTCGAGGATCCTCTTAGCCTGTTCTTCAGCCGAGCCTATCTGTGCCTCGGCAGTACGTTTACGAATAATGTACCCGATTAAAAGTCCGATCGCGAGAGATGCAACTGCCGCAATGATGGGTATTATGATGTTAGTCATAGTGCACCTCCGTTGATAATTTTCGTGTTATCTTACAGCCGTGCAGTACACACGGCAATGTGTAGCAATATGTAGGTGTATATTATTCCGCACATAATATACAAAAAGTACACACATTATATTATATATTTTTCACTTTCGCTTGTCAAGTAGATTTTAGCAGATAAAAGAAACAGAGCGAAAATTTATTCGACAATTTTGTGCTTAGGTATGGGCGAAGCGGTTTTATGATGAGATATCAGTCATCAGCATAGGCCACGTCAAGTACGTTTCTTAAATTCCCCTGTAGGGATTGCCCCATATGTGCGTCCCGTTCGAACGCCTCCCGCCGTACGGTATGGCTGCCGCGATTCTCCATCCTACGGTAGGGGGCGGCGCCTCGACGCCCCATTCTAACGTCTCTCGCCGTATGGTATGGCTATAATCTACGACGGGAGCGCCAAGGCACTCCCCTACGGCGGTATATACGGATGTAATTGCCTCGCCCTTCGGGGAGAGGTAGCGGCGCACGAATGTGACGACGACGGAGAGGGCATATTCCCGCCATACGGTGCGGCTGTAACCTCACGTAACGGGAGACCACAGGTCTCCCCTACGGCGGTTCTGAATTTCCACTGTAGGGGCGACCATCGGTCGTCCGTTCGAACGCCTCACGCCATACTGTATGGCTGTAACCCAACGTTTAATTCAATATGTAGAAAATGCTTCGCATTTTCGAATTTCATCCTATCCGACTTCTTTCGTGAAAGAAGTCAGAATCAAGAAAGCCTTCAGGGGGTCGCTCATCGCGCCGCACCCCCAGAAGCTTGCCCCCTCGGCTTCGCGGCGCAAAAATCTCCCGTTGGATTCTACAAATCCCACTCTGTCAGCTTCTTGAAATGTAGCGCAGGCGATGCAAGATGTACGTGCATCTCTCAAAAT
>JAFUPK010000162.1 GCA_017481265.1 Clostridia bacterium
CAAAAGTTTTGATCGACCTTTTTTAAAAGGGCGCGGGGTCTTGGGGCAGCGCCCTGAGTCGCGGCTACTTCGCTAAACGAAGTAGGACAGAGTGCGAAATTCCCCTTAATCGTCCAAAAAGCGACCCGCAGGTCGCGCATCTCCTTTTTCTTTTGATTTAGTTTTTGTTTAATTTGACAAGCCCTGTGCTTTCGCACAGGGTTTGTCATCAAGCTGAACCTTCGGAAAAGATTTCTCCGAAGGTCGAGAATTATTTTGTAAATCCTGTTTTTCTGTAGCGGAAAAGAGAGATAAAGCTTGAGATAATATTAAATGCTTCGCAGAGAATGCCGCCAATGCTGAGAGTGTATATGTTGTACACCATCCATGCGGGCGAAATGTAAGCATTTTGCACGATACGTATGATCTTGCCGTTTGAAATATACATGACCACCGTTCCTGCAAGCTGTGCGATGCCGACGAGAATACTGACCGCAATGTAGACAGCACTTCCGCTGTAATCAATGGTCAGGGCAGAGGCTGCAGTGTACATTATTATAAGAAGTACACAGAAGGGTTTTCTCGTTTTTTCGGGAGCTGCACCGAAAGCGTAGCCTCTGAGAATATTTATGGCATTCAGGATTGCACCGGTAGGTGCACCGAGCACAAAGAAACTGAGAGCGAACAGGGCACCGCTTATACCTTGCATGATGCAGAAGTGACTGCTTTTTTTGAACTGGAACGATATTACTGCGATGATCATACCGGCAATGCTGACAGCCTGACCGATGATCTCCTGTATCGGTGTGTTTGTGAAAAAATCGGTAATAAAATTCATGAACTGTAACCCTTCCTCAAATTTTCCTCGGGAATTATATCATAGCACAAAATAAATGTCAATAGCAAGATTGTTCGTATGAACAAAGTGAACTGTTTTTATGATCGGTGAAAAAATGACGGGAAAGTCAAGCTTTTTGACGCTAAAATTGTTGATATTTATAAATGCCTATGTTATAATACAAATATGAACAAATTCAATATCGGGAGAAAAACATGAAAAAGAGAATTTTGAGCCTTTTTCTTGCGGCTGTGATGGTACTTGGCGTATGCGTCAGCATACTGTCAGTCAACGCAGAAGAAGCCGAAGAAACAACTATTCCTTTTACTGATGTAAAAAAGAAGAGCTGGTTTAAGCCCTACGTTGAACGTGTCTATGCCGAGGGCATAATGGAAGGCAAGACCGATACAACATTCGCACCAAACGAGGATATGACACGCGCACAGCTCGTTACCATCCTCTACAGACTTGCAGGCGCAACCGAAACAGGACTTGGTGAAGCTCTTGAGTTCACCGACACAAAGAAAACAGCTTGGTACGCGGACTATGTTGGCTGGGCAGTAAAGGAGAACCTTGTAACAGGTTATCCCGAGGGTACCTTTGCACCCAACAAGGCTGTATCCCGTCAGGAGATCGCAAAGCTGTTTGTTGAGTTTATGGCATATCTCGGTATTGATGCCAAGTGTGAAGTCGTGCTCATCGAAAGCTTTGCCGATGCTGCAAAGCATCCCAAGTGGTCAGCAGAGTACATTGAAAAGCTCCGCGAAACGGGACTTATCGGCGGCGACGATGACGGAAACTTCAATCCGAAGAAGTCAGCAAGCAGAGCAGAGGTAGCGACGATACTTACCCGTTATCTTGATATACCGAAGGCACCGGAGAAGGAAGTTTCTCCCGACGGAACAGAGCTTCACTACTTCGGTGAGCTTGACGAAGCTGCCTTCAACGCTTGGATATTTGAGATCACCGCAGAAGGAACACAGTTCACAACTGCCACCACCGAAGACTTTGCAGGCATCGTTTCCGCATACGAGGCTCTCGGACAGTCCGACTATCTGAGACGAGATATTAAAGTAACCTTCACAGACGATGACGGCAATACTGCAGAACGTACATACCGTCTTATCATGCAGGAGCCTACCGTTGAAGATGATGACGCTACTGCACAGAACATCGGTGTCGAGTACAGAGACGAGGCTACAGGTATTGAGTTCTCTTACCTCAGAGTTATTGCCGGTGAGGACGGTGCTCTGATCCCGTCCTGCGGCTACGGTCTCCACGGCGGTCATGAGATCCGTATCGTTCGTACCGAGAACGGTACTTATGCTACATACCTTATCAAGGAGATTGAAGGCGCAACTGAGGAGCATCCTTATTGGTTCCAGGGTACGGCTACTGCCGGCATCATCAAGATCACCTCAAACGGCTTTAAGCTCCTTCACTCCTTTGAGTATCCGCTTTCTCATTCCAGCCATACCCCCAACATTCTCAACTACAAGAACGGTAAGGTATATATCGTAAATATTGCAGATGACCATGAGAAGTATATGAAGGCTCTTGAGATCGTCAAGGAAACCGGTGACGAAAGCCTTCTTGACGGCGGTGCATGGCTTGACATGTATGAGCTTGATACAAACACAGATACTGTCGTTCTTACAGACTCCGAGCGTGCTGACTGGGATACACATCCCCTTGAGGACCACGGCTACGGTAAGTCAAACCCCATCATGGACGTTGAGCATGGACGTATTATCGCCCTCTTTAACGGCGGTGATGTTCCCGGATTCTTCGCATGGTTCATTTACGACATTGAAAAAGGCGAGTGGGACACCGATGTTAAGACCATCAAGCTTGACCGCCGCCGCGACTATATCAACGGATATCCCGACGGAAACGGTGGATTTACCTTCGTTATCCAGCGCGTTGGTACGGTAGAGAGCCGTACAGAGCAGGATGGAACGCTGTTCACTGTCAGCGATACATACCTTTGGGACGGTATCTTTATCTACAACATCCCTGATCCCTACGTTGAGGAATGTAAGGAAGTTGAGGTCCGCAGCGCAGAGTATTTACCTCCGCCGGAGATAAATAAGCCTCAGACCATGAACCATTACGGTTATGGCGGAGGTACGTATCAGGATTTCGACGGAAATATCCACGTATTTTATACCAATACAAAGGATAATAAGATGACCAGCTACTACGCTATTTACGACAGGGAGCTTAACGAGATCAAAAACGAGGAGATCGAGCTTACCGAGGAAAACGGAGGAAGAAAGAATAACTATTCTATAGGTATTACGCAGGGTCCCAGCGGAAAGCTTTATATTGTAGCACAGTACACATATTCTACGGCTAAGGCGAACTTTGAGATCTGGTGCTCCGAGGACGGCGGTATGACCTATAAGAGAGTAGTCCAGAGGCACGAGCTGAAGATGAAGGACGGAACAACTGTGCCTGCAAGCAAGATCGTTATTGCAAACTCCCGTTCCAACAGTATCCTCGACGGTACTGTACCTCTTCTCATTAACGGCGACAAGGATGGCAGTGAATGTTACTACAACGTAGTGCTCACACTTCCGTAATAACATTACATCCCCTAAAACTTACAGCACCTCCAAAAGCATCTGACTTTTGGAGGTGCATATTTATTATAGCTTTTTATTGAGCTTTCTTTGCACATGGCAAACAGAAACATAAACTGTGATCCATACAGCAAAGTATATCGTAATGAAAACAAGTGTAAAGATTATAAGAAACATTACATCAAATGGTATCCAGCGGTTAATAAGATAGCAGGTGATGTAGGCGAAATAAAGCATAGAAAAATGCACTCCGAGAGATTTTGGAACAGACCAGCTCTCGATAGCGTTGAACACACTTGCACCCGCATGGAAAAATGCAAGAAGATATGTTGAAATGATGGCGAGTGCCGCATCCGTTCCCGAAACTGAGAATCCTTCGTCCGAAAGCTGAATAATACAGTAGATCACCGCCATAATGATGGGTCCAAAGCCTCCGAATACCAAGCCTCGGTGTAAAAATTCCTTTAAATACTTCATGTCAGATACCAAACCTTTCTTTTACACGGCGGATATTACGTCTCGATACATAGTCCTTTTCGCCGTTTTTGAATCTCACGAGCAATGTTCCCGTAATTGAGGTGTCAAAGCGCTCTATCATAGAAATATTAGCAATGCAGGACTGGTTTATCTTTATAAAGCGGTCGGGAAGGGTTTCTTCAAGCACATAAAGGCGGCACTTTAATCGAAAAAGACCGTTTACAGTGTGAGCTTTGACATGGGAGCCTTCGACGGCAAAAAAGCATATGTCTGAAAGGGGAAGCTTCTGCACACTCGTTTCCGTATATCCCATAAGCGACAGCTCATCCTCATCGCAAATGCGTCGTATTTCGCTGACGAGAGCTGAGTTCTCATGGGAATGGATTACTACCTCCTCAGGAAGCGACGAGTCAATTATTACTGTACATTTCATCTCGGTACTCCTTTACTTCGACTTACTTGATTATATCATTGTCTTGCTCTTTAGGTCAAGAGGTAAATACTGTTCGGTCATTTTTGAGCGCTATTCGGTTAAAAAGCTCCCCTTCATTTACATGAAGGAGAGCACAGGCCGCTGACAAAGGTCTTGCGCTGACAAAATGCACAAAAGTTTTGATCGACCTTTTTTAAAAGGGCGCAGGGTCTTGGGGCAGCGCCCCGAGTCGCACTCCGCAGAGTGCGAAATTCCCCTTATTCGTCCAAAAAGCGACCCGC
>JAFUPK010000163.1 GCA_017481265.1 Clostridia bacterium
ACGAAGTGAAGATTTCATCGTTGCCGCGCAACGATTTCATTAAACCAACAGAAAAAGAGATAACATTTCGGCTACGAACCGATTTGCTATCTCTTTCTGTCGTTATAAGGGTTTGGGCTTAGCCCATATTTGCGTTTGACTGGTCAAATGCGATGCTTGCACTTTGCTCAAAGCATAAATTCTCCGCTAAGAACATCACCCATTCCGCTCCCGATATTTATTTTACTTATTTTCTACCCACAGCGGAGAAATCAAAGATATAATCTTTATTGAAACCGTCCTTGCCGTTCACGATTGTGTAGTCACCGTGAGTGGGGTCTGCAAAGTAGGGGTTGTCGCTGAGTTCGTGTTCCTCGTTATCCTCGACGATACCGAACAGCTCACAGATGGAGCCGAAATCCGCCTTGGATCTGAACAGCTTGTTGCGCTTTATGGTGTTAACGGTGGTGTAGATGCTCTCGTACTCACCGACAGATGAGAGGTCATAGTTGTACTGATAGAGGATGGGCCAGCGGGTACTCCAAGTCTCGTATCCGGCACTTCCGGGCTGCGGAACACCTGCAAGCTTATTGAATACATCTTGCTGATCGGAATCCACAACTCCGCCATCCAGGATGACCTGATATGCGCCCTCGTTGTAAAGCAGGAAGTTACCGTGATGGGATTCAAGAGAGATCGTTATGTTGTCGTGAACATCGTTCTCACGTCCGCCGTTGAATACTATGTTGCGTCCGCCGCAATTGTAGAACAGGTTTCCGTAGATCTCAACTGCGAATGAACCGTCAAGGTAGATGCCGTAGCGCTCGCCGGTAACTCCGGTGGTCATATTAAGGAACAGGTTGTTTCTGATAACGTTATCACGTAAGGTAACGTCGCGGTAGGTATATACCGCACCCCAGTCCTTGGTGCCCGTCATCATGTTATCGAATACGTTGTTCTGGATCACAAGATTAACAGTATCGCGGAAGTAGACCGCACCGTGTACAGCATTGCGGAACACATTATTCTCGATGATACCGTCAACGGTATAGGAGAACATAATAGCGTTGGAGTTTACGTTGGGGTCTCCGTAATCGTGGAAATAGTTGTTTCTGATTACCTGATTTTCGGGTGTAAGGAGCTTCATATCCGAATCTCCGTCAAGCTTTATACCTGTGTTGATAAAGCAGAAGAACTCGCTGTTATAAACCTGGAGATCCTTAACACTGAAGGAGTAGATGCAGTGAGATCCGCCGATATAACCGAATTTACAGGAATCGAATGTGATATAGTCGCCCCATGTGTCAATAGTATTCTCGGTGGTATTGTAGAACTCAAGTCCGACAAAGCTTACGTGGCTTACGGTGTCGGAAACAGTGATCATAGTACCGTTTCTTGCAACGGAATACTCACCCTCGGGCTTGTAGGTGTAGAGGCAACAGGTATCCTGATCGAACCAATATTCATCCTTCACGTTAAGAAGCTCGGGAATGTTGTGGAAGAATACCATATCATCGAATCTGTCCTCGAATGCGAGGGGAACATCGGGATAACCGTTTTTAAACTCGGCATTCGCAAAGTCGATGGTGAGAAGCTTGTTATCCTTGTCATATCCGCCTATGGGGAACGTGTCAACAAGCCAGCCGTAACGGAGATATCCTGTGATCTTGAGTCCCTCGTATGTGGAGAATCCCTCGAGAGTCTTGGAAACAGCTCCCTGACAGATAAGCTTGTCGTACTCGCTCTCGTCCTTGCCTTCTTCCTCATAACGTGTGGTAAAGTCTGTGAAGTACTTGTCACTACCGTCGGAAGCCTTGTCGGGATAACGCGCCTCGTAGAGAACGCTGCCGCCGTTGAAGATAATGTTACTGCTTGTCAGCTCGTCAAGGTACGCTGAAAGATCGACCTTCATGATGTCGTCAGCGTACTCTTTATCGAAAAGAGCCTTTTCGCTGTCTGTAAGAGGGACGAAATCATCTGCAGTGAAGCTGAATCCGCCGTCAAAGGAAACGGGACCGTCGCCGTATGCGCAGTAAGTGATGGGACACTCGGCAGAACCTGTGTCCTCGGCTGTGAAGGTCACGTTGTTGAGTCCGCCATACTCGCCTGCCTTGAATGCGACCTTGATACCGCCTGTAGTCTTTGTAGCCTTAATACCGCGGACGAGCTCAAGCGCCTTTTCGAAGGTTCTGATAGGCTTGTCAAGCGTACCGGGGTTAGCATCGTCTCCGTCAACTGCCACATAAACATCAGCGTCGTCAACAATTGCATATTCGGGCTTTACAAAGTCCTGCTCATACACAGGCGTGTTGTAAACAAGCTCATACTTGTAGGAATCGTATTCCTTGAAGCGTCTGAGGATCGCCGCAAACTGCTCTCTTGTTGCACCCTCTCTGGGTGCAAGTGTATCCTCGGTCACGCCTGTGATAAGTCCTACTGCGTTCGTCCATGAGAGTGCTTCACGTGCGTAATCATGAACTCTCTTATAGTCCGCATATCCTGTGATATCTGCGCGTTCTTCGGTGATGATGTACTCCTTCGGAGCATAGCGCATAATGATGGTTGCAAGCTGCTCACGGGTGATGGTGTCCATGGGAGCAAACTTGCCGTTACCCATACCGTTTACAATATCGTTCTCCGATGCCCAGATAACGGCATTGGTGAACCACTTGCCCGCCTTAACGTCGGTAAATTGGGATGCGGTATTTACCTCAGGCTCGCCCTGAAGTCTGTAGAGAACGGTTACGACCATTGCACGGGTCATAGTCTCCGCGGGAGCGAATATACCCTCGCCTGTACCGTTCATAAGTCCGTTTTCCGTAACGTACATAATGTCAGCATAGCTCCAACGCTTAGGCTTGACATCTGTGTAGGGGGAAGTTTCTGCAGCAGTGACTGTTGCTGTCATCATTGCTCCCGCAAGCATGAGCATTGCAAGCAGGATGGATAAGATTCGTTTTGTCATTTTGTGTCTCCTTTTTTATGATTATGTTTCGCAGATCAATATCTGCCTATTTTACTGAACTGGTTATCGAGGAAGTCAACGCCTTCCTTAATGCTGTAATCTCCGAGGGTGGGATTTGTAAAGAGAGGGTTCTCTTCTGTTGTAAGTGTCGGATTATTCGAAATCTCACAGAACAGCTCAACGTCGTCAACAAATTCGCTCTCAAGATCGCCTATCATATAGTTGCCCGTGATCTCTGCATATGACACGTTTACTACGAAATCAGGATCGTTGATAAGCTCGTCTGCGCGGTCAAGATCGTCCTCGATCTCATAAAGCTTTGGCCAGCGTGACTTCCACTTCTGTCCGGCTTCTGTGGACTCATCGGGAATAAGAAGTCTGCTGTTATATACAGTTTCCCAAGTAGGTGACTGCCAGAGTCTCGGAACGCCCTCTTCAAGGACCATTCCGCGGTATTTTCCGCCAAACGTAATAGCAACATCATCATTACCGTTATTAAAGGACTTGATAAACACGTTATCTTTAATTTCTGTTCCTCTTCCGTCGCTGCTGATACCAACGTCATATACATCAAAGAAAATATTTCCGTATATCTGCTGATAGGATACACCGTCACCGAGGTAGATCGCGCACTGGTGTCCGCTTCCGAGAGTCAGATGGTTAAACAGATTGTATCTGATAATATTACCGGGGTTGGCAAAGCATCTGTCGGAATAGATCGCGCCGCAGTCTCCTGAGTGCTCACATACGTCACGGATAATATTATACTCGATAATATTGTCGATACCGCGTCCGCCGCCGTACTCCTTGAGATATGCGTTACCCTCCGCAACGTGACCGTAATGGATCGCGCTGTGTGTGGAGTTGTAGATCTCATTGTGGCTTACTCTTACGCCCACGGTATTGAAAAGGCGTACTGCGGGAAGGTATACCTTGTACTTGAGAAGGTAATCGTGGATTGAGTTGTTATCGATAAGGCTTCCGTTGGGAGTGATGTTTGTAACCTTCTCTACGTCATCCTCAAGAAGGATTCCGCCGCCTGCAAGGTAAGAAAGCTCACACTCCGAAAGCGTAAAGTACGTACCCTTTACTCTCAGCGCCATAAGGCCGCCGCCAACGTACATATCGCAAAGCTTTACCGTAACGTGGTCTGCTTCAACGTGGAAGAACTCGCCCGATGAACCGCAGAACTCGAATCCCACGAAGCTAACGTAGTCAGCCTTACAGTCTACGTAAAGATCTCTTGTTGTGAGAACATAATCTGTGTCGGGGGCGTAAACGTACAGGGTCTTATTATTAACGTCTACCCAGTACTCGTTCACATAGTCAAGCTCCTCGGAAATGTTGGAGAAGAACGTAAACTGGTTTGTAAAGTTGTTTGTTCCCTGATATGCGGGATCTGCAAATGTGATTATATTTGTTTCGGGATCGTAGGATGCCATTTCCTGAGCATTGCACATATAGGGCTGTGCAAGATATCCGATGATCTCCGTATTCTCAAAGGTGTGATAATTCTTAAACTTGTTCTGTATTGCAGGGTTATTAAGGGTAACAGACCAGTCATCGCGACCGTCAACGGGGTCCGTAATAAAGCTCTCGCTATAACCCATAGTGGTCTTGTTGGGGAATCTCGCCTGATTCATACGCTGACCGTTGTTCACAAGCTGTGAGTTCTTAGAAATAACATCGCCGTCATCAAGAAGTGCTGACAGATCAACCTTTTTGATGTCTGCTTCGTACTTATCGGTGAAATATGCGCGGTCAGAGTCCTCGATATCCTTGAACATATCCTGTGTGATAGTGATACCGTTTTGGAAGATAACGTCTCCGTCGCCGTATGCGCAGTATGTGATGGGTACAACTTCTGTTCCGCTGTCCTCTTCGGTGAGATTTACGTAAAGCTTACCGTAGTTTCCTGCCTTGAATGCTACCTTGATCTCGTCTGTAGCATTTTTCTTAAGCTCACGCACAAGCTCGACAGCGTGCTCGAAGGTTGCAATAGGTGCATCAAGTGTTCCTGCATTAGAGTCGTCACCGTCAACAGCCACATAAATGTCCGCATCGGTAACGAGAGGATACTCCTTCTCTGTGTACTGAGAATAGCCTGTGGGAATATTGTACTTCAGGATATACTCAAAATCGTACTCCGTAAAGCGTCTGAGGATCGCCGCGAACTGCTCTCTTGTGGCTCCCTCACGAGGCGCAAGAGTGTCCTCTGTCTTACCTGTGATAAGTCCCACGGCATTTGCCCAGGACAGCGCTTCCTTTGCATAATCGTGGACTCTCTTGTAGTCGGCGTAACCCGTTATATCGGCTACAGCATCGGTGATGATAAGCTTGTAATCGGAGTAACGCTTGATGATCGTAGCAAGCTGTTCGCGGGTCACGTTATCCGTGGGAGCGTACTTACCCGTTTCAACTCCGTTTACGATCTTGTTATCTGCCGCCCAGATCACGGCATCGGTAAACCACTTGTTCTCTTTTATGTCCTCGAAGACAGGCTGATACTGAACCTCAGGCTCGCCCTCAAGTCTGTAGAGAACGGTTACGACCATAGCACGGGTCATGGTTTCTGCGGGAGCAAACTTGTCGGCAGTCGTACCGTTCATAAGTCCCTTTTCGCTGACATACTTGATGTCCTCATAACTCCAGCGCCCCGTTTTTACGTCCGTGTAGGGGGATTCTTCTGCAGCTATGACACCGCCTGAGAGGAGTACGCTCATTGCTGTAAGCACGGCAAGAATAAGGGATATAATTCTTTTTTTCATAGCTTTTATATTCCTTTCGGGTCAGTTATTGAATACCTATTTTATTGAAGTCGATATCAACAGTGAATCTTTCGGCATCCTTGACGATGGTGTAGTCGCCGTGAGTAGGATCTACAAAGAAAGGATTCTCGCTGAGCGGATATTCTGTGTTGTTTTCCACAACGCCGAAGAGCTTACAGTATTCGCTGTACTCTATCGGTGCACCGATAGCAACGTTGTTTCTGATATAGTTTACAGTAGTGAATATACACTCAGGCTCGCCTACCTTTGACGGATCTGTGTTGTAATTATAAAGGATAGGCCACTTTTCTCGCCACATATCGTAAGCATCCTCGCCGGGATTTACGATCTGAGATTTGTAATACTGCCACCACTCTGACTGCTCGTATTGATCTGCTGTTCCGTCCTGGATCAGTCCGTAAAGTCCCGCGTTGTACAGAAGAAAATCACTGTTGGGAACTGTGTTGATGCAGATATTGTCGTGAACGTCATTATCGCGGCCGCTGTTTACAGCTACGGCAACGTCACCTGCGTTATAGAAGATATTTCCGTACACCTTCTGTCCGCTGGAATGGCTGTCAAGGTAGATGCCGTACATACCGCCTTTCGCGCGGATGTTGCAGAAGAGGTTGTAGCGGATCTCATTATCGCGGTAACAAATGGAGTTCCACGTTCCCACAGCACCGCTGTCGATGGTGTTCATCATCATATTATCGAACACATTGTATTCGATCTTGAGGTAGATACAGCATCCGAAGTCTACGCCCGAGTGACCGCCGTTTTTGAGAATATTATGAGAGATCACGGTGCCAACGTCGTGCTGTACCTGAATACCTTGACTGAAGTACTGGGGTAGACTGAAATCGTGGAGATAATTGTTTGTGATAACGTTGTTGGTGTGGATAAGAGCATCACGGACAGAAAGCATATGATTATTCAGATCGATGCCGTTATCAACGAAGTTATAGAACTCGTTATCCTTTATAAGAAGATTGGTAACGTCGGTAAGCTGGATCGCGGAGTGACCGCTGATATTACCGAAGGTACAGCCCGTGAAGGTAATATAGTCGGCGTTGCAGATGACCGCGGTATCAACTGTGGTATTGAATCCAAGTCCTGTAAAGGTAAGGTGATCTGCACCGTTTTCAATTGTCATAAATGTCCCGCCCATACCGATACTATAGTCTCCGGAAGGCGCGTATATGTAAAGCTGCTTTGTCTCGATGTCGAACCAGTATTCGTTCTCCTTGTCGAGAAACTCGGGAAGGTTGTGGAAGAAGATAGTGTCGTCCATTCTGTCTTCGTATGCAAGGGGGTATTCCGTTAGGGGATATCCGTTCTCAAAAGCACTATTTTCGTAGTCAAGTGTAAGGTAACCCGTCTTTTTGTCGTAACCCTTTGTGGAGAAGGTGTCGTGGAGCCAGCCTGTTCGGAGCATTCCAGTTATCTTGAGACCATTATAGGTTGAAAAGCCGTTAGCTACCTTCATGGCAACTCCCGTAAGCTTTAGCTTATCGTATTCCCATTCCTCTTTGCCTTCTTCCTCGACGCGGGTGGTGAAATCAATGTAATGGTTATCTGTTCCGTCGGCGTTCTTGTCGGGGAATCTTGCCTCGTGGCAGACGGTGGTTCCCGAGAATATGTAGTCGGTGGTATTTATCACGTCGATCTTTCCGCTAAGGTCGATCTTCTTGATACTGCTTACAGCCAATTCGGTGAAAAGACTCTTTTCGGCGTCTGTGAGCGGCTTGAAATCCTTTTCGGGAAGAACGAGACCGTTACGGAAAATAACATCGCCGTCACCGTACTTGCAGTATGTAATGGGACACTCGGCTGTTCCGGCATCCTCGGGAGTAAACGTAAGATTATCAAGAGTACCGTACTCGCCTGCCTTGAAGGCTACCTTGATACCGCCTTCCTTCTTGGTCTGCTTCAGCTCATATACCATATCGCGTGCGCGCTCGAATGTTTTGATGGGCTTATCAAGGGTACCGGGATTTGTGTCATCACCGTCTACTGCAACGTATATGTCAGCATCGGTTACGAGCTCGTACTCGGGTGCTACGTAATTCTGTCCGTATACGGGAGCGTTGTACACAAGCTCATAGTCAAACCCGGCGGTATCGAATCTGTGAAGTATAGCAGCGAATTGCTCACGGGTAGCGCCCTCGCGGGGAGCAAGCGTGCTTTCGGTCTTACCTGTGATAAGTCCCTCTGCATTTGCCCAGGACATAGCTTCGCGTGCGTAGTCGTGGATTCGCTTATAGTCTGCATAGCCTGTGATGTCCACGGTCTTGTCAGTCTTTATGTAGTCAAACTGAGCGTAGCGCATGATGATAGTCGCAAGTTGCTCACGTGTAACGCTGGCCATAGGCTCATACTTGCCGTCTCCGGTACCATTCACGATACCGTTAGCCGATGCCCAGATGATAGCGTCGGTAAACCACTTGTTAGCCTTTACGTCGGTAAAGGTAGGCTCATATTCAACGTCGGGTGAACCTGCAAGGCGGTAGAACACGGTAACCACCATTGCACGGGTCATAGTTTCTGCGGGAGAGAACTTGCCCTCCTCCTTGCCGTTCATAAGTCCCTTTTCGGTGACGTACATAATGTCCGCATAGCTCCAGCGGCCCGTTTTTACGTCCGTGTAGGGGGGCTTTTCTGCAGCTGCCGCACCGACAAAGAGCACACTTGTCAGCATGAGGACGCAAAGGACAAAAGAAAGAATTCTTTTCATTATTATTTCTCCTTCTTGTAAATTCTGAGCATTTAGCTTTGTACTTTCAATAATTATACTATAAAATCTCACAAAAGTCTATGCTTTTTCTCTACTATTTTACACCTTTTGTGTACAATAGTGCTGTTTTAGCAGTAGCAGATTATTTTAGTTTCTTTGTCATGAAGGAAACGTCATGCTTCACGCCGTTTATCTTAAAATAGTCGGGATAATCAAACAGCCTTATAAATCCAAGCTTTTCATAAAGACGAACAGCGCGGACATTGTCGCTTCTGACTTGCAGATCCACAGCCTCAAAAGCGTTTTCTTCAGCAAGGACGATGATCTCCTTCATAAGGCGAGTTCCTACACCTTGTCCCCAGTATTCCCTTGCCACTGCCACAGCAAGCTCACCTCTGTGGCTCATGCGGCGCGGAAGTCTCGAAAGACTTGCGTTACCTATTATGTGACCGTCCGCTTTGGCAAGAAGCATAAAGTTGTTTGCAGAGCTTTCCATATGCGCAAGATACTCCGTTTCTGCTTCTACAGAGAACGGAAGTCCTTCTGCACCGAAAGTCAGGTTGTCTGTTTCTCCGCCGACGAGCTTCAAATGATCAAGAAGCTCTGCCGCATCTGTAGGTGATGCGTGTTCTATAGTAATTTCCATGGATTTATCCTTTCTTAGATAATGTATAGACAAGATATGGTGCCTGCCTAAGGTGTACTGCCTAACATCCATAGTGTGGGAGACTTTATCCTCCTCTATGGATTACAGACATACAATACGTGATAAATGCACGTCAAGCTCACGGGCTGCCACATAGGGACAGCCCCTACAGATGAAACAGACGAAATTCGCAGCCGTACAGAACACCGAAAGACGGACGAACACCCTCGCATCTCCGTAGGGGAATACCTTGGTGATCCTGTCGATGGATCACAAGAATACTGTATGACGGGAACACGTGGCTACTACGCGACTGTGGTTATTGTACTTTCGCATCTTAACACAACATTACTTCAAAAAAAGTTTTCATATATATTTCAATTTGTGTACATTCACCTTTGAAATTACTCAAGCAATTTCCATTTCACGCTCATCGCGTAGAAATACATGGGTTTGTCAATATGCATGAGAGGAAGATCTTCGAGACAATCTATCTCATCGTCACCAAAAAACACATCTGCCTCGGTTACATTGATATGAATATAGGGGATATTCCCTTCACCAAGACCATAGAATGACGGATACAGCATCTCCATCACTCCCTCAAAGCAGAATAATACATCCGGTGGGTTTTCGTATGCATTGTATCCCTGTTTCAGAACAAGGTTCAGCCGCTTGCCTTTCCAACCTTCGGCCTCATAACCGAAAGACTTCACCGTAGCTTCGTGAAAATCGTAAAATTGTCTTAACAGTTCATCGGCATCCTTTTGACACGTAATATAGTTCCATTCGTTGCTATCATCCGGCTCACGAAGCTCTATTCCCGCATCGATAACACTTACGGATTTTCCGTTTATAAGTGTCGCAATAAATTCAAATTTTTCTATTATTTCGGGATAACCCTCAACAGATAATATCCTTCTCAGCTTGGAGTAATCGTTTTTTACACTATCAATCGCTTCTACTGTTTCTTCTGACAGTTTTCCCCAACCCACACGTTGATCGTTATAAATATAATAATAATATTCGATATAATAAGATTTCGGTATATTCATGGAAGTGTGAGAATTATCGTGTATATGATATCCTTCATGTGGAACAAGAATAAAGCTCTCTTTCTTAGGGTCATATACTATTACAGACATTTCGTCATGATAAAACTGTTCCGGCAATCCCTCAAGTAATGGTCTTCCTTCAGACCTGACAGTAGCATATACTACCGATCTGAAAAATCGGTCTTCATCCTTGATATGTACACGTGCAAGCATGATTATCTATCCTCCCCTACACAAAACAGGCGCACTTCTGCTGTTGAAGTGCGCCTGTTTTTTAAATTTTACTTAACTTCTACAGTCCAACCGAATGTGTCCTCTACCTTACCCCACCGGATACCGGTGTGTGTCGTAGAGATGCTGTGTAAGAGTACCGCTCCTACCCTCGTTTACAGGGTACTTTACGCCCTTATAGCAAAGCTCGCCGATGCGGAGGAATCTTTCGGTTATCTTGACACTCGCTCTCTTAAGAAGCTCGTCGATTGACTTTCCTGAAAAGCAGTATATTTATTTTACGCCATTGACTACAGTGTGAATTACTTTCTCTTCTTTGTAACTACAACACCGCAAGCAGAGATAGCAGCTACAACAGCCGCGATGATCATGGGGTCGCCGGTCACAGGCGAGCTTGTGTCCTGACCTGCGCTCTGTGTAGGAGCCTCTGTGATAATAGTGGTGACGACCTCAGTTACTGCGTTTCCGTCTGTGTCGGTTACTACATTTCCATCACCGTCTGTTACCTCTACCTCTACACTCTCAACAACTGTTGTTGCAGGCTGTGTGGGAGCGGGTGTGGTTGCCACAGTTGTTGTTACGTTCTCGGTTGCAGCGGTCTCTGTGGAGACAGTAGTATCTTCACTTGAAGCGTCATTCGGAATCTGTTCATCCAAGAGAACAAAGCGTCCGTTCTGTGCCTCTTTGTCGCGGAGCATATAATATGTGTACTCGCCAAGGTTGATGCTGTAAGAGTTTTCATTAGGCTTATCGCTTGTACCTGCTGTAAGACCTATAGATATATAGAGCTGGTCGCCTGCACGTGCATCGGGCTTGATCTCGGCAAAGTCGATGGAGTACTCGCAGATAACATATCCGTCGTCGGTGTACTCAATGATATAGTCCTCACCGGGAACGGGAGTGTCTCCCACAAGTCCGCCCTTGGTGTAGTAACCGCTGATATACTGACCGTCGGTGGTTCTCTTAGCTACTGCCCAGCGGTAGATAAATCCGTGATCGTATTCTTCGCCGCTGTGGAGAAGCGAATAAAGTTTGAGCTCCTCACCTACACTGACATGGATACCGGTCTGGTTAAGGAAGTCGTCGCCGCCGTTCATCCAGGTGCCGTCATACTCACTGTAGAATTTCTCGGGCTGCTCGAATTCCTGCATGATGATGTGAGGCTTAAACTTTGCTGCAAAATTAAAGCCATGAATCTCATCCCATGAGAAATAGAACTCAACTGTCTTGAGCATCTCACTGGCAAGGGGGTACATCTCTACGTTCTGACTCCAAGCAATACCAAGCATTGAATCCGCCTCGGACACGGAGATATCAGCCTTCTCATATTCGTTCTCGCTGATGATACCGTCCTTGATAACGGCTGCGCTGTCTGCCTTCTTTACTTCTATGGAGAGATCACAGTATTCTCCGCCGGGAATAAAGGACTCTGCAGATGCACCGATTGCCAAAACAGACACAAGCATCATGCAAATTATTGCTGCTGACATGAACTTTTTCATATTGGTCTCCTTTAATTTGTTTTTATAATATTTTTTATAAGTATATCATAAAAATATATTTATTTCAAGTGTGAAAAAATTTTTTGTGTTTTTTTGGTTCTATAATAAAAGTTGGGGTAAGACCTGACAGATAGCAAAAAAAGATAGGCATATCTGCCGAAATCTGATAAAATAAAGTTGACTAGACAAAACTTTATCGGAGGAGCAGATATGCCTACAGTCAATTATAT
>JAFUPK010000164.1 GCA_017481265.1 Clostridia bacterium
CCGCTGACAAAGGTCTTATGCTGACAAAATGCACAAAAGTTTTGATCGACCTTTTTTAAAAGGGCGCGGGGTCTTGGGGCAGCGCCCTGAGTCGCGGCTACTTCGCTAAACGAAGTAGGACAGAGTGCGAAATTCCCCTTATTCGTCCAAAAAGCGACCCGCAGGTCGCGCATCCCCTTTTACTTTTGATTTAGCCTTTGTATAAGTTGACAAACCCTGTGCGAAAGCACAGGGTTTGTCATCAAGCTAAGCTCCTTTCGATTTCGAAAGGAGCTTTTTGTGCGCATTGTGCACAAAAACAAGGCGAACGATTTGTGACGTATGACGAAAATATGTACGTTCATAAATAAGCCATTAAATTATTACTTTTAATATGATATAATTATACTGTAAAGCTTTGCTTTAAAAGAAAGGACTAAGATCATGAAAAAAAGATTACTCTCAATGATCCTTGCAGTGCTGATGCTATCAAGCATCTGTATAACTTCAGCAGGTGCTGAGGATACGCTCCCCTTTAAGGACGTTGGTGCAAAGAAATGGTTCTATGAAGCTGTTAAGTACGTGTTCGAAAACGAGCTTATGAACGGCACCACGGCAGACAAATTTGAGCCTAACACGAAAATGACGCGCGCTATGTTCGTCACCATCCTCGGCAGACTTCACGGTGCAAAACCCTATGAGTCAGGTGCTTTTTCAGATGTAAAGAAGAATTCCTGGTACTCGGGTTATGTATGCTGGGCAAGCGATAACGAGATATTCACAGGCTTCCCCGACAACACCTTCCGCCCAAATGAGTCCCTTACCCGTGAGCAGATGGCGACGGCTATGACACGCTACGTGCAGTACCTCGGCATTTCTCCCGTAAAGGATCCCACAGCTCCCGTGACCTTCGCAGATAACAAGAAGATCGCAAACTGGGCAAAGGAATTTGTAAACTATATGAAGACCTACGGACTTGTAAAGGGCGACAACGCAGGCAACTTCAATCCAAAGGGCACGCTTACCCGTGCGGAAGCGGCTACTATCGTACAGAGACTTCACGAGATGATAAATTATCTCCGCATTGAAAAGCCCATTACACCTGATTACAAGGCTGAGAACGGTGATTTCCAGCTTATCAGCGCATGGGATCTCTACTACTCAGGTACTGCAGTTACCACAAGCTATAACGGAACGAAGGTGACTACCGGCGACGTTCCCACTCTCGCAGGTGATGCGGACGGACGTAAGCCCCTCCATTTCTATGAGGTGCCCGATAACGGTATCAAGTCTCCCACTTATATGGCTGTGGACTTCAAGGTGCTTGGATTTGATTTGGATTCCTTCGCTGAATACGGATTTATCCGTATCGGATACAAGACTTCGGCATCCTATGATCCTGAACTTGCTTTCAACAATAATGTGCTTAGCCGTGTTGAGTATGGTGAAGAGACCGGTTTTGACGGAATTAAATACGTAACGTATGATTTTTACAGAACTATTCTTGAAGGTCAGCTTCCCGGAATCGACAGCCATGTGTATAATGTATCTCTTGAGCTTGGCGACGTCGACAGAGATATCGAGATCGCATACATTGCTATGTTCAAGTCAGAGGAAGAAGCAAAGAATTTCAAGCTTTCCGATTACACAGACGAGCTTTCGACCTACGACGGTGCAGAGATCGACTTCAGAGAAGCTGATGACGCTCTCATCGACGAGTACAACTCTCTCATCGACGAAAAGCGTGATGCGATCATAAACAGCACAAACGATATCGACCCTGCCCCCATTCTCGCAAGAGGCAACAAGGTATACTACGTTTCCTCACTTAACGGTAACGATGCCAACGACGGTCTGTCTCCCGAAAAACCGTGGAGAACACTTTCCAAGCTTTATGACGTAAAGGCCGGCGGACTTGTTATTTATTCTGTTGCCAAGGCCGGAGATGCTGTACTCTTCGAAAGAGGAAGCGAATTTAACAAGTACGAGTCTATGGATAAGGCGGTGCCTTCCTATCTTGATGTATATCCCGGTGTTACCTATGGTGCTTACGGCAAGGGTGACAAGCCTATGTTTACGGCAAGCGTGCTCACAAGCAAGCCTGCGGGTACATGGAGTGCTACAGGTACTCCAAACGTATGGAAGCTTGAGGACAGCCTTGAGGGTTATAAGGATATCGGAAACATGATCTTCCGCGGCAAGGACGGCGAGGGCTGGGGAATCAAGGTGTACGTAGCAGACCGTCAGAATCCCTATAACGGCGGACTCACCTCAGAAAGCGGAATGGTAACTACTGGATTTGAGTTCTACCGTTCCGGCGGTGTAAACTTCTATAGCATAGCTGATATGCATAACAATCTTGAGTTCTTCCACGATGAAGTGGCAAACGAGCTTTATCTCTATTACGATAAGGGTAACCCCGGCGAGCTCTTTGACGAGATCCGCATGAGCTCTCATACCATAGGAATTGCAGGTGAGCTTTCAGATAAGAACATCGCAGATTATCCTACTGTGATCGATAACCTTGCAGTAAAGTATACGGGACGCCACGGTATCTCTGCAGGTCAGCACTTCAACCTTACAATTGAGAACTGCGTTCTTGAATGGATCGGCGGAAGTGATAACGGCCTCGGTAACGCTGTTGAGAACTGGGGATCCTGTGATGCTTTCTACGTAAGAAACTGCTACGTTAATCAGATATTCGATACGGGACTTACATCTCAGGGTACAGGCTCTATGATAAACATTGAATTTTCCGGTAATGTCATTGAGAACTGTAATATGAGCGTTGAGTTCTTCAATGGAGGTGCGGATACCTGCTTTGAAAACGTATTCGTAAAGGATAACTACGAGCGTTACGCGGGATATGGCTTCGGTCACCAGAGATCCATTTACAATCTTACGGGTACATTCTTCCTCGGGGCAAAGGGATGGGGAACACCCACTAAGAATATGGTCTTTGAGAACAATATCAATCTGTCCTGCCCTAAGTTTGCTATTAATACCGCCGGTCTCGCAAGAGGAGACCACGCAGAAGGCATCATCATGCGAAACAACGTATACTTTATGAACAGACTTCACGGATACGTTGCAAGAAGCACGAATAACATTCTTGACGGATCGGGTAATAATAAGACATTATATCCCTACACCGAACAGTATATCAGGTACCTTGCGTCACTCGGAATCGAGAGAGGAACGACCTTCTACTACTACGATGACTATGTATTCGACATCGAAGCTGAGGGTGTCTACTACAGAAAATTCTTTTTAGATTAACAAAAAAACTGACTTGCGCGAGCAAGTCAGTTTTTTGTAATTATTACTTTTCGTCGTGGATGATAACATCCTTCTTACCACGGGCACTTCTTGCACCGGGGATGATCTCACCGGCTTTAGTAAGTGCCATCTTTGTGAGGGCAGGACCTACAAGCTCATAAACGAGAACGGAGAACAGAACAATGTTTCTGATGATCGTACCGTCACCGGGGAGATATTGCTCAGCGATAACGGACATTCCGAGTGCAACTCCCGCCTGGGGAAGGAGCGTGACACCGAGGTAGTCGACGATATTTTTATCGCATCCTACTGCCTTTGCGCTCCAGAAGGAACCAAGATACTTACCTGCTGAACGTGCGATTATGTAAACGATACCTGCAAGAATTACGGAGAGGCTTCCGATAACTGCGAAGTCAAGCTCCGCACCGCTGAATACGAAGAACAGCACGAGGAGAGGGCTTGTCCATCTTTCGGTTCTGTCCATAAGCTCCTCGGAAACGTCACACACGTTACAGAACACGGTTCCGAGCATCATACAGGTAAGAAGTGCAGAGAATCCGCAGTGTACGCTGCCGATGTGGAACTGGATCTTGGTAAGTGCAACTGTGAGGATAACAAATGTTACGGAAATGGACATACGCTTGCTTCGTGAGTGGAACATCTTCTCAGTGAGGTTAAAGAGGATACCCATAACGAAGCCGAGTGCGAGGGAGAGTATTACCTCAATGAGAGGCTCTGCGACGATTTGAAGAATATCAACGGTACCGTAAGTAAGAGCCTTAGAGATACCGAAGGAGACAGCGAAGATCACAAGTCCTACAGCATCGTCAAGGGCAACGATGGGAAGGAGAAGGTCTGTAAGGGGACCCTTAGCCTTGTACTGTCTTACGACCATGAGAGTTGCCGCAGGAGCCGTTGCGGAAGCGATAGCTCCGAGGGTGATCGCTGCGGGAAGTGAGAGAACTTCGGGTGCGATGAAGTGGAAGCCGATGAGCGCCGCGTCAACGAGAAGGGTTGCCGCAACAGCCTGGATGATACCGATAACGGTAGCCTTTTTTCCGTTTAGCTTTAGTTGAGAGAGGCGGAACTCGTTACCGATGGCGAACGCGATGAAGCCCATGGCAACGTCGGGTATGATCTCAAGCGCCTTGACCTCATCAAGGGAGGTGAAGCCGATTCCCGCAAATCCAAGTCTGCCGAGACAGAAGGGACCGATAAGGATACCGGCAACGAGGTAAGCTGTAACTGCGGGAAGACCGAGGGGCTTGACCACACGGGACATAAGAAGTCCCGCAAGCAGTGCGATTGATAGAATGAGCAGTGTTTCCATTAAAAGTGACCTTCTTTTCTGATTTTAATTATTTTTACAGTCTTTCGGTGCACTCCGCAAGAGCGGCGCCGATTACTGTTCCGAAGCGTGAATATTCGGGGATCATAAAGTTCATATCGAACATTTTGTTGAGAGTTTTGAAGATATCCTCAGCCTGAGCAACGCTTGAAAGGTTACCTGTGAGGATAACGTCACGGATGCTTCTGCCTCTTGCGGCAAAGATCGAGATCATGCCGATGGTCTCAAATACCATGTTGATGATTCCGAGGGCAATATCGTTTTTTGTTGCAAGATCACTGATATTTCCGAAGTTTGATGCTGTTGTGGTGTCTGTGAAGCCGGGGATGTTGTTTTTGTTTATCATATCACCGATACGCAGGTCGATCTTGTCAAGTGAGCCTGACTTTGCAAGCTGTTCGATGTGGTCAACGGTGTCCATATCGAGCATCTTCTTTGAAAGTCCGATGAGCGTACCGCCGCCGACACCTGTACCGCCAAGGTACTCAGGCTCCTTGCCGCTTTCGGCGTATACGAGAGCCGTGCCTGTACCGAGGCTTGCTATAAGCGCACGGGGAAGCTTTGACAGGTAGAGTCCGCCGAGACCGATGGACATAAATTCCTCGATCTTGTAGCAGGGAAGACCGTAAAGCGGCTGTGAAATGAAGGACGAGCCTGCTCCCGTGATCATTACGCGCTCAATGTCTTCAAGTGAAAGGGAGTTTGTCACTAAAAACTTACCGAAGGCACCAAAGGTAGCCGTCACAGGATCGGTAGCTTTTACAAAGAGTGGCTCAATGAGCTCTCTCTGACCGCTTTTTAGGTTGAATCCGACGATCTTGGTGGTACTTCCGCCGACGTCTATTCCGATTATGATGTTTTTCACCTTGACCTCCCTTATGAGACGGTGTAGAGAGTACCGTCCTTTGTGTCCTTGAGGGTAACGCCCTTTGCGCTGAGCTCAGCACGGATCTCGTCTGCGCGAGCGTAATTCTTGTTCTTCTTTGCATCGGCTCTCTCAGCTATGAGTTCCTCGATCCAAAGCTTGAGCTCTGCGTCGATGACGGGAGCAGCGGCTTCTTCAGCCTTCTTTGACTCCTCTCTCAGCTTGTCAGCCTTGGCAATAAGGTCAAGGGAGAGAACGGTATCGAAATCTGCGATAAGGGCGCGCTTTGTGGCACCGTTTGTCTTAGCCTTTAATACGTCGTAGAGAGCCGTGATGGCAAGGGAAGTGTTGAGGTCGTTATCCATAGCTTCCTTGAAACCGGCCTTAAGTGCGGCAAAATCAGCTTCGTTTACATCTCCCGCAGGATCGAGAGCCGCAATGCGCTCAACGAGCTTCTTAAATGAAACAGCCGCGTTGTCAAGACCCTCGTAGGAGAATACGAGAGACTTTCTGTAGTGAGAAAGGAGGCAGAAGTAGCGGTATACAAGGGGATCGTAACCCTTGCTCTCAAGAAGTGAAACAGTCAGGAACTCACCTGTGGATTTGCTCATCTTACCGCTGTTTGTATTGAGATGGAGAATGTGGAACCAGTGAGGGCACCACTTGTGACCGATATACGCTTCACTTTGTGCAATTTCGTTGGTGTGGTGGGGGAATGCGTTGTCGATTCCACCGCAGTGGAGGTCAAGATACTCGCCGAGGTACTTGAGGCTGATAGCGGAGCACTCGATGTGCCAGCCGGGATAACCTACACCCCAGGGGCTGTCCCACTTGAGCTCCTGATCGTCAAATTTCGACTTAGTGAACCAAAGAACGAAGTCGGACTTGTTTCTCTTGGCGGTGTCCTCCTCAACGCCCTCGCGAACACCTACCTCAAGGTCTTCAACGTCGTGCTTGTTGAATACGTAGTATTCATCGAGTTTGGAGGTATCGAAGTATACGTTTCCGTCGGATACGTAAGCGTAGCCCTTTTCAATAAGTCCCTCCACCATCTTGATGAAGTCGTCGATGCAGCCTGTAGCGGGCTGAACCACGTCGGGACGGCGGATATTGAGCTTCTTGCAGTCCTCGAAGAACGCATCGGTATAGAACTGCGCGATCTCCATAACGGTCTTCTTCTCGCGCTTTGCACCCTTGAGCATCTTGTCTTCGCCGGTATCCGCATCGGAGGAAAGGTGACCAACGTCCGTGATGTTCATGCAGCGGGTCACTTCCAGACCGGTGTAGGAGAGGTACTTGTCCAGTACGTCCTCCATGATGTAGGAGCGCAGGTTGCCGATGTGGGCGAAAGGAGACACGGTGGGGCCGCAGGTGTACATTCTGCAC
>JAFUPK010000165.1 GCA_017481265.1 Clostridia bacterium
CCGCTCCGACGGACGTGATAATATAATTCGTGACAACGTGTATATCGAGGGCGGTGACAGTTGTTGTCTTTACTACGGTACAAAGTACCGCGGTATGTACATCGGCGATGATGAGTATTCTTACGATAACTTAACAGGCTCTCCCACTTGGGGAACTTTCTATAACAGCTTCTCCCTTGCTCCCAAGGAGGGAACTGCGGCTTATGATCTCTGGAAAACCCGCTGGCCCAAGTTCTACGATATCAAGACTGATATGGCTCGTGCGGATGAGCTTCTCCCCGATCCCGATTTCATTATCAATCCCTCTTATTGCGTGATAGAGAACAACTATGCCTTTGGTGCGGATAACGAGATCGATGAGGAGGTATCTCTCTTCAGCAAGGTGGAGAACAACCTCCATTTCAGCCTTGATGAAAACCCCATTTTCACGAACCCCACTCTCGGAGACTACAGTATCCGCGAGGGCGTAGATTTCCTCGATAATCACTTCTACGAGATAGGCAGATATTGATAAAAAAAGGAACCTGCTTTGCAAAGGCAGGTTCCTTTTTTGTAAAGGAGGATCGGGAAATGGGGATAATTGCGATGGATTATATTCCTTGCGTGGTTGACATACTACGGGAAATATGCTAAAATCATATTGTAAAAAGTAATTCTATCAGCCTCAGGCTGAACGGAGGTTATAATGAAATTCTGTAAGAGCTGCGGAGCCAATCTTGAGGATAAGGCTCTGTTCTGTACCAAATGCGGTGCTTCCATGAAGGAAGAGGTGAAGCAGGAGGCTGATCCCGTGCAGCTGCCTGACGATCCCATGTCTGCACCCACTACGATCTTGACCCATAATCCCTTGGCAGAGCGTGCCGAGGCTCTCAAAACGCAGTACAGTGCGCCGAACAATGTGTACACTGAAAATAAGGCTGCGGTTATGACGGCGGCACCTGTAAAGGCTGTGAAAAAGGAAAAAAAGCAGCCGTCCGGAATCGGAATAAAGCTGCTCTCCATTTTCCTTTCCTTTGTTTTCTGTGTAGTGCTTCTCACTACTTCAAGTCTCGGTATCATTCGCGGCACATTCGATCCCGACAGCATAAAGGCTTCAATTTCATCCATTGAGATCGAGGACATTGAAGAGATCACTATCGAAGATGAAAACGGCAGAGATGTCCCCCTGTCGAAGTATATTCTTGATTTTTGCGACGAGGAAGTAAAGAAAAAGTATGATCTCGATGAGGACAAGGTCGTAGAGGTCCTTAAGGATACAAAGGCTGACGAGTTCCTCGGCGAGGTAATAGCCGATTATTCAGCGTACCTTGTAAACGGCGAAGAGCTTCGTGAGCTTGATGCCGACAGAGTTATCACATGGATCCGCGAAAACGAGGATACCATCGAAGAGGTTGTTGAGTATGAGTTCAAGGAAGCGGATTATGAGGAGCTTGAAGCCGAGCTCCGCCGCAGTGATGTGATCCGTTCGCTTTCCGAGGAATCTCTTGAGGACGAGCTTGATATGGATCTTACTCTGATGCACAGAGGCTTGTCTCTTTGGGCGTATATTACTCTCATCGTGCTTGTGTGTGCCATTGCGGGACTTGTTGCAGCCATCAACCGAAAGAAGCTTCGCGCAGTGTTCACCTATGTTACCGTATCGGTTGCCATAGTGGGCGGTGTATTCCTCGTTACTTCCGGAGCGGCTTATGCGGCGCTTAGCTTAATTCTTCCCGAGACTGACCTTGCGTCATCTCTCGGCGTTCCTTTTGAGCTTATCCGTTCTGTGATCGATCCCTTTATGCTGCCTATACTGATCCGCGGTGCGGTCATGTTCGGTGTTGGCTTTATTGCAAGTATGATTTATAAGATCGTAAGCGACCGCAGACGTGCGAAAGCGTAAATTTTACTATTGACGGAGGGCTTTTAGCTCTCCGTCGTTTTGTATAAAGTCCCACCGTTTTTTTGTGCGATATGTAGAATAATAATGCGAGTTTGCGTTCTCTGTTGACACATTGTACATCGTGTGATATAATAAAACTGCAAAGGAAATCTTTGTAATCTATATTTTCAAGGAGGTAAAATAAATGAAACACATTTTCAAACTTACATCACTGCTGTTATGTATGATTATCTTAATGACTTCCGTGATATCATGTGCTTCTACAGAGTCGCAGACTACAACTGACAGTACAGCCGAGACAACTTCCGCTGACACAACCGAGGCTCCCGAAACAACCGAAGCGGATACGACCGAAGCCCCCGAGACAGACGCTCCCAAGGTTCCCGAAGTTTCATTACCCGAGCTCACCGTAGAAGAGCTTACCGAAGGCTTTGTTGACGGTGAATATACTTTAGATGAAAGTCCTGTGCTCTCAAAGGAGCTCCTTACAGCACTTCACCGTATGACCGGTGAAGAAGAATACGAAGAGCTTGTGCCGATTGAAAACATGGAGGACACTTGGTACAAGGATGCGGTTCTGTGGGCTGTGAATAACAGTATTGCCAATTTCGAATTCACATATTGTTCCATAAATCCATCATCAGGGAGATTTTCGGGATTTTTTGGGGAAGGCTTCACCTATGATGCCTATCTCAGATGCATAGATGATCCCGATGCATCGCCGGGGTTTATCACTTTTTCGATAGGCAGTGATGCTAAAGGCGCAGATACCGAGATAACGAGATCGGATGCTGTCCTTGCGTTCTTCCGCTTTACTGAAAAGGTACTGAAAATGGAAACAGGCTCGGACGGAGATATTTCTGACTATGCCGACAATGAAAAATTCCCGAAAAAGAGTACAAAATATCCTGAAGCTGACAATGATAGAAAAAATAGCTCACATCTATTTTCCACCGCTCATAAAATGTATAATAATTCATATGATATTATAGATCTTTACGATGTGGATGGGCTTACAAAGATCTGGCTCTGGGCTCTTGATGCAGGCATCGTAGAAGCATACCCAGACAATACCCTCCGTCCCGATGCAACCCTCACCCGCGCAGAGTTCGCAGTAATGCTCGAAAGATTTATGGACTACGTAAAGTAAGATACAGAAAACTCCCCGAAAGGGGAGTTTTTGTGTTATTGTAGACAAAAACCACCAGCAGAGCTGGTGGTGCCAAAAAGCTTTAGCTATGAGTAGAATAACTATTTTAGATAAAAGAAAAAATAATGAAAGAGAGTAATGAAAGTTTTCTCCGTTTATCTTTTGTTGCCGAAGGCAACAAAAGATAAACATAAGCCAAGGAG
>JAFUPK010000166.1 GCA_017481265.1 Clostridia bacterium
AACGAAACATTAGGATTGGAAAGGCAAATAAACATATCATCAAGATCTGTTTCACGCCAATCACGCAATATCAGTCTTTCAGTTTCAATTGTTCGCATAACTGCTCCTTAAAGCTTCATTTGCAATATTTTATCATATAATGATAACATATTGCAAGAATATCATGATAAACACCGCAGAAAACTTTTCGACAAATACTATTACTGCGAGCCCCATGTATCCACCCGATTGACACTGGAGATAAAATATGCTAAAATAATATCAACACCAAAACGCCTCCGACGGCTGCCGTCGGAATAAAAAGGAGAATAAATCATGTTCGGAAACTTTATCAAAGGCACGGCAGGCTATGAGATCAACACTCTCCGTCTGCCCGCATCATGGGAGTACATCTACGAAAATCACGATGTCCTTCTCAAGGTCGACCAGTTCGGCCCCGTTTACGTCCAGGCACATCCCCCCGGAGACATCATGCTCTTCAAAAAGGAGAACCACTTCAAGTATTCCCCCTGGTTTATCAATCTCACGAGCGACGCCTTCGACGGCAGGATCACAAACTTCTTCGCACCGAATGATCTCCCGATCAAGGAAGAGGGAGAAAATCTCAGCATCAAGTTCCTTCCCGAAGCTGCGGTATACTCCTTCGATCATGCAGGGATCCACTTCGAAACCGAATTCATCATCCCGAAATCGGGTATCACCGTTGCTATGAAATTCAGAGCAACGAACAGAAGCGGCAAGAAGGCATCCATCAACGTTGCACCTCAGCTTCTTCCCTACGGTAACGAGGCTAATATGGCGCCCTGGGACAAGTACGAGTGGTATATCGACAACTCATGCGAGATCGGTGACCGTCTTGTTTTCACCTCCAAGCTTCTCAGTGCCGAGGTCAACAGCAATGTCCGCCGCCGCATCAGCTACGCTCTCCCGGCAGAGGATCTTGCAGCTCACGAGCTGAGCCTTGAAAAGTACGTTGGCTGCGGAAGCATCGCAAATCCCGAGAGAGTTTATACAAACAACGACAGACTCTACGGCTTCCTCCCCGTATATGCCGCATCCTACAACTGGTCTCTTGAGGACGGCGAGGAGCGCGAGATGACCGCAGTCCTCACGCTTGATGCTCTTGAAGGAGAGATGGGCTACTTCGACAACGCTTACTTTGAGGAAAAGAAGCAGGAGAGAAAGGCTGAATTCGACGCACTCTTCGCAATGAGCTCAGTCAAAACAGGCGACGACGAGTTCGACAACTACGCAAAATATTGGCTTCCTCTCCAGATGAAGTGGGTAGCGGCGCTCGACCGCGGCTGGCCTACGGGAATGAGAGGCTCACGTGACTCCGCTCAGGACTACACCGCCCTTCTCTTCATCGACAAGGAGTCCCCGAGAAAGATCATCCTCACCATGTGCGAGTGCCAGAGAAGCGACGGCTGGTTCCCCAGACAGTACTCCGCCAAGGGCAAGCACGGCAAGCACGACCTCAGGACACACGTTGACGGTGGAGCATTCTTCGTCGAGTTCATGTGGCAGTACCTTGCTCACACCGGCGACTACGCTATCCTCAACGAGACCACCGAGTGGCTTGACAGCGACGAAAAGAGCACCATCCTCGAGCACCTCATCAAGGGCGCTGAGTATTACATTGCAGATGAAAATATCGGCGAGCACGGACTTTGCAAGATCCGCGGCGGAGACTGGCTTGACGCTGTAAACGGTGCCGGACTTGAGGGCAGAGGCGAAAGCGTCACCGTAAGCGCACAGATGGTCATGGGCATGAAGTACCTCTCCGATATTCTCAAAAAGCTTGATCCTACCGCTGATGTAAAGCGTTACCTTGACATGGCAGAGTTCTTCAAGGAGAATCTCAACCGTCACGCTTATAACAGCGAGGGCTACTACAACGGCGTATTCAGCGACAACGGCGACTGGATCTTCTCCGAAAAGGATCCCGACGGTGAGAAGCGTATGTACGGCGTATCCAACTACTATTCCATCATCGCAGGCGTTGCAGACGAGGAAAAGACCGAGAGCATCATTAAAAATGCAGAGTTCCTCAAGTGCGATATGGGATATAAGCTCTTCTGGCCCTACCTCGGCGCAAAGCCCATTCCGAAGGTGGGACGAGTTGCAAGCGGAGACGTTCCTCCCTGCCTTATCGAGAACGGTAACGTATACAACCACGGCTCACAGGGCTTCTTTGCAAGAGCTCTTGCAACCGCAGGCAAGGGAGACAGACTCCTTGATATGCTGAAGTGGATGATGCCCTACGATACAGAGCGCCATCCCACAGAGAGTACATACACACCTCCCTACGCTATCGTTAACTGCTGGCAGCAGCTCCCCTCCTTCAATCACAGAGCTCTGTTCTGCTTCCTGACGGGAAGCGTTGCTATGGCAATGCGCGGCGTATATGAGTGGATGTTCGGTCTCCGCCCCACTCTTGACGGTCTTGAGATCGCGCCCTGCCTGCCCGAGGGCATGACCACAGCCGAAGCTGAATTTGAGTACATGGGCAAGAAGCTCACCCTGAAGATAGACGGTGCCAAGGTATTCGTTGACGGCACTGAGCTTACCGAAAAGACCGCCGACCTCATCAGCGGTAAGGAAGCATTTATTTATAAGGCATAATATTAAAAAAACGACTGCTGTTTTCACAGCAGTCATTCAGCTTGATGACAAACCCTGTGCGAAAGCACAGGGTTTGTCAACTTAAACAAAGGCTAAATCAAAAGTAAAAGGGGATGCGCGACCTGCGGGTCGCTTTTTGGACGAATAAGGGGGATTTCGCACTCTGCGGAGTGCGACTCGGGGCGCTGCCCCAAGACCCCGCGCCCTTTTAAAAAAGGTCGATCAAAACTTTTGTGCATTTTGTCAGCATAAGACCTTTGTCAGCGGTCTGACTGCTGTTTTTACAGCAGTCATTTTTTGTTACTTTCTGTTTCCCGCGTCATCGGGATTCGGTGCACTGTAGAACGTGCTTCCCGTCTCGACTCCGAGAGAATTAAGGTACGTGAGATACTGCGAATTATACGGATACAGAGCCGATGTGCTTCCACTCCATGTATGGAGATTGTAAACGAGCTTACCGTAATATGATTCAGCAGGATCCATATAGTAAGTGTTATTATAAAGCTGCGCGCCGGGAGCCTTGCCGAGGGCGATCTCAATACCGAAGATCGCATATTCACCCGTGAAGAAGTTCTTGTTGCCTGCGTATACGATATTCTCATCGACCGTAGCGTTCGTCATGTGATAACCGGGGATGAAGAATGCTCCTCTTCTGTCCGCACGGATATCGCAGAAGCCGAAGCCGGGACGCATTACATAGTTATCTGTAATGAAGATGTTGGAAAGATAGGATATTCCATCATCTGACGTATTATCATTGACGAAGAACTCATAGGACAGACCGCATCTGTCAAGAACACATCCGGAGGAATAATAGTTCACAAGTCTTCCGTAGGTAGACTGTGTAGAAACTGCCGCGTCATATACGTCCTTGAAATAACAGTCAGTTACAAAGAATCCGTCACTGTCACCCCAGTTGGAAACAGCGTTACCGTATCTTGACGTAGGATTTTCAAAGGATCCGCCGATCCACTCAAAATCGCAGTTTGTAACGAAAACGTCATCGGCGCCCCATGTGTTGATACCGCAGACTCCCGCATACTTTATGGAAAGTCCGTCAACTACGGTCTTGTAGGACGAGGTGTATTCGAATGCGGCGCTGTTGTATTGCTTCGTTACGCCGGAGTTAGCCCATGAGCCGAAGGTGTCGTCAATAGCCATCTCCTTACGGGTGATGTTAATCTCACCGAAAACATCGCCGGGGTTGCCCTTGTCACAGTAAACGTAAAGCTCGCCCTTTGCCACATCCGCGAAATACTCAAGGTTATTTTTGAGGCATCCGGGATCGGTAAATGGAACGTTACCGCTGTGGAAGAAGTCCTCACCGTTTGTGACAAAGCCGTAATTCTTGGTGGGCTCTCCATTGTAGGGAGTTTCGTAGTTATCAAGATATACGCAGATGCCCCAGAGCTCTGTTCCGTCCTTCTTGACAAATTCGATGTTTCCGGGATAGTCGGGAACCTTGTAGTCAAGCTTCCATACGTTATTATATCCGCTCTGTACCCATCTTCCCGCAGGCTCATCCATGATAAGGCGTCCTGTGATAACGGGCTTCGGGCCTTCACCGTACGTTCCGTAGGTTATACCCTCTGCTATGTTGAGAGCATCGTATTCGCCATATCTGTACTTGTCGAACACGCTTCCGCGCTCAAGAAGAACAGCATCACCGGGCTGAAGAGCGTAATTTACGATCGTCATTGCGGCATTTCCCTTGACCGAATAAAGGTTTTTAAAGGACTTCCAAGGGGCATCGGGTGATGTACCGGAGTTGGAGTCGTCGCCGTTATTTGAGATGTAGTAGCAGCTCCCCTTGATGGTCGCAGGGTCGATATTGCCTGAGTAGTTCACGATGGAGTCAGCCTTGCCGTAAGCCTCGTCAAGTGCCGCCTGTACGTCTTTTTCCGATGCTTCGATGACCTCGACTACCTTTCCTTCATAGGAGGAAAGCTCAGCTTTGTACTTAGTTACATCAAACGCCTCAGCGGATGCCATATCGGGGAAAGCCGCAAAATAGAGGAGCTCAATATCAGCATCGCTGACAAGTGTTGCAATAAACTGAGTGGGCCAATACTCAGGAACTTCCGTACCGACATCGACTATACCGTATTTCCAACCGCCGTCGACCTTGGTTTCCGCCTTTTCCTCAAAATCATACATTTCTGCGGAGTCTACTGCATATCCGCTGAAAATATCGATCATATACCCAAATCCGAGAGGCGCATCCCTTTCGGTTCTGTAGGCAAAGCGAACAACGGGATAGTCCTTCTTGCTGATGCAGGCAACTCCCATATCAACTTCAAAGAAGTTCTTATCTCCGATAAGCGGGTTAAACTCCTCTGCAACGCCGAAGCTCGTGTTATCGTCGTGAGTTCTGTCGCCAGTAGCGCCGAGAAGGAACTTTGTCTCGTTTGTGTCCTCTCTGAGATAAGGAAACTCTTCATCCGTCGCAACGCCTACTCCGCTGTAGCCTGAGTCAAGAGCTGTTCCGCCGTAATAAAGGTCCCACGCGCCCATGAGAGCAAAGTTTTCGCCTTCGACCGTGTAATCGGGCTTTGTCTGCTCACCGAGAGCCAGAAGCTTCAGCATTTCATCAAGGCGCATAACGATAGTAGCCGCCTCCGCACGTGTGAGATCTCCCTTGGGATCAAACTTGCCGCCATCCTTACCCGTGATGATTCCGATAAGGCGCATTTCGTCAACGTATTCCTTAGCCCATGAGCCGATGCGCTTTTCATCTGCAAAATATGAAAGAGCATCGGGGCTTCTGGTGGGAATTATGTCGGCAAAGGTAATATATCTCATAATGATCGCCGCCATCTGCTCGCGGGAAAGCTTTTCGTTCGGACGGAATGTGTTGTCCTCAAAGCCTGTTACAATACCGTTGTCGCTTGCCCAGCCAACGTATCCTGCGTACCAAGCGCCCTTTTTGAAGTTCACGTCTTTAAATTTCACCTCACAAGACTCCTCAGCACCGTGGAGTCTGCCGAGCATAGTCACGAACATTGCGCGGGTGACCTTACCCTGAGGCTCAAAAAGTGTTGCCGACGTTCCGTTCATAAGGGAATTGTCGTAGGAATACTTTACAGCATCGTAAAACCATGCTTTTTTCTTAACGTCGGTAAAGGGAAGCTCCGCATCCGCAGAAACAGTCACGGAAAGCACCGCCGACGCAAGCATAAGGAGCGCCATAAACAAGCAAAGCAGTTTTTTCATAAGTATCGCTATACCTTTCTTTTATGTCTCAACGACCTTTAGACGGTATCATTATATCATACCGAAATCGTATTGTCAATCAGTTGACAATGCGCCATAGCATATGAAGCGATATGCTATGCAGTGCTCACGATCATGACCATATATCACATAAAGGCAAAAAGCTGTTGGCAATCACCGACAGCTCAGCTTGCTGTTTTCACAGCAGTCATTTTTTGTTAATCCTTACTTTCTTCTTTTAAATCATCAAGAGCAACTCTCACAGCTTCGATAACGAATGCGGAAAAGGTACAATTCTTGCCCTTGATTTCTTTTTCCACCTGTTCAATTATGTCGTTGGGAAATCTGATACATTTATTTGTTGTGGGTGGAATTGACGGTATTTTGAACTCTCGCACAATGCATCACTCCTTTGCAATACTATTGTATTACGCAAATTATTTCAAGTATGCATCACGTTTGTATTGCAATTTGTGATACTTTATGTTAAAATACCATTATAAAGAAAGGGGTATCATATGACTATTTTGATAGGTGGCAGCAGGGATTATAACGATTACAATAATTTCACTGTTCAAATGAACAACATTATCAGCAAGCTAAACACCGAAGACATAATAATCCTTTCCGGGCATTGTTTGGGAGTTGATGCCCTCGGAGAGAAATATGCTGTAGAAAAAGGGTATGAACTCAAGTTGTTCCCTGCCGATTGGACAAGATACGGCAGAGCCGCAGGACCTGTTCGCAATCGAACTATGGCGGAAATAGCAGACCTTGTAATTGCATTTTGGGACGGCAAATCAAAAGGGACAAAGTCTCTCATTTCTATTGCCGAAAAACTCAACCGTCCTGTAATAATTGTAGATCTCTGACCAAAAAAGCTGTTGGCAAATGCCAACAGCTTCAGACTACTGACAAACCCTGTGCCAAAGCACAGGGTTTGTCAAATTAAAAAAGACTAAATCAAAAGTAAAAGGAATGCGCGAGCTGCAGCACGTTCGCTTGCGCGAAGTGCGTCACCAAACTTCGTTTGGTGCGGGTCGCTTTTTGGACGAATAAGGGGTATTTCGCGCCTTGCGAGGCGCGATTTAGGGCTCTGCCCTAA